>NZ_KI912266.1:0-2999 GCF_000235425.2 Pseudofrankia saprophytica
GCCACCGCCGGAGCGGGCTCGCGGCCAGCCTCCTGCTGACGGCCGCGCTCACGCTGGCCCTGGTTGCTCTCACCGGCTGCGGCGCGCGGCCAGGCCCGGGCGGAACGCCCACGGCCAGCCCGGCGGCGACCAGCGCGCTGGGCTCGGCGGACTCGGCAGGCTCGGCGGACTCGGCAGGCGGACAGGGCGGGCAGTCTCCATCGGCGGGCAAGGCCGCGGATCCAGTGCGGTTGCGGATCGCGGACATCGCCGTGACGGCACCGGTCGTGCCGCTCGGCCTGGACGGGGCGGGACGGCTGATCGCCCCGACCGGGTTCACCGAGGTCGGCTGGAACCGCGCCGGCCCGGAGCCGGGCGACGACGGCGTGGCTGTGATCGCCGGCCATGTCGACTCGAAGACCGGTCCGGCGGTCTTCTTCGGGCTGGCCAGGCTGCGGGCGGGCGCCACCGTCCTCGTCGACCGGGCCGACGGCACGACGGCGACGTTCGTCGTCGACCGGTCGGCCGAGTACGGGAAGGCCAGCTTCCCGGACCAGGAGGTCTACCACTCGGGCGACGGCGCCCAACTCCGCCTGATCACCTGCGGCGGCACCTTCGACCACTCCACCGGCCACTACGTCGACAACGTCGTCGTCTTCGCCCACCTGGCCTGAGCCAGACCGTCCCCAGCCATGGCGGCGAAGATCGCTCGCCAGTGAACCGAAAGGTCCTCAGGAACCCGGCACCTCAGAAACTCGGCACCTCAGAAACTCAGGGCTCTCAGCCCTCAGGGCCGAGGTGGCGGCGCAGGGTGACGGCGTCGGCGGCCAGCGCGGTGACCAGCACTCCGGGGCCCGCCAACGGCAACACGGCCGCTCCGCCCGGCGTCCGGGTGGCGCCGGGCGCGGGCGGCGGGATGACCGAGGCGGGCACGCCGAGCCCGGCCGGGCCGATACCCGCGGTCGGCGCGGGCGCGGCGATCAGAAGGGAGCCGACGGCCCGGGCGGAGCCGATCAGGGCGGCGCCGGTCAGGCCGAGGACGTCGGGCCCGAGCGGCAGCTGCTGGCGCAGCAGTGGCCGGTCGCCCGCGGGGGCACGGATGTCGACGCGCAGGTCCGTCTCGACCCGGCCGGACGGCTCGCCGAACCGGCCGAGCAGGACCTCCTCGCGCCAGCGCAGCCAGCCTCCGGCCGCCACCACCGCCCGCCCGACCATCCGATGCCGACAGCCGCGCACCGCCACCGTCGGCTCCGGCAGCAGGTCGAGCGCGCCGCCCGCGGCGACGTCCGCGTGGATCTCCAGCACGGACGGCCCGGGGCCGTGCCCCGGCATCGCCAGCGTGGCGGCCACCGAGCGCAGCACGAGCCGTACCCCGGCCCCGACGGTGATGTCGAGCCGCACCTGGTCGCCCGCGAGCGGCCCGGCGGCCGCCCCGACCAGGTGCACGGTGACGGTCGGCAGCGCCGGCGGCGCCAGGTCCTGTACCCGCGTGACCCCAGCCGCCGCCGCACCAGCCGACCCGGCGGCGGGCGCCTCGGCCGCGGCCCGCGGCGGAGTGGTGGTGCCGGTGTGCCGCAGCACGAGCGGGACGGCCGAGCGTGCCTCGACGACGCGCGCGGACCCGTCCTGACCGGCCTCGACCCGCAGCACGGCGTGGGCTCGCACCGCGTGCGCGCGCACCAGGCCGCGGCCGGCGCCCCGCTCTTCTTCGCCCGCCGCCGCGCCAGCCCACGTGCCAGCCTCGGCGATCGGGGTCACCAGGCTCCCGGGCCGTCGCCGTCGACGTCGACGGCGGCGCTCACCGCGCGCCGGGCAGGTCGATGCCGACAGCCGCGAGCGGGGCCATGGAATTCTCGTTCGCGCCGGCGCCGGCCGTGCGTGCCTCGACCAGCTGGGCCAGGACCCAGCGGGCGACGGCCGTCGCCTCGGAGTCCTCGACGAGGCTGGTGAACAGCACGGGACGGCCGTGGCGCACCGCCTCGGCGTCGCGGGCCATCACCGCGAGGTCCGCGCCGACCAGTGGGGCAAGATCCGTCTTGTTGATGACGAGCAGGTCGCTGCTGGTCACGCCGGGGCCGCCCTTGCGGGGCACCTTGTCGCCGCCGGCGACGTCGACGACGAAGATCTGCCGGTCGACGAGGCCGTAGCTGAAGGTCGCCGTCAGGTTGTCCCCGCCCGACTCGACCAGGATCAGGTCGAGCGGGCCGAACTCCGCGTCCAGGTCCTCCACCGCGTCGAGGTTGGTCGTGATGTCGTCGCGGATCGCGGTGTGCGGGCAGCAGCCGGTCTCGACGGCGCGAATCCTCGCCGGGTCGAGCACGCCCGCGCGACGCAGGAAGTCGGCGTCCTCGGTCGTGTAGATGTCGTTGGTCACGACGGCGAGGTCGACCTTGCCCGCGAGCGCCCGGCACAGCGCCGCGACCAGCGCGGTCTTGCCGCTGCCGACCGGCCCGCCTATGCCGACCCGCAACGCCCGCCCGGCCGGCACGGTCCGCGGGGCCGCGTCGACCGCCGGCATGGCGGTCTGCCAGCCGACCGCCGTCGCGGGCCCGCCGCCGATGGCACCACCGAGCGGCGAGTGGCCGTGCTCATGCAGGCCATGATCGTGGTCGAGGTGCACGCCGCCTCCCGGATGAGAACTCGTCTGCTCGCGACCCGCCGCGCGCCGCCGTGAGCCGGCCCGGCACCGGCCGCCGCCCCTCACTCGTCCCGCGCGACCTCCGCCGCTGTGGCCAGCCTAGACGAGTAATTCCGATCTCTGGTCAGTGGTCGTAGGCGATCAGGGAGCGGGTGACGGGCGCGGCGGTCTTGTTGTTGTGCCAGATCGCCGCGGCCATCGCCAGTAGGCGCTGGGCGACGCGGACCGCGACGCCCTCGAAGGTCCGCCCGCCGTGTTGTTCCAGGTGGCCGCTCGGGCGAGCCCACCCAGGCCGAGCAGGGCTACCTGCACTGCGGCCCGATCGGGGCCGGCCACTTCGTGAAGATGATCCACAACGGCATCGAGTACGGCATGATGGCCG
>NZ_KI912266.1:3099-144775 GCF_000235425.2 Pseudofrankia saprophytica
GCCGTCTTCAGACGCCGGTTGTAGCCGGACTGGCCCGGCAGATACGGGAACATCCCGGTCAGATGCCTGCGGGCGTAGCGCAGCCAGCGGGCCTCGGAGTGGTGGCCGAGCAGGGCCTGGGCGACCGCGAGGCAGACGAGTTCGGAGTCGCTCAGCGTGGGTGGCCGTCCGGTCCGTCGTCTCCCTCCGATCCGGTCGTCGATCTTCACATAGAGTGCGGTCAGGAGGGTTTCCAGGTCTTGCGTCACAACTCGATCTTGGAAACCCTCTCTCCATGCCCGACCACCGGTCACCCAGACTTCGGACTTACTCGTCTAGGCCGCGCAGATGACCCTTCCGTAACTCCGCCCTCGGGCGACCTCCCGCCGGCCGCGCCGAGGCCGCACACGAAAGGGGGTAGGCGGATTATTTTTACTGACTAAGTAGCTTTCGTCGATCGCTCGGGAGGCCGGCCGGGAGGGCCGCATGACCACGTCCGCGGAACGCCCGGCGACGCCACAGCCGACCGCCCCACAGCCGGCTACGCCACAGCCGACGACCCCACAGCCGGCGGCCCCCCAGCCGATGACACCGCGCGAGATCAGGCACGCGGTATGGGCGCTCGTGCTGGGCCTGTTCGTCACCATGATCGCGGGAACGGTGATCGCGAACGCGCTGCCGCGCATCATCGGCGACCTGCACGGCAGCTCGACCGACTACACCTGGGTCGTCGCGACGACGCTGCTGCTGATGACGGCGACGGTGCCGGTCTGGGGCAAGCTCGCCGACCTGCTGAACAAGAAGATGCTGCTCATGCTCGGCCTGGCGATCTTCACGGTCGGGTCGATGCTGGCGGGGCTGGCGCATTCGACGACCTGGCTGATCGCCGCGCGGGCGGTGCAGGGGGTCGGCGCCGGCGGCACGAGCGCGCTGACCCAGGTCGCGCTCGCGGCGATGGTCCCGTCGCGGGAGCGGGCCCGCTACAGCGGCTACATCGGCTCGGCGTGGGCCATCTCGAACCTCTCCGGACCGCTGGTCGGCGGTCTGATCGTCGATACGCCCGGGTTGGGTTGGCGCTGGTGCTTCTACCTGTGCGTGCCGCTCTCCGCCGTGGCCTTCGTCATGCTGGGGCGCACGCTGCGGCTGCCGACCGAGCGCCGGCCCGTGCGCATCGACTATCTCGGCGCCATGTTGATCCCCGGCGGTGTCGGCCTGCTGCTGCTCTGGATGACGCTGGGGGGCGATCTCGTCGGCTGGCTGTCCGGCACCGGGCTCGCGCTGCTCCTCGGCGGCGCGGCGGCGCTGGCGCTTGCCGTCGTCGTCGAGACGCGGGTCGCCGAGCCGATCGTGCCGCCGCAGCTGTTCCGACAGCCGACCATCGTGCTCGCCATGGTCGGGACGGTTGTCGCGGGCACCGTGTCGATCACCGTCCCGCTGCTGTTCAGCCAGTACTTCCAGCTCGGCCGCGGCTGCTCGCCGACGGTGTCCGGGCTGCTGACCGCGCCGATGGTCTGCGCCCTCGCGGTGTCGAGCAACATCGGCGGCCACGCCATCAGCCGTACCGGTCGTTTCAAGGGGGTCCTCGTCGGCGGCGGGGTGTGCCTCTGCTGCGGGATCGCGCTGTTCGCGACCATCGGCGCGCGCACGCCGCTGCCCGCCGTCGCGGCCTACCTGGCCCTCGTCGGCGTCGGCCTGGGCATGACCACGCAGAACCTGCTGATCGTCGTCCAGAACACCGCGGCGCACGGCGACCTGGGGGCCGCGAGCGGCACCGTCGCCTTCTTCCGCAGCCTCGGCTCGACCGCGAGCGTCGCCGCGCTCGGCGCGATCTACGGCAATCGGGCCGCGCACCTGGTCGGCACCGGCCTCGCCGCCGCCGGACTGCCCGCGGGCGCGGGCGCCGACGGACACAGCGTGCCGCGGCTCGCGGAGCTGTCGGCTCCGGTCGCGGCGGTGGTGCGGCAGGCCTACGGAGACGCGGTGGGGCACACCTGGCTGCTCGCGCTGCCGCTGACGGTGGTCGCGCTCGCGGCCATCCTGGCCATCCCCGCGGCTCAGCTGCGCATGACGAACGACCGCGACGCCGTCACCACCGACGAGACCGACGTGATCGGCGCGCCGACGGTCGGATGAGGCGACGGCCGGATGAGGAGGCGGCCGGATGAGGAGGCGGCCGGGTCGAGGAGCCGCCAGCACAGCCGACCGAGCCCTGTCCAGAGCGACTCGGACGTTGTCGCCGGGACGCGTGTCATACCCGGTCACGCCCTTGGTTCGGCCTGATGGAACGGCGCGCCGTGCACCATAATTGAGCCGTGACCAGGTCCCGCCACGAGGAGAGGACCTTGGAGACCAAGGCGCACACCAGGGTCGCGCTGGTGGCGGCCGCCCGTCGGCGGTTCGCCGAGCAGGGTTACGCGGCCACGGGGACCGAGGAGATCGTCGCCGACGCGCGGGTGACCAGAGGCGCGCTTTATCACCATTTCCGGGACAAGGCGGACCTGTTCCAGGAGGTGATGAAGGAGGTCGCCAGCGAGGTCGCCGAGGCGCTCGTCGAGAGCGAGCTGACTCGCGACCCGGCCGGGCCGAGTGATGCCTGGACCCAGCTTTGCACCGGGTTCCAGTCGTTGCTGGACTTCTCCACCCGGACCGACACCGACTTCCAGCGGATCGTGCTGGTGGACGGCCCGGCCGTGCTCGGTAACGACGCCTGGAACACTCTGGTCGAGACGCACGGCTACCGGCTGCTGTCGCAGTGGCTGGAACGCGCGATCGCCGAGAAGGCGATCGACCCGATTCCGGTGGCGCCGCTGACCAGACTGGTCGCGGCCCTGCTCGCCGAGGCGAGCCTTTACATCGCCAGGGCCGACGATCCGCTGGCCGCCCGGAGGGAGACCGGTGTCGCGCTGGACCGTCTCATGTCCGGCCTAGTCCGCCGCGACTCAACGCCTTTGGAAACGGCCGCCGTCTGGCCGACAAGCGAGTCCACCGACGAGGCGGCGCCGGCCGCGCACTGAGCGCGCACCGAGCGCGCACCGAGCCGGCCCGCACCAAGCCGGCCGTGGAGCCGCGTGTCGGTCGACGGCGAAACAAATAGGCCCGCCCTGAAACGGACGGACCCTCGCGCGCCACGAACCGGCCCACACCGACCAAAAGGACGCGAATCACCCGACGAGCGTCGGCGGGACAGACGCCGACGGGGTGAGGCGCCACGCGCCTCACCCCGTCAACATCACGTTCACCCGCGCATCGGTCACATGCGCATCGCGCGGACCTGCTCCTTCAGCGAACCCATGGTGGCGAGCACCGCCGAGGTCTCGTAGCCGCAGTGCGCCATGCAGTTCGCGCACCGCGGGTCCTTGCCGCGGCCATACTTGTCCCAGTCGGTGGTCTCGACCAGTTCCTTGTACGAGCCGACGTAGCCGTCGCTCATCAGGTAGCAGGGCTTCTGCCAGCCGAAGAGCGAGTAGCTCGGGATGCCCCACGCGGTGCAGGCCAGCTCACGCTTGCCCTCGAGGAAGTCGAGGAAGACCGGCGAGTGGTTCAGCCGCCACTTCTTCCGTCGGCCCTCGCCGAACACCTTCGAGAACATCTCCCGGGTCTCCTGGACCCCGAGGAAGTGCTCCTGGTCGGGCGCCTTCTCGTAGGCGTACCCGGGCGAGAGCTGAATCTGGTCGACCTTCAGGTCGTCATTCAGGAAGTTCAGGATGTCGATGACGTCCTGCGGGCTGTCGTTGTTGAAGAACGTGGAGTTCGTGCCAACCCGGAACCCCGCCGCCTTGGCCGCCTTGAACGCCTCGACGCACTCGTCGAACGTTCCCGGCTTCTCGACGACCGCGTCATGACGCTCACGCAGACCGTCGATGTGGAGCACGAAGGTGAAATACGGCGACGGAGTGAAGTTCTTCAGCTTCTTCTGCAACAGGAGGCCGTTCGTGCACAGGATCACGAACTTCTTGCGCTTGACCAGAGCATTCACGATCTCGTGGATCTGGGGGTGCATGAGCGGCTCGCCACCGGCGATCGCGACCACCGGGGCGCCGCACTCCTTGACCGCCGCCAGCGCGTCCTCGACGCTCATCCGCTGCTTGAGCACGGAGGCCGGATGCTGGATCTTGCCGCAGCCTGTGCAGGACAGGTTGCAGGCGAAGAGCGGCTCCAACTCCAGGACGAGCGGGAAGAACTTCTTCCGCGTGATTTTCTGCTTGGCCAGGTAGGACCCGACACGAACCGAGTAGCGCCACTGAACCGCCACGGCAGATGTCCCCCTCTCGTCAGGCCGCCGGGGTGGTGACCTGGGGTCGCCTGGGGATCACCATACAGCGGGTACGTACAGCTTGTATGTCGACCCCACCAGCAACATACAAGCTGTATGTCGAGCACGCATGTCGATCAGGTAAACCGATGGGGACGCCTAGGATCGCGGCCACTCCGGGTGCGTTCCGCTACCGTCCGCGTCCATTTCGGGAGGCATCCCGGACGCGACCGTCACGCGGCACACACCTTTCACGGACAGCAACGTATGCGCAGTGTGCACGACCACCCGGAATCTCGCCACTCGGTGTGACCGCTCGCCCCTGTTCGAAACTGCGACAAAGTTGTAGAAGCCACCGACGCCCGCTCGGGATTCATTCGCCCCCGAAGCTGCCACCCACCGCCACCAAGGCGTCGCGCTCAGCCATGGACCCCCGACGGCCGCCGACTACGCCGCGCGACCAGCAGGCCACTGAGTTCAGCACTCGAACGTAGCATAGATCAAGAACTACACTACGCCCATGGAGGCACCCGCGACCCCGTCGATGCGGGGTGCTAGATGACCGGGAAGACGCCGACCCAGCACCGTGAGCGCGGACCGGCGGCCGCTCCCACGACGGCACCCACGCCGGTGGCCGCGACCACACCAGCGCTCCTGACGCAGCCCCGTACCTGTTCCATCGCCCGCGCGCTGGAGGTGGTGGGCGAACGGTGGTCGATCCTGGTCATCCGGGAGGTGACCCTGGGCGTACGCCGGTTCGACGCCATTCAGGCGGCAACGGGCGCACCACGCGCCGTGCTCACCGACCGGCTCGCCGGTCTGGTGAACGCCGGCGTGCTGGCGCGGACCAGCTACCGGGAGGCCGGCGCACGGACCAGATGGGAGTACCAGCTCACCCCGGCTGGCCGCGAGCTCGCCCCCGTGCTGTCGGCCTTGCGACAATGGGGTGACCGCCACCTGTCCGGCGAGGACGGCCCGCCGGCGTCGTTCACGCACATCGACTGCGGCGCTCCCGTGCACGTCCTGCACGTCTGCGACGCCGGGCATGTCATCGGGAACACCCGGGAGATCTCCCGGGTGGCCAGGCCGCCCGTCACCTCCTGAACCGTTGGTCCCGGGCGGGATGAGATGATCGATCCCGGACCGGGTGCCGGATCGGCGCGCACGCGGGGCGGGAGACGGACGTGACACAGCGATGACCGGTGACGCTGGCCCGACGCCAGGCGCACCGGGCAGGCCGGCCCCAGGCCCCGGGGAGGCCTCGAGGCCGGGTGCGGCCAGCCCGCACCTGCCGTCCACCCCCAGCCCAGGCGCCGCGGTCGCGCCGCCGCCGGGCGGCCGGGACGGACGAGCCGGCCGGGATGATGGACGAGCTGGCCGGGATGGACGAGGCGGGCGCAGCGGCGACACCCAGCCGGGTTTCGGCACCCAGAGCGGCGCGACCGGGGCGGGCCGGCTGATCGCCGGTCGTTACCTGCTGCTGCACGCGCTGGGACGCGGCGGGATGGGCACCGTCTGGCTGGCCCATGACACCCTGCTCGGCGTCGACCGGGCACTCAAGGAGATCCGTTTCGGCGACGACCCGACCGAGGCCGACCGGCACGACCGCGCCGAGCGGGCCCGCCGGGAGGCACGCGCGGCCGCCCGGCTCGCCGGGCACCCCGGTGTCGTCGTCGTGCACGACCTGGTCGAGGAGCCGGACGCGCCCTGGATCGTCATGGAGCTGCTCGCGGCGTCCCGCTCCCTCGACCAGGTGATCCGCCAGGACGGGACGCTCTCCCCGTCGGTCGCCGCCCGCGTCGGGCTGGCCGTGGTGGACGCGCTCGACCACGGGCACCGGCACGACGTCCTGCACCGCGACGTCAAGCCGGCCAACGTGCTCATCACCGCCGACGGCCGGGTCAAGCTCGCCGACTTCGGTATCGCCACCTACCTCGACCGGGCGCCGCTGACCCAGGCCACCTCGATCTCGGGCACCCCCGTCTACATGGCGCCCGAGCGGCTACGCAAGGAGAAGGCCGGCCCCGCCAGCGACCTGTTCTCCCTCGGCGCCACGCTCTACGCCGCCGTCGAGGGGCGGCCCCCGTTCCCGACCCCGACCGACGCGGTCCGCTACGCCTTCAACGCCCAGTTCGCGCCGCCACGCCCCGGCAACGCCGGCCCGCTCGCCCCGGTGCTCGATGGCCTGATGACGCACGACCCGCGGGCCCGCCTGACCGCGGGCTCCGCCGCTCGGATGCTGCGCGACCTCGCCGGCGACGCCCGGGCACCCGGGCCGGCTCCGGAGGCGACGACGGCGTTCCTGCCGCCGCTCTCCGCCGGCAGCGGCACCGGCGGCCTGTGGGCCGTGAGCACGCCGGCGGAGTCGGCGACCGCCAGGCCAGGCCCACCACGTCCGGCACCACCGCACCCGGCACCACCACACCCAGCGCAGCCCCGGCCAGCGCAGCCCCGGCCGGGGCAATCCCGGCCGGCACAGCCCGGGCCGGTGCCATCCCGGCCGGCGCCACCCGCCCCGTCACCACCCGGCCCGGCACCGCAGCCGCCAGCCGGGTTCCAGTGGCATCCGCCGGCCGGTCCCGGCTGGGCGGCGGACCGGGCCGAGGCCGCGTTCCCGTCCGCGGACTCGGCGCGCCGGGCCAGGCGGCGCAGCCTCACCCGGCGTGGCCTGATCGCCGCCGGGGTGGCACTCGGCGTCGCCGGCGGTGGCACGGCGTTCGCGATCAGCCGCCGCCGGCACGGCGACCAGCGGACCGCCGGTGGCCCGACGCCGGGCGGCACGTCCCAGCTCGCGGACGGGACGATCCCCGCCGAGCTGAGGATGCAGCTGTCCTGGACGCCGGACGTGGAGTTCGCCGGCTGCTTCTTCGCCGACTCCCGTGGCTACTACCGCGACGCCGGCTTCAGGACCGCCAGGCTGCTGCCCGGTGGGCCCGGCGCGCTCGGCGCCGAGGAGGCCGTGACCACCGGCAGGGCGCTGCTCGGCTTCAGCGCCGTCGACGTGCTCGCCCGCGAGATCATCCGTGGCACCCCGGCGCGCGCCGTCGGCGCCCTCTACCAGCGCTATCCCTGGGTGATCGCGTCGCCCGGCGGCGCGCCGCTGGACTCGCCGGCCAAGCTCATCGGCAAGCGGATCTGGGTGGACAAGGGCGCCGGAGAGATCTGGGACACGTTTCTCGCCGCCAACAACATCAGCGTGGACAGGGTGACCCAGGTCAGCGACGGGTCGCCGGACGAGCTGCTCGCCGCCGGCAGGATCGACGGCCTGCTCTCGCACGTCTTCGACATCGCGCTGCGGCTGCGCCTCGCCGGCGTCGAGATCGCCACGTTCCTGCTGGCCGACCACGGCTACCCGATCGTGTCGTCGGTGTACGTCGCCTCGGTCGAGGCCATCACCCACAACCGGGCCGCGGTCAGGGCGGCGCTCACCGCGGAGATCCGCGGCTGGCGCGACAACGTCGCGAGCCCCGAGGCCGGCGCACGACTGACGGTGACGAAGTACGCCCCCGAGCTGGACGAGCGAACCCAGCTCGCGATGAACCAGATCCAGAACACACTGATCGTCAGTGACGACACCCGTCGCGACGGCCTGCTCATCGTCACGCCCAGCCTCGCCGAGAAGAACGTGCGCGCCCTGCTCAGCGCCGGCTACCGCGTCAGCGTCGACGACCTGTTCGACATGTCCCTGCTCGAAGAGGTCTACCGAGACAACCCCTCGCTACTGCGCTGAGCCCCCCGGGGGGGTCAGCCGCCCTGGGGGCGGCGGACCTCCTTCGGCAGGGTGAACGCGATCGACTCGGTACCGATCGACCTCGTCGACACCGAGGTGGCGCCGAGCCCGGCCAACGCGTCGGACAGCGCCGCGACCAGGTTCGGCGGCGCCGAGGCGCCGGCCGAGATGCCGATCGTGTCGGCACCGACGAGCCATTCCAGCCGGACCTCGTCGACGCTCTCGACCAGGTGCGACGCGGTGCCGTCGCGCCGCGACACCTCGGCGAGCCGGCGCGAGTTGGCGCTGTTCTCCGACCCGACGACGAGCACCAGGTCGGCCTCGGCGGCGACCCGGCGCACCGCGTTCTGCCGGTTGGACGTCGCGTAGCAGATGTCGGCCGAACCGGGCCCGACGATCGCCGGGAACCGGTCCTTCAGCGCGTCGACGACCTCCTCGGCCTCGTCGACCGCGAGGGTCGTCTGCATGAGGTAGGTGACGCGCTCCGGGTCCTCGACCTCGATCGAGCCGACGGCTTCGGCCGACTCGACCAGGGTGATCCGCTCTGGCGCCTCACCGAGCGTGCCGTCGACCTCCTCGTGCCCGGAGTGGCCGATGAGCAGGACCGTGTCACCACGCGCGGTGAACCGGCGCGCCTCGGCGTGCACCTTCTCGACCAGGGGGCAGGTCGCGTCGATGACCGACAGCTGCCGGTCGTTCGCGTGCGTGCGCACCGAGGGGGCGACGCCATGGGCGGAGAAGACGACGGTCGCCCCCGGCGGCACCTCGTCCAGCTCGTCGACGAAGACCGCGCCACGGCTGGCCAGGTCGTTGACGACGTGGGTGTTGTGCACGATCTGCTTGCGGACGTAGACCGGCGCGCCGTGGATCTCCAGCGCCCGCTCGACCACCTCGATGGCCCGCTCGACGCCGGCGCAGAACGCCCGCGGCTCGGCGAGCAGCACCCGGCGCTGCCCGACCGCGGCCGCCCAGGCGCCCAACGGCTCGCCGAGCCGGCGCAGCGTGCGCAGGCCGGCGAGACCCCGGCGGGCGAGGTCGAGCCGACCGAGCGGCTCGGCGGCGGTGTCGACGATCACCCGGATCACGGCGAACGGCCGGCCGGTGGCGCTCGGCGACAGGTAGGCCGACTCCATGTCCACGGCGACCGCGCCCGTGGCGGCGAGCTCGGCCCGCGCGGTGCCGACCGCGAGCCGCGGCACCGACACGACCGGCCCGACGTGCACGGTGAGCCCGGCGCGGCGCAGCTCGCCGGCCAGCAGCGGCGCGGACGGGCAACGGCCGGTGACCGTCCCGTCGCCCGTACGCACCTCGCTCGCGACGATGACGTCCCCTGGCCTGACCCGGGGCGCGAGGCCGCCGGCCACGCCCACCACGGCGACCGCGTCGGGCTTCGCCGCGCGCACGGCCTGGTTGGCGCGGCTGGCGCGCTCGGGGCCCATCCCGGTACGGACGACGACGGTGTCCGCCGGCAGGCCCGACCGGCTGGCGGCCATCGCCTCCACGCGCATCGGCGCCGCGACCACGAGCCGGGCCCGGCGCGGCGGGCGGCCGGGCTTCCAGCTCGGGCCGGTGCCGACCGCCTGCGTCGGGATCAGCGGGATGGGCGGCGAGGACCCGGGCCGCGCCGCGGCCGCCGGCCCGGCCGGCGCGGAGGACGCCGCGTTCCCGCGCGCCGGCGGCGCTGGCTCGCCGCCGGCCGCCCGCGCGCCGCCAGAATGACGATCGCCGGTGTTCTCGGATGCTGAGATGCTGCTCATGCCGCGGACCGCCCGGTGAGGGTCACGTACCGGCCGAGAGCCGCCAATGGGAAGACCAGCCGGTACAAGTGGTAATTGATGGAGAAGTCCCAGGGGAAGCCCGTACCGGTGTAGTACGGCTCGTCCCAGCCGCCATCGGGCCGCTGGGTCGCGCACAACCAGCGCACGCCCCGGTCGACCGCCTCGTTGGTCGGGTCGGCGGCGAGCAGGGCGAGCAGCGCCCACGCGGTCTGCGATGGGGTCGGCTCGCCGCGGCCGATCCACGCCTCGTCCCGGTAGGACCGCAGGTCCTCGCCCCAGCCGCCGTCGGGCCGCTGGTGAGCGACGAGCCAGCGCACCGCCGCCCGGATCGCCGGGTGATCGGCGGCCACCCCGGCGGTGATCAGCGCCGGTACGACCGCGCCGGTGCCGTAGATGTGGTTGACGCCCCAGCGCCCGAACCACGAGCCGCCCGGCTCCTGGTTGTCCAGCAGCCAGCGGACCGCTCGCTGGGTGACCGGGTGGTCGGCCCTGCCCAGGTCGGCGAGCATCTCGACCATGTGCGCCGTGACGTCCGCGCTCGGTGGGTCGATCACCTCGCCGAAGTCGCAGAACGGGATCTTCATCGCCAGCTTCTGGACGTTGTCCGCGTCGAAGGCGCCCCAGGCGCCGTTCGACGAGCGCATCCCGACCGACCAGTTGACCGCCCGCTCGACCGCGCCGCGCACCTGCGTGGCCAGCGACGGGTCGTCGTCGTCCAGTCCCGTGTGCAGCAGCCGCTGCAGCGCGAGCACCACCTCGGCGGTGTCGTCCACGTCCGGGTAGACGTCGTTCGCGAACTCGAAGGCCCAGCCGCCCGGCTCCAGGTTCGGCCGGCGCACCCGCCAGTCGCCGGGGATGGTGACCTCCTCGCGGACCAGCCACTCCCCGGCCTTGCGCATCGCCGGATGGCTGCCGGTGAGGCCGGCGTCGGCGAGCGCGACGACGGCGAGCGCGGTGTCCCAGACCGGCGACTGGCAGGCCTCCAGCCGGCGCACCACGCCGTCGGGAGTCTCCTCCCGGGTGGTGAACGTCTCCAGCCCCTCGATCGCCGCGACCAGCACCGGGTGGTTCATCGGATAGCCCATCAGGTGCAGGGCCATGATCGAGTAGACCCAGGGCGGCTGGATCCCGCCCCAGCCACCGTCGGCCTCCTGCCGGGCGACGACCCACTCGGTGGCGCGGCGCAGCGCCAGGTTGCGCAGCGTCTTGACCGGATGGCGCTGGTAGTGGCGCAGGGCGGCGTCCATCCGCTGGAAGGCGCCCTCCCAGCTGACCAGCGGCGCCCGCGCGGGCCGCGAGCCGACGACCTTGAGCTCGTCGATGGTGAAGCCGAGCGACCGGACCGGCCGGAAGTGCCCGACGATGGTCAGCGCGACCACCGTCTGGCGGGCCCAGCAGCCGAAGTCATAGACGTTGAGCGGGACCCAGCTCGGCAGCAGCACCATCTCGGGCGGCAGCACCGGGACCTCGTCCCACGGCCACTCGCCGAACAGCGCCATCCAGATCCTGGTGAACACCCGCGTCGCCGCGAGGCCGCCATGGGCCCGCACGAACGACGCCGCGGCGAGCATGTGCGGCGCGTCCGGCGCGTCGCCGGCCAGCCGCAGGCCGACGTAGGCCTCCAGCGTGGTCGACAGGTCGGCCGGGCCGCCGTGGAACGTCGCCCAGCCGCCGCCGGGCAGCTGACGCGACCGGATCCAGCGGCCCGTCTCGGCCGCGAGCTGGGGTGTCAGGATGCCGAGGAACTGGCGGAGCATGAGATCCTCGGCGTCCATGGTGACGTTGGTCTCTAGCTCGCCCTTCCACCAGCCCTCGTCGGACTGCAGGGAGAGGAGATAGTCCCGGGCCTGCGTCATCGCGTCCGCGGCCCGCTCGGCCACCCCAACGGGGGGCAGTGTCAGCATCGCGGCCAACGCGGACGTGCTCATCTCACTCGTGGCCGGCTCGGCCGCTGGCGGCGCGAGGTCGGGGGCTGGCCCGCCGGTGCGCGCACCGGGTCGGGTGGTCACCAGCAGAGGCCCGGCGACGGCGGACCTCCCGGATCGGCTTCGCCGATCCGGGAGGAATCCCGGCCGCGCGGACGTCGGCTGCGTCGTCGGCGTCGCCGGGGACGGGTCCGAGGTCAGGCTCATAGCCGAATCTCCTCCGGGTCCGGATGGGGGAGCCATGCGTCGAGGGCCTCGGCGAGGCCCAGGCGTGCGCTCGCCTCACCCTTCTCAGCAGTCGCGTTCGGTCACGAATCGTGCGAGGGCCAACAGTTCGGCCTCGGCCAGCGGGGGCAGCGACAGCGAACGGAGCACCGCTCCTGCTGTCTTGAGCTGCCGGTCCGCCTCAGCGGTGGTCCAGTCGCGCCCGCCGGCCCGCTCGATCAGGGCTGCGACGCGCTCCAGCTCCTCCGTGGGGCGGTCGCCCTCGCTGACCAGGAACGCCCGCAGGTCGTCCGCGTCCGCGCCACCGGCTTCCAGGGCGACGACGACCGGGACGGACTTCTTGCGCGACTGCAGGTCGGACAGCACCGGCTTGCCGGTGACCGCGGGGTCACCCCAGATGCCGAGCAGGTCGTCGATCAGCTGGAACGCCGTGCCGAGACGGGAGCCGAACTCGGCGAGCCCGTCGACGACCTTCTGGGGCGCGCCGGCGAGCACGGCACCGAGCGAGGCCGAGCAGGCCAGCAGCGCGCCGGTCTTGCCGTCCTCCATGGACAGCGTCTCGGCGACGGTGACGTCCGACCGGTCCTCGAACAGCAGGTCCTCGGCCTGGCCGCGGACCAGGTCGTGCACGCCGGCGCCGAGGATCGTCGCGGCCTTCCTGCCCGGCTCGCCCTCGACCTCCAGCAGGACCTGCGTGGCCAGGCTCAGCAGGGCGTCGCCGGCGAGGATGGCGCCGTCGATGCCGAAGACCGTCCAGGCGGTCGGCCGGTGGCGGCGCTCGGTGTCGCCGTCCATCACGTCGTCGTGCAGCAGCGAGAAGTCGTGCACCAGCTCGACGGCCACCGCCGCCGGCAGGCCCACCTCGGCCGGCGCGCCGGCCGCCTCGGCCGACAGCAGCGCCAGCGCCGGGCGGACGAGCTTGCCGCCACCGCCCGCGACCGGGTTGCCGTCGGCGTCGACCCAGCCGCGGTGGTACTCCACGACGTGGCGTAGCCGCGGGTGCAGTCTCGTGACCGTCTCGCGCAGGGCGGGGATCGTCAGCGTCCGGCCACGCTCGATGGCTTCCGGAACCGTCATCGTCATGCCGGGCTACTCCCTGTCGGTGTGGTCGGTGCGATCGGGCCGGCCGCGGCCGGATCGGCTGGATCGGCTGGATCTGACTGCGCCGGGACTGCCAGGCTCACGGTCGGGACGCGTGGCCTGGCTCGCGCGGCATCCAGCCGCGGCCACGCCATGTCACCGGAAGCTGTCTCCAGCTCCCCTACGTGCACCCCCACGCTGGCCAGCGTCTCACGGGCAGCAGTGAGCCCGCTACGCACAGCTCCCTCCATGGTCGCCGGCCACCCGGTGTCGGTCCACGCACCAGCCAGGGCGAACCCGGGCAGACCGGTCCTCGCCCCGGCACGCAGCGCGAGCGATCCAGGCGCCTGGCGGAAGGTCGCGGTGCGCTCCCTGGTTACGAAGACCTCGACCAGCTCAGCGTCACGGGCCGCCGGAAGGATGCGGCGCGTCTCGGCGACGAACTCGGCCCCGAGCTCCGCCGCCGGCCGGTCCACCCAGGACTCGGCGGCCGACTGGGAAAGCGCCAGGTACTGCGACCCGGGCGGCGCGGTGCCGGAGCCGGCGAGGCCGGACGGGCCCGTCCGGTCGAAGATCCACTGGACTGGCGAACCGGTGGCCGCGAGGAACGGGCGGTCCATCACCTGACGATCGAAGATCATGTGGACGTTGACGATCGGGGAGGCGCCGAGGCCCTCCAGGCTCGCCGGGTCGGGGTGGGCACCCGGCGGCAGCAGAGCGGCCGCGGCCGGCGGCGGTACGGCGAGCACGACGGCGTCAGCCGTCAGCACCTCCGAGTCACCACGCCCCGTCCCACCAGCCGCGTCGCCCGCGGCCTCCGCCCACGCGGCTCCGCCATTCTTGCGTGGGCTACGGCCGGTGATCGCGAGCTCGTAGCCCGCGTCGGTCCTGGTGATCTCGCGAACCTTCACGTTCGTCCGCACGTCCGCGCCGAGGTCGGCGAGCGCCTTGGCGGCGGCCTCGCCGTGCAGCTGCTGCAGCGGCACGTCCGCCCAGCCGATGTCGGCCGCGTCGGCCCGCTCGAGCAGACCGGAGCGGACGACCTTGGCGGCCAGCGCCAGCGACGCCTCGGCGGCCGGCGCGTTCAGCGTGGCGACGGTGAGCAGCTCCCACAGCGCCTCGGTGGCGACGGCGCCCTGGCGGTGCGCGGCGAGCCAGCCGCCGAACGAGGCGCCGTCGACCTTCGGCGAGCGCTGGTCGAGCCGGCCGATCTGGAACGCGGCGAGCGCCGCCGAGACCCGCTGGCCCACCGGCAGCGCCTTGTAGCCAAGCAGGGCGGGCGCGAGGTGCAGCGGCGCCGGCAGCCGGGTCTTCGTCCGGCGCAGCCGGGCACGCTCGCCCGGGCGATCGCCCAGCAGCACCTCGACGTCGAGCCGGGGCTGCAGCGTGGTCAGGTGCTCCACGCCGAGTCGCCCCAGGAAACCGCGATAGGCGGTGCAGCAGCGCATGAACACGTGCTGACCGGTGTCCACCCACAGGCCCTTGCGGTCGAACGACGCCGTCGCGCCGCCGAGGCGCGGCCTGGCCTCCAGCAGCACCACGTCGGCCCCGCCGTCGGCCGCCAACAACGCCGCCGAGAGCCCGGCGAGCCCGCCGCCGACGACCGCGACGCGCGGCCGGGCCCTGCCCCCCTCACCCGTCATCGCGACACATCCTCCGAACCAGCGGCTTTGCCGGGCGTGCCCGGCGGCTCGCGTCGGACTCCTTCGGGGCGGCCGACCAGGTTGCGCGCCGCGACCGCGGCCTTCTCCCGGCCCGGCAGCGACAGTCGGCGCGTCAGCACGGCCGTCGGGTCGGTCCGGATACGTCGGTTCAGGCGCAGGTAGATGCCCGCCATGGCGCCACAGCACGCGGCGCTGCGCCGGTCGAGCATGCCGAGCAGAGCCAGGCCCCGGTCGTACCACTCGTCGGCCCGCGCCGCGCTCGCGCGCAGGTAGTCGACCAGGGCGTCCTCGGGCTCGCCCAGCCGGCCGTTCGCGTCGACGGCCAGCTTCACGCCGGCGGCGGCGAGCTCGGCCTGCGGCAGGTAGACCCGCCCGTTCAGCAGGTCCTCGCGCACGTCGCGCAGGATGTTGGTCTGCTGCAGGGCGACGCCGAGGGCGTCGGCGATCGCGGGCGCGTCGCCGCGCGCCGCGGCCTCGGTCGTCCCGAAGATCCCGAGCGAGAGCCGGCCGATCGTGCCCGCCACCAGCCGGCAGTACCCGACCATGTCGTCGAACGTCTCGTACGTGCTGGGCTCGATGTCGCTCTCGACGCCGTCCGCCAGCTCGATGAACGCCTCGAGCGGGATCGGGAAGCGCCTGGCCGCGTCGGCGAGCGCGACGATCACCGGGTCGGAGCTGTTCGGGTCCAGGCCGCGGATGTCCGCGCGCGCCTTCGCGAGGCCCTCGCTCTTCTGCTCGTCCGGCAGGTCGCCGTCGCCGATGTCGTCGAGCCGGCGGGAGAAGGCGTAGACGGCGGACAGCGCGCCCCGTCGATCGGCCGGCAGCAGCCGGATGCCCCAGGAGAAGTTCCGCGCCGCCTGCTTGGTGATCTCCTCGCAGGCGGCGTAGGCCTCGGCGACGGTCGGGCCGGGCGCGGCGGCGGTCATCGGGCCTCCCCCTCGTCCGTCGCGAGCGTCTCGGCCAGGCTCGGGGTCGAGGCCGCAGCCGGGGCCGCCGACGTGGCCGGGGCCACGTCCGGCGCCCCCACCGAGGTGGCGGCGACCGCCGCGGTCGAGCCCGAAGCCGGGTCAGCCGGGTCGGTCGTCGGGGTCGGCGCCGAGAGGGCCGACGGCGGCGGGGGCTCGCACAGCGGCGAGAGGCTGTCCGCGCCCGCCGCGGCGGCGCGGGCGGACGGGGCGTAGGACCGGGCCGTCACCCACAGGGAGGCCGCGACCACTCGCTGCTTGCTCGCCTTCGGCGCACCGCCGAGCACGTCGTAGCCGGACTGCCGGACGGCGTGCAGCGCCGCTCGGCCACCGCCGACGAAGCCCGCGATCGCCAGCCGCATCCGGCCCCGCAGCAGGCTCGCCAGCGGCGCCCCCTGCTCGAGGATGGTGGTCGCCCTGGCGACCTGGAAGGCCATCAGGTTGCGCAGTGCGGGCGAGGCGGTCGGGGCCGCGAGGTCCTGCTCGGTGACGCCGAAGGTGTCCATGTCCTCCAGCGGCAGGTAGATCCGGCCGGCGGCGTAGTCCTCGGCGACGTCCTGCAGGTGCTCGGCGATCTGCAGCGCCGTGCACACCCGGTCGGAGAGGATCAGCCGGTCCGGCGTCGCCTGGCCGAGCACGCCCAGCACCATCCGCCCGATCGGGTCGGCCGAGAGCGTGCAGTAGCGCAGCAGGTCGTCGAACGTGTCGTACCGGGTGACCCGCTGGTCCATGCGGTTGGCCTCGACCAGCCGCAGGAACGGCTCGGCGGGCAGGTCGCAGGACCGGACGGTGCCGGCGAGCCGCTGGTGGACGGGCAGGCTCGGCTCGCCGGTCCAGATCAGCTCCAGGTCGGCGCCGAGCCGATCCAGCAGGGCGAGCCGGTCGCCGGGCGCCTCGTCACCGATGTCGTCGACGAGCCGGGCGAACCCGTACAGCGCCTTGAAGTGGTCGCGGATGCCGGCCGGCAGCACCATGGGCGACACCGGGAAGTTCTCCCCGTAGGCGGCGCGCAGCACCTCGTCGGTCGTCGCGGCCAGGTCGGTGACCCCGGCCGGCTCGGCCCGCCGTGGCCGGCCGCCCTGGGCCGGTTGCGCGGCCCCCGGGCGCGCGGCGTCGCCGGTCTCCTCGGCGGACCGCGCCAGCGGGTCGCCGGGGGAGCCACTACCGCCCTGTGACCGGATGTCGGTGGTGGTCATGCGCCTCTCCTTCGGGGGCGATCTGCGCACGCGGCGCTGGCGAAGCTGGTCGGGCTCGGGACCACACTGGCCGCTGAAGACGCGATCAGGCTGTCGGTTCGCATCTGGAGCGGCGTTCTCCTGGAGTCTCGTGGCTCGCGGCGGCCAGACCGCTCAGCTCGGGCTGCTGTGCTCGGCCGCTCGGCTCGCGCTCCGCTGCCTGAGCTTCCATGCCGGGGCTTGGAACTCGGGCTTCGGGCTCGAGGTCGGCCGGTGTTCGCTATCCGAACACGTTGGCCAGCCGTCGGTAGATCGGTGGCGCGAAACCGTGCACTCGCGCCGCCAGGGACATCCACCCTGGCACCCAGACCTCGGCATCACCGCGCGCGGAGGCCGCCAGCATCCGGTCAGCGACCAGGCCAGGGGGCAGTGGCTTGGGCCAGCGACGCACGTAGGGAGCGCCTCTGCGGCGGAAGAAGGGCGTGTCCACCGCACCTGGTAAGGCCAGCGTCACCGTGATGCCGCGCCCAGCGACCTCGGAGCGCAGCGCGTCCGCGAAGCCGACCAGCGCCGCCTTGCTCGCCGAGTACGCGACCTCTCCGCGCACCCCGAGCGCGCCGGCGACGCTGCCGACCAGCAGGATGCGGCCCTCGCCGCGTGCCAGCATCGCGGGCAGCACGGCCCGGACCAGCATCATCGGCGACAGCACGTTGACGGCGACCAGGTTGCGCAGGGCGGTCGACGACATCGCCTCGAACGGCCCGGCCGCGCCCACGCCGGCCGAGCAGATCAGCAGGTCCACGTCACCGAGGATCTCGGTCGCGCGGGACGCGACGGCGTTCTCCGACCCGACGACGGCCAGGTCGGTGGCGAACCGGTGCCCACCGGTGGCGGCTGCCACCTCGTCGAGGGCGACACCGTTACGCCCGACCAGCAGCATCCTGGTGTCCTGGTCGGCGAGCCGCAGGGCGGTGACCCGGCCGATTCCACTGGACGCACCCGTGACGAGCGCGGTGCGTGGCGGCCAGGGCGCGGACGTGGCCGCCCGGGCCCTGCTGATCACCGGCCGGGAAGCCCGGTCCTGGACAGCGGGACGGGAGCGGGTGCTCACGCCTCACACACCTCCGGTCGCGTCAGCTGCCGCGGCCGGCACGGCGCCGGCCATGGCAGGGGTGGTCACCCCCGGAGGGGCGGACATCATGTGCCAGACCACCGGGAACCTGCCAAATGACAGCGAACACGATGAACCAGCCCAGCGTGCCGGTCCGGACCCGTCGGGTAGCAGACTAGATGAGCATGCGGAGGCGGCTTCATATCCTCCACATCCCAACTGCCCAGCAACGTCCCGACAGCCATCAACCGAGCTGTACGCGCCTGGTCCTCCGGCGGCATGGTTGTGCGCCCGCGTTGATGCCGAGCCCGCCAAGGGCAGCCCCATCATTTCACCGCCCCCCGGCGATCCCGTCCATGGTCAGATGGATGACATCACGTACCCAGCCCCGTCGGCGCGACCGATACTCGTCACACCGAAGGGTACGGAACGATTACCCAGAGCGCATCTTGCCGGCGCCCGGCCAACTATTCATTCGATTTACGTCTGTGAATCAGGTTGGAATGACACACCGGCGACATGCGGTAGACATGATGGGGACATCTGGCGGAACACGGCCGTGACGCCGTTGTGACACGCGTTGCCCACCAGTTGCGACATTGCCTGCCGCCAGCCGGGCCGTCACACTCGACCGATGGTCACCAGGCCACCTGCGCGAACGATCGCGAAGGCGCTCGCGGACACCTTCACGGTCGGCACATAGAGACCTTTCGCGCCGCGGAGCGGACACGACTCTATGTCACCGCCCAGGCACGGAACCATCTCCCACACAGACTCAACCCTACCGTCTCGGACAAACATGATCTAAAGGGGTGTCCGTGCGCGGTCAATGTGGATCGTCCACGATCTCCGACAGCCGGACCGACGATCACACCCAAGATCCGTCCAGACACGGAGACGCCTGACAGTCCAGCGAAAGCCGACGCGTCGCTGGGCGCGGGGCCGGGGCGGCGCGGGACGTGGGCGGGCGCGTCGCTGGGACGCGGGTAGGACGCATCGCGTGGACGCGGGTAGGACGCATCGCGTGGACGTAGGCAGGACGCTGGGCCGGGACGCGAGGCCGGGTGCGGGCAGGGGGCGGGGCCGGGGCGGCGCCTGCCACGCCTACCGCGGACCGTGGCCGGGTGGGTCACCCGGACCGCCGAGACCCGCCCGGACCGCCCCTGTCGCGCCGGCGCCGGGTGGGCCCGCGGGATGCCCGCCACCACCCAGCGCGGCCAGCGCGGCGTCCACGATCACGGACCGTACGTCGTCCGCGATGATCGAATGCGGCGGCCAGCCCACCGACGCCTCGAGCGCGTCCTCGGTCTGGAGCCCGGGCGTCCCGGGCATCGCTAAAGCCCCTGGCATCGTTGAAGCCCCTGGCACCCCGGCGCCGCGGGCGGCTCCCGTGCCGGCCACCCCCCCGGCGGTGGCGCGCAGCCGGCTGAAGGCGGCGCCCAGAATGCCGCTCTGCACAGCGCCGAGCGCGCAGCGCGCGCGCAGCAACGCGGTAGGGGTCGGGTTCGGTCCGGCCAAGGCACGGACAACTTCTTCGGAACAGGAGAAGACGTCCTCTTCACCGATCTTGCGATGAAGCACCGACGGATCGTTGACGAACGCGCAGAGAACACTGCCCGGACCGGCGAGCAGGCCAGCCATCAGCTCGATGATCGTCTCAGGTTGTGGCGGAGACGCTCCCCTGATCAGTTCCACGATTCGGGTGAGTTCCGTCACGAAGGGATCGAGTAGAGCATCGAGAATCGTCTCTTTAGACGGGAAGTGGTAGTACAGCGCGGCTTTGGTGAGTCCGAGGCGTTCGGCGATGTCCCGCACGGAGGTACCGGCGTAGCCACGCTCACCGAACAGGGAGACGGCGGCGTCGAGAATCCTGCCTCGGGTGTCGGTCGCTCGCCCGCTGGCGACGTCGGGCGGCCGGTCCGCGGGGCTGGTAGGCGCGGCCCGGTCCATCGAGGCGGCCCGGTCTGCCGAGGCAGGCCGATCCGTGGGGGCGGTGCGGTCCGTCGGGTCAGCCCGGTCCGTAGGGGCGGTGCGGCCGGTCAGCACCGGCCGGAGAGCGCTCCGGACCCCCTGGATCGGCTCCCTGACCTCCCCGACCTTCCCGATCGGCTCCGCCGATCGGGCGGGAACCCCGGAACCAGCAGGAACTCCGGACGGCGAAGCTCCGCACGCCCGGAGGCCTTCACCAGACACAGGTCCGCCCTCCCGTGTGTGGGTTGCCCGAGACGCGCTGGCACACGCGCCTCGGCGCCTCCCCGCCTGCTCGAAATAGTGATGTTAGCCTCCCGGCGACCTACCGAACGACCGGTAAGCTACTGCGTAACCGACCGATCGGTAAGGTCCCGCCAAGCGGGCCCGCGCACTGGTGAACTCGCTCAGGACGCACATGGGCGATTACCCAGCGGCATCCACAGCGATACCTGTCGATTCGAGGAGAACCGTGGCAGCGCTCGCCCGCTGGTGCTTCCGGCACCGCTGGATCGTCCTGATCGCCTGGCTCGTGGCCTTCATCGGTCTCGGCGGCGCCGCGCGCGCCGTCGGCGACGACTACAAGGACGCCTTCTCCCTGCCAGGCACCGACTCCCAGGCCGCCTATGACCTGCTGGCCAGCGAGTTCCCGGCGGCATCCGGCGAGACCGCGTCGATCGTGCTGCACGCGCGGTCGGGCACGCTCACCGACCCGGCGCTGCGTACGCCCGCGACGTCGATGCTCGCCTCCCTGGCGAAACTGCCGCACGTCGCCAGCGTCACCAGTCCTTACGACCCCAAGGGCGCGTCACAGCTCAGCGCCGACGGCCGAACGGCCTTCGCGACCCTCACGGTCGATGGCCAGGTCACGGACCTGACCGCCGCGGACATCAAGAAGATCGTCGACACGGCGCGTGGCGCCGACGAGGGCTCGTTGCAGGTGGAGGCGACCGGCAACATCGTCTCGGTCGCCGAACAGCCCGGACAGAGCTACAGCGAGCTGGTCGGCGTCGTCGCCGCGGCGATCATTCTGTTCCTCGCGTTCGGCTCACTCCTGGCGATGACGCTGCCGTTGATCACGGCGCTGGTCGCGCTCGGTATCGCCAGCAGCATCATCCCGCTGCTGTCGCATGTCTCGACCTTCTCGGAGGTCAGCCTGACGCTGACCACGCTGATCGGGCTCGGGGTCGGCATCGACTACGCACTGTTCATCGTCAACCGGCACCGGATCGCGCTGCGGGCGGGTAAGAGCCCCGAGGAGGCCGCGATCAACGCGGTCAACACCTCAGGCCGCGCGGTCCTGTTCGCCGGAGTGACGGTGTGCATCGCCCTGCTCGGCATGTTCGCCCTCGGCGTCACCTTCCTGTACGGCGTGGCGATCGCCGCAGCCCTCGGCGTGGCCTTCACCATGGCGACCTCGGTCACGTTGCTGCCCGCGCTGCTCGGCTTCTACGGGCAGAAGGTGCTCAGCCGCAGGGAACGGCGCCGGATCGCCGAGCACGGCCCGGAGCCGGAGCGGCCGAGCGGCTTCTGGTGGCGCTGGTCGAAGATCGTCGAGGCGAAGCCGAGGAGGCTCGCCGTCCTCGCCGCCGCGCTGATCGTCGTGATCGCGATCCCGTTCTTCTCGCTGCGCCTCGGCTCGTCCGACCAGGGCAACGGCGCGGACACGAAGACCTCCAAGCGTGGCTACGACCTGCTCGCCGAGGGCTTCGGTCCCGGTTTCAACGGCCCGTTCCTGATCGCGGCGCGCACCGGAAGCGAGGCCGACAAGACGACGGTGGCGCGGCTCGTCGACACCCTGGCTGACACTCCTGGCGTCGCGTCCGTCAGCGAGCCGCAGTACAGCCCCACCGGGAGCGCCGCGACGATCACCCTGTTCCCGACGACCAGCCCGCAGGCCGCCGAGACGTCGAAGCTTCTCGACCGGCTGCGCGACGACGTCGTACCGAAGGTCGTCGCCGGTTCGGACACCCAGGTCTACATCGGCGGCTCCACGGCGACCGGCGACGACTTCTCCACCGTTCTGCAGAGCAAGCTGCCGCTGTTCATCGGGATCGTCGTGATACTCGCGTTCCTGCTGCTGGTGGCGGTGTTCCGCAGCCTGCTGATCCCGCTGACCGCCTCGGTGATGAACCTGTTCGCGGTCGGCGCCGCGTTCGGCGTGATCGTCTCGATCTTCCAGTGGGGCTGGTTCGGAAGCCTGATCGGGATCAGCGGAGGCCCGGTCGAGGCGTTCATCCCGGTGATCCTGTTCGCAGTGCTGTTCGGCCTGTCCATGGACTACGAGGTGTTCCTGGTCAGCCGCATGCACGAGGAGTGGAGCGCACGGCGCGACAACCGGCTCGCCGTCTCCCTCGGCCAGGCCGAGACCGGCCGCGTCATCTCCGCCGCCGGCGCGATCATGACCCTGGTGTTCGCGTCCTTCGTCCTCGGCGACGAGCGCGTCCTGAAGCTGTTCGGCCTGGGCCTGGCGATGGCGGTCCTCATCGACGCCTTCGTGATCCGCACCGTGCTGGTCCCCGCCCTGATGCACATCTTCGGCAAGGCCAACTGGTGGCTGCCCCGCGCCCTCGACCGGCGACTCCCCCACCTGTCCGTCGAGCCCACCGCCGACGAGCTGGAAGGAATCGTGCCGGAAGCGGCCACGGCTCAGGCCAACAACTCCACGATCCCCGGCCAGTCGACGGGCCCGCGAGCCTCCTTCGACAAGTCCTCTGGCCGGCACTGACCCGTCGCCACTGGTAACCGCCGCCGTCAACCGGCCGCCGGCGTCGAGGTCGACACCGGCACCGGCACCGGCGACCAGCGACCAGCGACCAGCGACGATCATCGGCGCAACTACTACCGGCCCGACGACCACCGACACCGCCTGCCCCAGCACGGTCTGGGGCAGGCGGTGCCCTTTTCTGACGGAGTCGGCCCTACCTGACGGGGCGGTACTCGGTGATCAGGTGGTACTCGGTGATCGGGCGGTAACCGGCGATCAGGTGGTGCTCACAGAGGTGGGCAGGGCGATCGAAGTGGTCGGTCGAGCGGGCGCGAGGCGAAACAGGTCGGAGGTTTCCGCGACGTGACGGCCCCCCAAGAGGCGTCCCGGTGCGCGACGCCGTCATGGCCAGTTGGCCAGCCTGCCGCCCACCTGGCATTCGCCTGCCACTCACCCTGCCACCGGCGGACCATCATGATCGTCTGGACAGGACGTCAGAAGGGGCAAGGCTCATGGGCCGGGGTGTGGCGCCTCGGGCTCATCAACTCGGGATCGGGTTCGGCGCCGACCATGGCTGCGGCTTGGATTGTGACTGTGGACCCAGTGTCCCGGTCCTCGCCCGAGGGGACACCCTCGCCGTCGTTGGTGTTGGTGTCGTTGCGATAGGCGCGGGCGTCGGGACTGGTCCAGACGAACACTCCCGGTCGGGGCTGGTCGAGCTTCCACCCGCCTTCGCCCTTGAGTCGGTGATGATGGCGGCACGCGGCGCCGAGGTTGTCGAAGGCGGTGCGGCCGCCGTGAGCCCAGGGCACGGTGTGATCAAGGTCGGCGCTCACCGCGGGAACCGCACAGCCCGGGAACGTGCAGCGCTGATCGCGATACCGAATGAGCCGAGCCAGGTCCGGGGCCGGAACCCGGCGATGCCCAAGGTCCAGGACAGTGCCGGTAACCGGGTCGGTGAGCACGCGGCGCCAGCGGGCATCCGCAGCCAGCGCCCGCCCGACACCGGCCGGGATCGGCCCATAACCGACCAACTCCGCCGGATCATCATCCAGACCCGCCAGCGTGCCGACCGAAGCGATCACCTGGATCTCGGTCGTCACATACTCACGCCGGTTACCCAGCAGCAACGCCGCGAGCACGTCAGCACGAACAGCCGCGACGGGCCGACCATCACCGCCGGCGCGGGCGCTCCTCGCGAGCCGATCGATCCGATCACAGATCGCCCGGACGTCCTCGGCCGCCAGCGTCGCCGACAGCCGCGCCATCCCGTCCTCCAACGGCTCCACCGTCACGTCCCGCTCCGCGTGCGCCTCCCGCCACCGCCGCCCCGCCCCCGCCGGGTCAAGCCGCAACATGAGCCGCCGCGCCTTACGCCGCCACAACGCCGGCGAGCCAAGTCTCCGCCCCGCGAGCATCCGCGCCTCAGCCACAGCACGCCGCTCCTCGGTCAGGTACTCGGTCACCTCGAACAGCGCGAGCAACCGCCGCCAGTCCAACTCCCCCACCACCAGCGCATCCACCGCGGCGGGCAGCTTCTCGACCAGATCCCACGCCCGCGCGAGCCGGTTGGAGACAGCCCGGGGCGACTCCGCCAACTCCGGAGCGACCCGATCCGCCAGAAACTCCGAATAAGGATCACCCGGCTCATCGACGTCGTTGACCGTCGGAGCCGACGGATGCAACTGCGCCAACCGGACCTGCGCCCGCACCGTCAACCCCGCCAACCGCGCCGCCTGCCGCCCCATCAACAACACGACCAGCTCGAGCGCCTCCTCCTTCGAACAGGTCGCCAACTCCGCCAACGTCTCGTCGAACACCGCGTCGACGGCAGCGAACCGCGCCACCAGCTTCGTGACGGCCCCGCCGCTCACCTGGTCGTCCCGAGCGGCCACCCCTCGACCGCCGGAGTCGACACCACCCAGGGCGGCCGCCGAACCGGCCGCCGCGACCGGGCCACCGGCCACGACCGAGTCGCCGGATGTGTCCAGACAAGCCGGCGCCCGGGCACCGGAACGAGACCGCCCAGCATCAGCCACATCGGGCGGCGCGGCCTGGGACGACGGGACAGTGTCGTCCTGAATCTGGTCACCATACGTATCGAACACGGGTTCGACGATAAACCGAGGTGCCGATTTCGTCAAACATGGCCGAGAACAACGACCGCCATCAGGAAATTGCAGAGGACAACAGCGGGAGGATCTCGGATCAATGCAATTTAGAGACAGCTCGACTCTAGAAGAATGTGATCAAAATAGCAGGTCAGCACATACAGAAAGCCCGGCAGCCGGCAGAAAGAACACCCAAGTCGGCTTTATCTCGCCGGCGCTCCATAGCCCACCGCTACACCTGCAACGCGACCCGACCGGACCATGGGCCGGCGATCCCGGGTGTCCGCGGGTCATACGGGAACGCTGATCACCAGCGAGGCCTGCAACCACGGGCAGGAACCAACGGCTGCTAGCGGAATCAGCCGGCGCCGCGGTTCAGGTGCCGGTGACGTAACCGTCGGCGATGGTCAGGGCCTCGTCGAGGATCGCCAAGCCCTCACGAAGCTCGTCCACCGTGATCGTGCACGGTGGGACGACATGGACGCGGTTGAAGTGGGTGAACGGCCAGAGGCCGCGTTCCTTGCAGGCCGCGGCGATGGCGCCCATGGGGGCGGCGTCGGGGCCGGCGGCGTTGAACGGGACGAGCGGTTCCCGGGTCTCCCGGTCGCGGACGAGCTCTATAGCCCAGAAGACGCCGAGACCCCGGACCTCGCCGATGCTCGGATGGTTCGCGGCGAGTTTCGCGAGCTCCGGGCCGATGATGTCCGTTCCGAGCGTCCGGGCGTGCTCGAGGATGTCTTCCTCCTCGAACGCCCGGATCGAGCCGACGGCGGCGGCGCAGGCCAGCGGGTGGCCGGAGTAGGTGAGGCCGCCGGGGTAGGAACGGGTCGCGAACGCGTCGGCGACGCGCGGACCCATGATCACACCGCCCAGCGGGATATAGCCGGAGTTGACACCCTTGGCGAAACAGATCAGGTCGGGGACGACGCCCCAGTGGTCGACGGCGAACCATTCACCGCAACGGCCGAAGCCGGACATGACCTCGTCGAGAATCAGCAAGATGCCGTGCTGGTCGCACAGCTCGCGCACGCCGGCCAGATAGCCGTCCGGCGGGACGAGGATGCCGTTGGTGCCGACGACCGTCTCCAGCAGCACGGCGGCGATCGTCGACGGGCCTTCCATGGCGATCACGTCCGCGAGGTGCGCGAGGGCGCGTTCGCCTTCCTGCTCGACGCTCTCGGCGTAGAACGGCGACCGGTACGGGTAGGGGCCGAAGAAGTGGACGACGCCGGGGATGCCCGGCTCGCTGGCCCAGCGGCGTGGTTCGCCGGTCAGCACGATCGAACCGCCGGTGGCGCCATGGTAGGACCGGTAGGTCGTCAGGATCTTGTGCCGGCCGGTCACGAGGCGGGCCATGCGGACGGCGTTCTCGGTCGCCTCGGCGCCGCCGTTGGTGAAGAAGACCTTGTCAAGGTCGCCGGGCGCATGCGACGCGATGAGCCGGGCCGCCTCGGAGCGGGCCTCGTTCGCGTGGAACGGGGCGATGGTCGTCAGTTTCTGGGCCTGCTCGACGATGGCCGCGATGACCTTGGGGTGTTGGTGGCCGATGTTGGCGTTCACCAGCTGGGAGGAGAAGTCCAGGTAACGCTTGCCGGACTCGTCCCAGAACGAACTGCCCTCGGCGCGGTTGACCACCAGTGGGGTGAGGGCCGCCTGTGCCGACCACGAGTGAAAGACGTGCTTGCGGTCGTCCTCATACGTCTTGCTGTTCGTCCCCATGGAACCCGCTGCCTCCTCGCCGCCAGGGCTTGTCACTACGCTGCCGCGCTGCTGCGCCGCCGTGTCGCCCGCGCCGCCGGGCAAGCCCGGCCGGCCGTGCCGCCGTGCCTCCGCGCGCCGCCGTCCGTGCCGCCACGCGCCGCCGTGCCGCCCGCGCCGTCCGCGCCGCCACGCGCCCCCGCGCGGCCGGCTCCCGACCGGCTGCTCCTCAGGAAACACCGAGGCGGTGCCTGGACGCGAGCAAACACCAGGCCGGCTCGCCCGCGGCGCGGGTGGGGTACGCGCCGCGGGACGAGCCGGTGGATCAGTTGGTTACTCGACCTAGTTGGCTGGTTACTCGACTCGGTCGGCTAGTCGATCTAGTTGGCTAGTCGATCTGGTTGGCTGCTCGGTCTCAGACGCCGCCGGCTTCCAGCGTGACGGTCGCCGGCTTGAAGCCGCTGCCGGTGACGTCGACGCCCTCGCCCTTAAGGTCGGCGAGTGCCTTGGTGACGTAGTCGTTCGTGTAGGCGAGTCCCTCGGGGTCGCCCTTCAGGACGGTGTCACCGTCGGCGTTCTTGGTGCCCTTGGCGATGGTGACGGTCTGGTCCCACTTCGCCTTGTCGATGAGGCCGATGCCGTTCGGCGACGGCCAGATCAGCTTGTTGATCTCGTTGACCTGCCAGAGCTGGTGGCTCTTGCCGAGCTTCGAGCCGGCGGCGACGACCAGGTCGCGGCAGTCCTCCGGGTTGTCGCGGCAGTAGATCCAGCCCTTGATCGACGCCTCGACGAACTTCGTCGACGTGTCCTGGTAGGCCTTGTCGCTCTGCAGTTTGTCGGTGTTCGCCCAGATGGCATCCTGCAGCATCGCGGTGCCGACGTCGTTCCAGTTCATGGTGTTGAAGTCACTCGGCTGGTAGAGCTTGCCGGTCGCCGGGTTCGTCGCCTCGAGTACCTGGGCGTACTCGTTGTAGCTCATCGCCTGGGCGGCGTCGATGTCGCCGGACAGCAGACCCTTCATGTCGAACTGCTGCTGGACCAGCGTGATGTCCTTGGACGGGTCGACATTGGCCTTGGTCATCCCGGCGAACAGCTCGTACTCGTTGCCGAAGCCCCAGTCGCCGACCTTCTTGCCCTTGAGATCGGCCGGGGTGGTGATGTTCTTGTCCTTGAAGCTGACCTGCAGCGTGCCGGACCGCTGGAAGATCTGCGCGATGTCGGTGATCGCCGCGCCCTGCTCGCGCGACGCCAGCGCCTTCGGCACCCAGGCGATCGCGAAGTCGGCCTTGCCCTGGGCGAGCACCGTCTGCGGGACGATGTCGGTGCCGCCCTCGAGAATGGTGACGTCGAGGCCGGCGTCCTTGAAGTAGCCCTTCTCCTTCGCCGCGATGTAGCCGGCGAACTGCGCCTGGGTGAACCACTGCAGCTGCAGCTTCACCGGCGTGAGCCCGGCGGCGCTGCTGCTGCCATCGCTCGGCGTGGTCGAATCGTCGTCACTCGAGCTACACGCCGCCAGTGCCAGCGTGACAGCGAGTGCCGCCGCCAGCCCTCCGGCCAAACGTCGTTTCATGTCCCCTCCACCTGCTTGGGCCGTCGCGGAACCGGGAACGACGCCCAGGCCCCTCTCGTCTGGTCGTCCGGACTCCGGAGTCCGTGATGTTCGTCAGCGGGCCGCACCGCCCGCGCCTCGCCTCGGATCCACCGGGCCACGCCGCCCGCCGACGAACCGGATGTCCACGGGCCGCGCCGCCCGCCTGGCGGCCCGGTTCGCCGCTCACCTGCCGCCTACGTATTGGTAAGGCCTCAGTACTGGTTAGCCTCAGTACTGGTTGGCCTATGTGTTGGTTGGCCTACCTACTTTGGTTGGCCCGTGCGTTGGTTGGCTTACGTCCCGGCTGTCGACCCCGACCCGCGCCGCCACGGGGTGGCGAGCCATTCGAGCAGGCCGGCGATGAGGTAGACCGCGATCCCGAGCACGCACGCGGCGAGGACGAACGCCCACGCGCGCGGGTAGGCCGTGTTCGCCGCGGCCGAGGTGATCCGCGAGCCGAGCCCGTTCTGCCGCCCGCCGAAGTACTCGGCGACGACGGCGGCGATCACCGCCAGCGACGACGCCACCCGGAAGCCGGTGAAGATGTACGGGATCGCGCCCGGCAGCTGCACCGTGCGGGCGAACCGCCACCGGCCGACGGCGAGCGAGCGCATCAGCTCCCGCTGCACCTCGGGCACCTGCCGCAGCCCGCGCACCGTGTTCACGTACACCGGGAAGAAGACCACGATGGCGACGACGAGGCGCCGCGGCACCGACGACGTCGTCGAGAACATCGAGTTGAACAACGGCGCGAGCGCGATGATCGGGATGGCGTTCATCGCCGCCGCGATCGGCGCGAGCAGCCCGTCGACGATCCTCGAGCTGGCGGCGACGAGCGCGGCGACCAGGCCGGTCACCAGGCCGACGACCAGCCCGACCAGCGCGTTCGAGCCGGTCGCCCTGGACGTGTCGACGATGACGCGGAAGCTGTGCCGGAACTGCGCCCAGATCTCCGACGGCGCGGGCAGCAGGTACGGCTTGATGTCGTAGGCCTGGACGTAGGCCTCCCACAGCGCGACGACGACGACACCGACGACGATCGGCGGGAGGACGACGGCCAGCCGCGCCCGCGCCCGGACGCCGCCGGCGCCTCTGGTGCTGTTGGTGCTGTTGGCATTTCCGGCTGGTCGCGGGCCTGGGCCCGGCCCGCCCGTCACGAGTCGCCTCCGGCTCGCAGCGCCTCGCGCACGGCCGTGACGGCCTGGAAGAACGCCGCCTGCTCACGGACGTCCTCGGCCTCCGCGACGGCGTCCTCCAGTGCGGGCGCGCCTCCGCTCTCCCCCGGCGCGGGGACTCGGCCGGGAACGTCGATGTCGATGATCCGGGTGATCCGGCCGGGCCGGGGCGACATGACGGCGACCCGGTCGGAGAGGAACACCGCCTCGGGGATCGAGTGGGTGACCAGGATGACGGTCGTCGACGTCTCCAGGCGGATCCGGGCGAGCTCCGCCTGCATCCGCTCCCGGGTCATCTCGTCGAGGGCGCCGAACGGCTCGTCGAGCAGCAGCAGTGGCGGGCGCTCGGCCAGTGCCCGGGCGATCGCGACCCGCTGCTGCATGCCGCCGGAGAGCTGGGCCGGCCAGTGACCGGCGAAGTCGCCGAGGCCGACGAGTTCGAGCAGCTCACGAGCGCGTTCGCGGCGCTCCTTCTTCTTGACGCCGTGTACCTGCAGCGGCAGCTCGATGTTGCCGGCGACGGTGCGCCACTCGAGCAGCCCGGCCTGCTGGAACGCGATGCCGTAACGCTGGGACTGGCGGGCGGCCCGGGCCGACTCCCCGAAGACCCGTACCTCCCCGCGGGTCGCCTCGACCAGGTCGCCGATGAGGCGCAGCAGCGTCGACTTGCCGCAGCCGGACGGGCCGATCAGCGAGACGAACTCACCCGGCGCCACGGTCAGGTCGATGCCGGTGAGCGCGATGGTCGCCCCGCCGCCGGCGACGGGGAACACCTTGTCGACGCCGACGACCTCCACGGCCGGCGTCGACGCGGAGCCGCCTGCCGACTTCCCGAAGGGGGCCGGTTCCGTGGATGCGGCCGACGCGGCCGACGCGGCCGACGCGGCCGGTACCGCGGGCGCGTCCGGCGCGTCCGGCACGTCCGGCACGTTCGGCGCGGCGGCGCCGGCGGCCGGGGTCTGCGGCGGCGTCGAGGTCATGTGCGCACCTTCTGGGTCTTCTGCGTCTTCTGGGTCTTCGAGGTGCCCTGGCCCACGCCTGGGCCCACACCTGGCTGTGCGGGACGGCCCCGGCGCGTGCTCAGCGCCAGCTCGGCGAGTGAGATCAGCCCGGCGACGAGCAGGCCGGTGACGGCGGCGCCGAGCACCGCGTCGTAAAGCTTCGTCGCGTCGCTGGTGGCGGACTGCGAGTAGGCGATGATCAGGCGGCCGACCCCGCCGGCCGTGCCGGTGGAGATCTCCGCGACGATCGCGCCGATCACCGCCGAGGCTCCGGCGAGCCGCAGCGCCGGCAGCAGGAACGGGATGGCGGCGGGCAGCCGCAGCCGCAGCAGCGTCTGCCACCAGGAGGCGGCGTAGCTGCGCATGAGTTCGACGGCGTTCGCGCCCGGCGACTGCAGGCCGCGCAGCATGCCGACCGAGACCGGGAAGAACGCGAGGTAGGCGGCGATCAGCGAGACCGTCATCCAGCCTTGCCATTCGAGCGTGCCGAGCTTCAGCTTGCCGCTCCAGCCGGCGACGAGCGGCGCCAGCGCGATCAGCGGCACGGTCTGGCTGGCGATGATGTACGGCAGCAGGCCGCGCTCGACGATCTTTACCCGTGCCATCGCGACGGCGAGCAGCACCCCGACGACGACGCCGGCGACGAGGCCCACGAGCGCCACCCGCAGGGTGAACCAGATCCCCTTGAGCACCGCGACGCCGACCGTCTGGCTGTCGGCGGTGTTGACCTCCTTGTGCCCGAGCTGGGCGAGCACCGACCAGACGTGCGGCATCGAGGTGTCGTCGTTGCGGGGCAGCACCGGCACCCCGAACAGCCGGCCGCCGTGCGGCGAGCCGACCAGCTTGTAGAGCTCCCACACCGCGCAGACCAGCACCACGGCGGCTATGGCGAGCGCCACCCGCCGCAGCCGGTCCCCCCAGCCGCCGGCCGGCGCGGGTCCTGGCCCGGCGGCGGAACCGACGTCGTCGCCGCCAGCCGGGGCTGGCCGTTCGAACGCCGACTGGTCGACGGTGGTCACGGTCACGGCGCCTCGCCCGACGTGCTCTCACCCGACGTGCTCTCGGCCGGCTCCTTGGCGCGGACCGTCTCGGCGATCGCCGGTATCACCCGCTCGCCGTAGGCCTCCAGCGTCGCCATCTTGGCGTCGTGCTGGAGGTAGACCGCGAACTGGTCGACGCCGAGCGCGGCGAGCTCCGTCAGCCGGCGCACGTGCGCCTCGGCGGGGCCGAGCAGGCAGAACCGGTCGACGATCTCGTCCGGGACGAACGTGGTGTGGGTGTTCCCCGCCCGGCCGTGCTCGTTGTAGTCGTAGTCGGTGCGGCCCTTGATGTAGTCGGTCAGCGCGGCCGGGACGGCGGAACCGCCGCCCGGAGACCCGGCCCCGTAGCGGGCGACCAGGTCCGCGACGTGGTTGCCGACCATGCCGCCGAACCAGCGGCACTGGTCGCGCTGGTGGGCCATCGAGGCGTCGTCACCCGGGCCGACGTAGGCGGGGGCGGCCACGCAGATCTTCACCGACGCCGGGTCACGGCCGGCGGCCGCCGCCGCGGTACGCACGGCGTCGATCGTCCAGGCGGTGATGTCCGGGTCGGCGAGCTGCAGGATGAAGCCGTCGCCGACCTCGCCCGCCAGCGCCAGCGCCTTCGGGCCGTAGCCGGCGACCCAGATGTCGAGCCGGCTCTCCGTGCCCCAGGGGAAGCGCAGTCTGGTGCCGCCCACCTCGGCCTCGCGGCCGTTCGCGAGCTCGCGGACCACCCCGATGCAGTCGCGCAGGGTCGCGAGTGTGGTCGGCTTGCCGTTCAGGACGCGGACGGCGGAGTCGCCGCGGCCGATGCCGCAGATCGTCCGGTTGCCGTACATCTCGTTGAGGGTCGCGAACAGCGAGGCGGTGACCGTCCAGTCCCTGGTCGCCGGGTTCGTGACCATCGGGCCGACCACCACCTTGCGGGTGGCGGCCAGGATCTGGCTGTAGATGACGAACGGCTCCTCCCACAGGAGGTGGGAGTCGAACGTCCACACGTGCGAGAAGCCGAGCGTCTCGGCCTGGCGGGCCAGTTCCACCACCCGGGAGGCCGGCGGGTTCGTCTGCAGCACGACGCCGATATCCATGAGCTCGCCTCCCGATCGTTGCCTGAGTACGTCGCCCGCCCACGGCCGCCGCGCTGGTCGGGCGCGGCGGCCGGGACGGTTGGTGCTACCGGGCTTACCGCGTGCGCGGGAAGCCGAGCTCCACCGAGCTGGTCGCCGGATCCGGCCAACGGGTCGTGACGACCTTGGTCTTCGTGTAGAAGCGAATGCCGTCCGGGCCGTACATGTGCAGGTCACCGAACAGCGACGCCTTCCAGCCGCCGAAGCTGTAGTAGGCGACCGGCACCGGGATCGGCACGTTGACGCCGACCATGCCGGCCTGGACATCGAACGTGAAGCGGCGGGCGGCGCCGCCGTCCCGGGTGAAGATCGCCACGCCGTTGCCGTACGGGTTGTCCTCGACGAGCTTCACCGCCTCGGTGTAGGTCTCGCACCGGACGACCGCGAGCACCGGGCCGAAGATCTCGTCGGTGTAGACCTTGCTGGTCGGCGACACGTTGTCGACCAGGCTCGGGGCGAGGAAGAAGCCGGGGCCGGAGTACACCGGGTCCTCGCGACCGTCGACCACGAGGGTCGCGCCGTCGACCTTGGCCGTGTCCAGGTAGCCGGCGATCTTGTCGCGGGCCTCCCGGGTGATGACCGGGCCCATCTCGCTGTCCGGGTCGGCGCCCGGGCCGACCTTGATCTTGCGTACCCGCTCGGCGATCGCCTCGACCAGCGGGTCGGCCGCGTCGCCGACGGCGGCGACGACCGAGACCGCCATGCAGCGCTCGCCGGCCGACCCGTAGCCCGCCGAGACGGCCGCGTCGGCCGCCGCGGCGATGTCCGCGTCCGGCAGCACGATCATGTGGTTCTTCGCGCCGCCGAGCGCCTGCACCCGCTTGCCGGCCGCCGTACCCGTCTCGTAGACGTAACGCGCGATCGGCGTCGAACCGACGAAGCTGACGGCCTCGACGTCCGGGTGGGTGAGCAGGGTGTCGACGGCGAGCTTGTCGCCCTGCAGAACGGTGAACACGCCCTCGGGCACGCCGGCCTGGGCCAGCAGGTCGGCCAGCAGCAGCGAGGTCGACGGGTCGCGCTCGCTGGGCTTGAGGATGAACGCGTTGCCGCAGACCAGGGCGTTGGAGAGCATCCACAGCGGGACCATCGCCGGGAAGTTGAACGGCGTGATGCCCGCGACGACCCCCAGCGGCTGGCGGATCTCGTGGACGTCGACACCCGTCGACACCTGCTCGGAGAAGCCGCCGCGCAGCAGGCTCGGCGCGCCGCAGGCGAACTCGACGTTCTCCAGGCCACGGGCGAGCTCACCCAGGGCGTCGTCGACGGTCTTGCCGTGCTCGGCGGTGATGAGCTTCGCGAGCTCCGTGCGGTTCGTGTACAGCAGCTCGCGGAAGCGGAACATCACCTCCGCGCGCCGGCCGAGACCGGTCCGGCGCCAGGCGGGGAACGCCGCCCTCGCGCTCGCGACGGCCGCGTTGATCTCGTCCAGGTTGGCCAGGGCGACCTGCGCCGCCTGCTCGCCGGTCGCCGGGTTCCACACCGGCCCGAACCGGCCCGAGGTGCCCGCTACCGCCTTGCCGTCGATCCAGTGCCCGATTTCCCGCATCGCGTCCCTCTCCGGTCCATCCGTCTCGACCCGCCCAGCCTGCCACGCACGGGCCGTTGAACTGAGTGCTCACTTAGTATGGGTGAGCGGGCCGGGTCAACGCAGGTACTGGGTCAGGCCGCGGCGCAGGTACTGGCCGTGGCCGGCGCGGCCATGGAAGGCACCGCCCGCGACGACCGTGGTCCCCCGAGAGAACACGGTGTCGACCTTGCCGGCGATCTCGAAACCCTCCCAGGCCGAGTGGTCCAGGTTCATGTGGTGGGTCGCGACGCCGATCGTGGTCGTCGCGCTCGGGTCGTAGATGACGATGTCCGCGTCCGATCCCGGCGCGATCACGCCCTTCTTCGGGTAGAGGCCGAACATCCGGGCCGGCGTCGTCGAGCAGGTCTCCACCCAGCGCTCCAGCGACAGCCTGCCGGTGGCCACGCCCTGGTAGACGAGGTCCATCCGGTGCTCCACGGTGCCGATCCCGTTCGGGATCTTCGTGAAGTCGCCGCGGCCGAGCTCCTTCTGGTCCTTGAAGCAGAAGGGGCAGTGGTCGGTGGAGACGATCGCGAGGTCGTCGGTGCGCAGCCCGCGCCACAGGTCGTCGCGGTGCGGCTCGTCCCGCGGGCGCAGCGGCGGGGAGGCGACCCACTTGGCCCCCTCGAAGCCGGGGGCGCCGAGCTGGTCCTCCAGGGTCAGGTAGAGGTACTGCGGGCAGGTCTCCGCGAACACGTTGCGCCCGGCCGTCCGGGCGGCCGACACGTGCGCCAGCGCCTCGGATGCCGACAGGTGCACGAAGTACAGCGGGGTGTTGCCGGCGACCTGGGCGAGCACGGTCGCCCGGTGGGTGGCCTCGCCCTCCAGCGCCGACGGCCGGGTCAGGCCGTGGAACACGGGGTCGGTATCGCCGCGGGCGACGGCCTGGGCGGCCAGCACGTCGATCGCGATGCCGTTCTCCGCGTGCATCATGATCAGCGCGCCGTTGTCGGACGCCTTCTGCATCGCCCGCAGGATCTGGCCGTCGTCGCTGTAAAAGACACCCGGGTAGGCCATGAACAGCTTGAAGCTGGTGATCCCCTCGTGTTCGACGAGGTAGTCCATCGCCTTGAGCGCCTCGTCGTCGACCCCACCCATGATCATGTGGAAGCCGTAGTCGATCGCGCAGTTGCCGTCCGCCAGCGCGTGCCAGGCGGCGAGCCCGTCCTGCACGACCTCCCCGGTGCGCTGCACGGCGAAGTCGATGATCGTGGTGGTGCCGCCCCAGGCGGCGGCCTTCGTCCCCGATTCGAAGTCGTCCGAGGCGAACGTGCCGCCGAAGGGCAGCTTCATGTGCGTGTGGACGTCCACCCCGCCCGGGACGACGTACTTCCCGGTGGCGTCGACGACCTTGTCCGCGGCGACTCCGCTCGCCGTGGCGATGCCCGGGGCGTAGAGCGCGGCGATCGTCTCGCCGTCGACCAGCACGTCGGTCGGGCTGGCGCCGAGCGGTCCGACGACGGTCCCACCGGTGATCAGCGTCTTCATCGAGGCTCCTTTGCTGGTTCGCTCCGTCCGGGCGCCGCGCTCCGGCCCCTTGCTCGCTTCGCTCCCAAGGGACCTCCGCGCGGCGTCCTCCTCCGCTCACGTGCCTTCCGGCGACCTCCGCTGCGGCGCGCCCACCTCGCTTCGCTCGTGGGCACGCCTCCGCGGAGGCACGCCTCCGGGCCGCACGGTGGCGTTCCGCTGAACGTCACCAAACCGAAGCTGCATCTCCGCAGGGCCACTTCACGACCTCCGAAATCGGCTTCGCCGATTCCGCAGGGACCCCGTCGCTCGGGGCCGGGCCTCCGCAGAGGCGCGCCTCCGCGCCCAGCACGGTCACCTTGCGCGGGAGCGTCACCAAGCCGGGGTCCGGGCTGGCCTGGTGACATCGCTTCGCTCGGGGACGGGGAACGAGTTGTCAGGGGGCGGTGAGGTCGCCGTACTGGTCAGGGCGGCGGTCGCGGTAGAACGCCCACCGGTTGCGCACCTCGGTCAGCAGGTCCATGTCCAGGTCACGGACCATCAGCTCCGGCTCGTGCGAGTCGCCCGTCCCGTCGACGAACTTGCCCTCCGGGTCGACGAAGTAGGACGTGCCGTAGAAGTCGTCGTCGCCGAGGTCCTCGACGCCGACCCGGTTGATCGCGCCGATGAAGTACTCGTTCGCGACGGCGGCCGCCGGCTGCTCCAGCTTCCACAGGTAGTTCGACAGGCCTCGCGAGGTCGCCGACGGGTTGAACACCAGCTCGGCGCCGTTCAGCCCGAGCGCCCGCCAGCCCTCCGGGAAGTGCCGGTCGTAGCAGATGTAGACGCCGACCCGGCCGACCGCGGTGTCGAACACCGGGTAGCCCAGGTTTCCCGGCCGGAAGTAGAACTTCTCCCAGAAGCCCTGCACGTGCGGAATGTGGGTCTTGCGGTACTTGCCGAGGTACTTCCCATCGGCGTCGATCACCGCGGCCGTGTTGTAGAGGACGCCCGGCTGCTCCTGCTCGTAGACCGGCAGCACCAGCACCATGCCGAGCTCGGCGGCCAGTGCCGCGAAGCGCTCGACGGTCGGGCCGGGCACCGACTCCGCGTACGCGTAGTACTCCGGGTCCTGCACCTGGCAGAAGTACGGGCCGTAGAACAGCTCCTGGAAGCACATGACCTTGGCGCCCTGCTCGGCCGCCGACCGGGCGTACTCCTCGTGCGCCTTGATCATGGATTCCTTGTCGCCCGTCCATTTCGCCTGGACGAGCGCCGCACGGATGACCCTGCTCATCGCCTTCGCTCTCCCTCCCGCACCGCGCCCCGCCGCCCGCCGGACGGTCGTCCCGGCGCCGCCACGACGGGCGCCGCGGCCCCGTCCGACAGGACCACCGAACTCGCCATCGCGCCAGTCCACCGACCACTGGGCGTTTGTGGTGCCCGCAGACTACTGTCACACTCTGGTCCGGACAATTCTCGCTTTGTTTCTTATTGTTACAGGCGCTGTTACCGGCAGGGGTCTGCTACCAGCAAGGGTCAGCTACCAGCAAGGGGCGACAGCATGATCGGCGCGATCACCTCGGCGATCGACGACCGCTCCGCGCGCGGCATCGCGGGCACCGTCAGCCGGCTGGTCATGTCGGGCACCCTGCCGGCCGGTACCCGGCTGCCCACCGTCCGCGAGCTCGCCACCGAGCTCGGCATCAGCCCCACCACGGTGAGCCAGGCCTGGCGCACCCTCGCCCGCGCCGGCGTCATCTCGCCGCGCGGCCGCGCGGGGACGTTCGTGCTGGCCGGCCCCCCGGCGAGCGCCGACCCGCGCCGTTACCGCCGGATCACCCGCAGCCCCGGCCGGCTCCCGCACGACTACTCCACCGGCACCCCGGACGTGGCGCTGCTGCCCGACCTCGCGCCGATGCTCGCCCGGGTGGCCAGCGGCGGCAACCTGACCGCCAGCTACCTGGACGACCCGGTGCTGCCCGCGCTCGAGAAGGCGCTGCGCGTCCGCTGGCCGTTCCCACCCGCCGCGCTGACCGTCGTCGACGGCGCGCTCGACGCGCTGGACCGGGTGACCGGCGTGCTGGTCGGCTTCGGCAGCCGGGTACTGGTCGAGAACCCGTGCTTCCCGCCGCTGCTCGACCTGCTGGAGGCCGTGGGCGCCGAGGTGGTGGCGCTGCCGCTCGACGAGGAGGGCATCCAGCCCGGCGCGCTGCGCGCGGCCCTGTCCGCGGCCGCCGGCGCCGAGCCGGTGGCGCTCTACCTGCAGCCGCGCGCGCACAACCCGGCCGGCGTGAGCATGACACCCCGGCGCGCCGAGGCGCTCGCGGCGCTGCTCGAGGGGCACGGGGTGACGGTCATCGAGGACGATCACATCGGCGACGTCGCCGCCGCGGCGCCCCTCAGCCTCGGAACCCACCTGCCCGAGGCGACCATCCACATCCGCAGCTTCTCCAAGAGCCACGGCCCCGACCTGCGGCTGGCCGCGGTCGGCGGGGTCGAGTCGGTCGTGAACGGCGTCGTCAGCCGCCGGATGCTCGGGCCCGGCTGGTCGAGCCGCCTGCTGCAGGCCGTGCTCGCCGAGCTCCTCGACGACGACGACACCGAACAGACGCTGGCCCACGCCCGCGAGGTCTACGCGAACCGCCGCGAGCGGATGACGGCCGCGCTCGCCGGCCGCGGCGTGCGCGCCCAGGCCGGCGACGGCATCAACCTGTGGATGGAGGTGGCGGACGAGCAGGTCGCGCTGGTGTCGCTCGCCTCCCGCGGCATCGGCGCCGCCCCCGGTACCCCCTTCGAGGCCGCTCCCCTCGGCGCCGCCCACCTGCGCGTCACCGTGGGCCTCATCCCCGACGACGACATCGACGCCGTGGCCACCCTGCTGGCCGAGGCCGCCCACGGCTGACGCCGAGCCGTCCTCACCGCGGCGCGAGGAGCCGTCCTCACCGCGGCGCGATGAGCCGTCGTCGCCCGGACGGCACCGGTGGAGGATGGGGACCATGAGCGAGTCGACGACACCGACGGACAGCCCGAACAAGTGGGTTGCCGATCACACCCGCACATATCTGGAAAGCGGTGGCGAGGAGGGGCACCTCTGGTACGGCCCGAACGGTGACCTCGCCGAGGGCGTGCCGACGCTGCTGCTGACGACGATCGGCCGGCGTTCCGGCCAGCCCCGGCGCACCGCGCTGATCTACGGGCAGGACGGCGACGACTACCTGGTCGTCGCGTCGAAGGGCGGAGCGCAGGAGCATCCGCTCTGGTACCGAAACCTGGTCGACAACCCCGAGGTCGAGCTGCAGGTGAAGGCGGACACGTTCAAGGCGACCGCCCGCACCGCGACGCCGCAGGAGAAGGCCCGCCTCTGGCCGACGATGGTCGAGGTCTGGCCGCCGTACGCCGACTACCAGACGCGCACCGACCGGGACATTCCGGTCGTCATCCTCACCCGCGCCTCCTGAACCGAGCGCGCGGCAGCGATCCCTGAGACGAGGCGGTAGAGGGCTTGGGGGTAGAGGGCTTGGGGCCGTGAACCGGGAATCATCCCGGCATCACGGCCCCAGCCACGCCTCACCCCTTGATGAAGGCGATCAGGTCCTCGGAGAACTCGGCGCTGTGGTCGCCGCACAGGCCGTGCGGCGCGCCCGGGTAGACCTTGAGCGTCGCGTCCTTGACGAGCTTCGCGGTCCGGTACGCCGAGGCGACGATCGGGACGATCTGGTCGTCGTCGCCGTGCGCGACCAGGGTCGGGACGTCGAACTTCGCCAGGTCGTCGGTGAAGTCGGTCTCGGAGAACTGCTTGACGCAGTCGTAGGCGGGCTTGAGACCCGCCTGCATGCTCATCAACCAGAACGCGTCGATGACGCCCTGGGACACGGCCGCGCCCGGCCGGTTGAAGCCGTAGAAGGGCGTGGCGAGGTCTCGGTAGAACTGGGACCGGTCCGCGAGCACGCCGGCCCGGATGCCGTCGAAGGCGTCGATGGGCAGGCCCTCCGGGTTGGCCTCGGTCTTCAGCATCAGCGGCGGGACGGCCCCGAGCAGGACCGCCTTCGCCACCCGGAAGGTCCCGTGCCGGCCGAGGTAGCGGGCGACCTCGCCACCGCCGGTGGAGTGGCCGACGTGGACGGCGTCGTGCAGGTCCAGCGTCGTCACCAGCTGCGCCAGGTCGTCGGCGTAGGTGTCCATGTCGTTGCCGGTCCAGGTCTGGGTGGACCGGCCGTGCCCGCGCCGGTCATGCGCGATCGCCCGGAACCCGGCGTCGGCGACGGCCTTCAGCTGGGAGTCCCAGGCGTCCGCGTTCAGCGGCCAGCCGTGGCTGAACACCACCGGCCGCGCCGAGGGCGCGCCCCAGTCCTTGTAGAAGATCTCGGCACCGTCGCTGGTCGTGATGAAGGGCATGATCTTCCTCCCGGAGATGGCGTGGAGATCGGCCGGGCAGGCGTCACCGGCGACGTCCAGGTATCTGCCCGCTCCGTCTCGGGCGGCAACCCCGCCCAGCCATCCCCCTCAGACCGGCGGGCCGAGCGGTGTCGGCTGGGCGCGCGGGAGGCTGACCTGGAAGCGGGTGTCGCCGGGCACGGAGCTGACGACGCGCAGATCGCCGTGGTGCTTGTTGACGACGATCCGCCAGGAGATGTCCAGCCCAAGACCGGTGCCCTCGCCGACGGGCTTGGTGGTGAAGAAGGGCTCGAAGATGCGGCCGACAACGTCGGCCGGGATGCCGGGGCCGGTGTCGCCGATCTCGACCGTGATGGACTCGTCGTCGCCCCAGGTACGCAGCGTCAGCGTGCCGGTGCCGCCCATCGCCGAGACGGCGTTGTCGATCAGGTTCGTCCAGACCTGGTTCAGCTCGGCGGCGTAGACCGCGATCGGCGCCAGGGTGCGGTCGAAGTCCTTCACGACCTGGATGCCGTCGCCGATCTTGCGCCCGAGCATGACCAGCGTGCTCTTGAGCAGGTCGTGGATGTCAACGGTCTGGAACGGGGCACGGTCGAGCTGGGAGTACTGCTTGGCCGCGCCCACGAGCGTGGACACCCGGGTCGTCGAGTCCTCGATCTCGTTCATGAGCAGCTCGGTCTCGACGGTGTAGCCCAGCCAGCGGACCGCGCTCGACAGGTGCTCGCCGCCCACCAGCTCGGCGACCTGGTCAAGCCAGCCGATGTCGAGGCCCGCCTGCACGAACACCGGCGCGACGTCCCAGCCGAAGTCGATGCTGTGCTCGTCGAACCAGTCGCCCAGCTCGTCCTCACGGTCACTCGCCTCCAGCGGCGAGAGCGTCGGCGCCTTGGCGACCCGTTCCGCCGCCTCCTCCTGCAGGCGGATGAGCGTGCTCAGCACCGCCTTGTCGTACAGGCCGTCGGCGATGAGGCTGAGCTTGTGCCGCATGCCGGCGACCCGCTCGCGCAGGCCCGCCGTCGCCCGTACGGCGGCGGCCGCCGGGTTGTTGAGCTCGTGCGTCAGGCCCGCCGACAGCGCGCCGAGGGCGAGCAGCCGTTCACGCTGCCCGACGGTCTCCTGGAGATTGCGCAGCCCGAAGAACAGGCCCTCCAGCAGGTGCACGGCCATCGGGAACCAGTCACGCATGAGGAACGAGAACTGGTCGGCGTCGAGCACGAAGAACCGCGCCGGCCGGACCGCCCGTAGCGACTGCGGGTAGGTCTGCGGGACCCGGTCGCCCAGGTACGCGTTCCAGGCACCGCCGTAGACGCCCCGGTGGTCGGTCCGGCTGATCTCGACGTCCACGCCCTGGACCCGCTTGATGACGGAGACCTCGCCCTCGAGCAGGATCACGAACAGCTCCGCCGGCTCGCCTTCGACGATCACCATTCCCGACTCGGCCTCGATGACCCGGCCCCGCTCGCACAGCCAGGCGAGTTGGTCGTCGGTGAGCTTCTCGAACAGGAACAGCGTCCGCAGCTCGTCAACGCTGCACGGCAGCCCGCCGACCGCAGGCGACGCGGTCTGGGCCGTGGCGCCCTGGGACGCCTGGTCCGCGCTCATGCGAGGTACCTGTGCACGAGCGCGATGGCCATCGCGCCCTCGCCGACCGCCGAGGCGACTCGTTTCACTGACTCCGACCGTGCGTCTCCGGCCACGAACACCCCCGGCAGGCTGGTTTCCAGGTGATATGGGTCCCGGTCGAGCGTCCAGCCGCGCGGGCGCCGCCCGTCGACGACCAGATCCGGACCGGTGATGACGAAGCCGTGCGCGTCGCGCTCGACGGTGCCATCGAGCCAGTCGGTACGCGGCTCGGCGCCGATGAAGACGAACAGCCGGCTGGCCGGGACCGTCTCGGTCGCGCCCGTCGAGCTGTCGCGAAGGGTGAGGGTGCCCAGATGCTCGTCACCCTCGCCTCCGATCACCTCCGTACAGGTCCGCACGGTGATGTTCGCGATCCTGGCGATCTGCTCGATCAGGTAGTGCGACATCGAGGCCTGCAGCGACCGGCCGCGCACCAGCATCGTCACCGACCGAGCGTGCCGGGCGAGGTAGACCGCCGCCTGGCCGGCCGAGTTGGCCGCGCCGACGACGTAGACGTCCTCGCCGGCGCAGCCGGCGGCCTCGGTGAGCGCGGAGCCGTAGAACACCCCGCGGCCGGTCAGCCGGTCGAGCCCGGACGCCGGCAGCTGGCGGTAGGCGACGCCGGTGGCCAGGACGACGGTGTGCGCGCCGAGCTCCCCGCCGTCGGCGAAGCGGACCATGCGGGTGTTGCCCGCCGTCCGCAGCCCGACGACCTCGCGGGCGGTGATCACCTCCGCCTGGAACTTGACGGCCTGGCGGCGCGCCCGGTCGGTGAGCTGCGCGCCGGACACACCGTCGGGGAAGCCCAGGTAGTTCTCGATCCGGGAGCTCTGCCCGGCCTGGCCGCCGGTGGCCGTGCGTTCGATGAGCACGGTCTTGAGGCCCTCGGACGCCGCGTACACCGCCGAGCCGAGGCCGGCCGGCCCGCCGCCGATGATGATGACGTCGTAGAAGTCCTCGCACGGGGTGGTGCTCAGCCCGACCTCGGCGGCGATCTGGGCGTCGGTCGGGTTGACGAGCGCGGTCCCACCCGGCGTCACGACCACCGGCAGCGCGACGGTGTGGCCGTTCGCCGCCGCACCGTTCGGGCTCCCGCCCCCGACCGCGGGCAGGTCGGTGTCCGCGAGGGCGGCGGTGTCCGCGGAGGCGTAGGTGTCGGCGGCCACGGGGATGGGGGTGTCCGCGGTGGCGGCGGCGAGCAGGCGGCGGCCCTCCGGCTCGTCCGCGAGATACCACCGGTAGGGCACCTGGTTGCGGGCGAGGAACTCGCGGACCTCGTACGACCGGGAGGACCACCGGTCGCCGACGACCCGGGTCTCCAGCACCGGCCGGCGCTCCGATCGGTTCCAGGCGTCCAGCAGCGCGTCGATGACCGGGTAGAGCTTCTCCTCCGGCGGGTTCCACGGCTTGAGCAGGTAGTAGTCGAGATCGACGACGTTGATGGCCTCGATGGCCGCGTTGGTGTCCGCGTAGGCGGTCAGCAGCACCCGCTTCGCGTCCGGGTACAGGTCCATCGCCTGCTCGAGGAACTGGATGCCGTCGAGCTGGGGCATCCGGTAGTCGGCGACCAGCACGGCGACGTGGCCGCCGCGCAGCTTCATCTCGCGCAGGGTGTCGAGTGCCTGCGGGCCCGACTCCGCCCGCACGATCCGGCACTGTTCGCCGTAGCGGCGGCGCAGGTCGCGGGCGACCGCGCGGGAGACGCTCGGGTCGTCGTCGACGGTCAGGATCGCCGGCCGGCTCGCGCCGGCCGGCGCCGGAGCGGTGGCCATGGCGGTGGTCACGGTCTCGGTCACGCTCGGTCCCCCTGGCGCAGGCGGCCAAGGCCGGTGGTCGCGGCCGAGCGGGCCCGGCCGAGGATCGCGTGCCCGGCGGCCACGGCGCGGGTTGCGGCCGAGTCCTCCGAGCCGGGTGCCCGGTGCCAGCGCACGGCGAGCTCGGCCCGGGTGCCGAACCGCTCCAGATGGCGCCCGACGACGTACTCGACCTCGCCCAGGGCGGGCTTGGTCGGCGCCTCGGCGGCCAGCGTGAGCACGTCGTCGCCGCTGGTCAGCAGGCAGCTGCCGCCGCCCGCGAGCACGAGCCGGGTGCCGCCGTTCTCGTTGCGCACCTCACAGCGGTGACCGAGGTGCGAGGCGAGCTGTTTGGCGTATCGGGCCGGCGTGGCGGTGGCGACGTCGGCGCGGGAGGTGAACTCGGCGCCGCTGGCGCCGCCGGTGGGCCCGGCGCCGGGGGCGTCATCGCTGAACACGGAACCAGAAGACATATATGGAGATCCTGAGGGGCCTGGAAGGTCGGGACTGCCTGGCACGCGCGGGATGCTGGTCACGGTCGACTCCATGCTCGGGCCGGCCGCCGGGGCAGGCGGCCGCGGGGGAACGCCCCGACCCACTGCTCCCGGACCGGCGGAAAACAACCCGGCACCTATGAGCATAGATATCCAACGGCCGGGCCACCCGGTCAAACGCGTCCCGCGGCCGGCCAGCCGAGCCGGAGGCTCGCCGCGCAATCAGCCCGACTGCTCCAGATGTCCGCCTGTCCGAGGCACCGATGTCCGCGGCCCGGGCCGGGCGACCAGCGGGAACGGGTTGTCCGCGCACGTCCGGGTACCTCGGCCAGGAATCCAAACCGGTAGCGCAGCGTCGCAATCCGGATACAGAAGGACGAGGGAGGCGAACCGATGTGAGCGCGATCGCGCGGACGGCCGCGAGAGCCACGACGGCCGGGCAGGCGAAACCGGACGAGGCCGCACGAACATGGTTAAGGCCCTGCGTCGCGGAGGGGATCGGCACGTTCTTCCTGGTGCTCGGCGGCGTCGGCACGGCCGTGCTCGCCGGCGGCTTCATGGGGGCGCTCGGGGTCGCGCTCGCCTTCGGCCTGACCCTGCTCGTACTGGTCTATGTGATCGGCCCGGTCTCCGGCTGCCATGTGAACCCGGCGGTGACGGTCGGCCTGTGCGCGGCACGCAAGATCACGCCCAAGCTCGCCGGCGCCTACATCGTCGCGCAGTGCCTGGGCGCGATCCTCGCCGCGGCGACGGTCTGGCTGATCGCCGACTCCGGGCCGTTCGGCTACTCAGCCGGGGCGCAGGGCCTCGGCGCGAACGGGTACGGCGTGCACTCGCCCAGCGGCTTCGGCCTCGGCGGGGCGTTCCTGGCGGAGCTGGTCCTCACCGGCCTGCTCGTGTTCACCGTGCTCGGCGCGACCCACGTCCAGGCCCCGGTCGGTTTCGCCGGCATCGCGATCGGCTTCGTGCTGACCGTCGGCAACCTGGTCGCGATCCCGATCGACAACGCGTCGATCAACCCGGCGCGCAGCCTGGGCCCGGCGGTGTTCGCCGGCGGGTGGGCACTCGGCCAGCTGTGGCTGTTCATCGTCGCGCCGCTCATCGGGGCGCTGCTCGCGGCGGCCATCCATCTGGCGTTGCGGCCTGGGCCGCGGGTCCGCACGTCGACGGCCTTCCGGGCGCTGCCGGAGGAGTCCGCGTACCGACTCGCGCAGGAGGCGGCGCGGCTCGAGGGTGTGCGGCTGTCGCTGGAGGACCTGATCCGGATACCGGTCGGCGGCCCGCACCGGCCGGACGCACGGCGCGAGCCGGTCGCGTCGACGGCGCGGGCGCGGTCGGACGGGGCTGCCTCAGACCTCTATCCGGACGACCAGCCCAGGGGCGACACGAGGATGTCCCGCGCGGACCGGCCCGGCACGGACCAATCCAGCGCCGACCGATCCGACCGATTCGGCGGGCGCTAGGGACGCGAGGCGAAGTACCAGCTCACGCGGCCGGGCCCCGATCCTGAGGCTCGGCCGCCGGGCTGGGGCTTGGCCACCGGGCCGAGGGCTTGGCCACCGGGCCGGAGGCGCGGGAGGAGGCGGTCAGGAGGCTCTGGGTTCCCGCTGGGAGGGTTCCTGCTGGGGACGCGGCCACGCCGGGTCCCGCAGGGGCCGCACCGGGGGGAAGTACTCGCGCCTGGCGGGGACGCTGACCAGCTCCCGCTCTGGATAGCGCACGGCGGTGAGCGCGCCGCCGAAGCAGCAGCCGGTGTCCAGGCACAGGGTGTTGTTCACCCATTCGTGCTCGTCCGCCGGGGTGTGACCGTAAAGCACCATCGCCCGGCCGCGGTAATCCTCCGCCCACGGTAACCGGACCGGCAACCCGTACTCGTCGCGTTCCCCGGTGGTGTCACCGAAGAGCGCGAACGCCAGCACCCGGCCGGAGTCGCGGCCGTGGTAGGCCTCCTTCAGCCCCGCGTGGGCGACGACCAGGGCGCCGCCGTCCAGCACCAGGTGCCCGGCGAGCCGGGCGCAGAAAGCGAACGCCTCGGCGAGGAACCCTTCCGGCTCCGCGACCAGCAGCTCCAGGGTACGGGCGAGGTTCCGGCCGACCTTCACCCGGCCGCCCGGACCGGCTCCCCGCAACGCCCTGACCAGCTTGTGCTCGTGGTTGCCCGCGACGGCGAGCGCGTCGCCGGTCGCGGCCATGCCCATCGCGAGGCGCAGCACGCCGGCCGGGTCCGGCCCACGGTCGATGAGGTCGCCGACGAAGACGACGCGCCGACCGGCCGGATGGCGCGCGCCGACCGGCCGGCCCGCCTCGTCCCGGTGCAGGACGTAGCCGAGCCGGTCGAGCAGCTCCTCGAGCTCCTCGCGGCAGCCGTGCACGTCGCCGATGACGTCGAACGGCCCGTGCTCGTCGCGCCGGTCGACCGCCGACCGCCGGGTGGCGACAGTGGCGGCGTCCACCTCGGCGGCCGAGCGCAGCACGTGGACGGCCGCGAACCCGTCGCCGGCGAGCGTGGGAACGCCTGCGCGCAGCTGGGCGTACTGGCGCCTGACCACCCCGGCGGCGACGGGCCGGCTGGCCCGCTCCCCCGCGCGGCGGACGCACAGCTGTTCGGGCAGGTCGAGCACGACCGCGACGGCCGGGACGTCGTACTCCGCCGCGAGCTCCAGCAACGGACGGCGCGCCGCCGGCTCGACGTTGGTGGCGTCCACGACGGTCAGCAGACCCCTGGCCAGCCGGTGCCGGATGACCAGGTGCGCCACCTCGAACGCGGCCTGGGTCGCCGACTGGTCACGCTCGTCGTCGGCGACCATCGCCCGGCAGGCGTCCGACGACACGACCTGGGCGGGCCGGAAGTGCCGGGCCGCGAAGGCCGACTTCCCGCTGCCGGCGATGCCGACCAGGACGACCAGGCACAGCGCCGGCACGTACAGCGGTTCGGGCAGCGGATCGGACACGTCCCTATTGTTCCCGAGCGCCGCGCGCCGATTCCGCCCGCTGGAATACCCGGCTGCCCGTTGGTGCCCGGCGCGGTCACGCCCTCGGGGGCCGGGCTGCCCGGATCACGCCGGCCCGGCGGAGCGCGACCTGGCGGCGAAGGCGGCGATCAGCTCTCGCGAGGCCTCCGGGGCCGCCGCCACCCGCTCGGCGCCGCCGAGGCCGGCGACGTAGATCTCCACCTCGGTGGGCTCCTCGATGAACCGCGGCATGCCGAGCCGCTCGGCATAGGCGACGGGCCCGAGGTCCTGGTCATCGAAGCCGAACACGGTGAAGGCGACGCCTTCGGCGCCGTGCGCCGGCGCCGTGAACGGGATGACCCGCACCGCCACGCCTGGCGTCTCGACGCGGCGAAGGATGTGGTCCCACTGCCCGGCCATCACCTCGGGGCCACCGATCACCCGGTGGAGCACAGCCTCGTCCAGGAGCACGGTCAGCAGGGGCGGCCGCTCACGGTCGAGCAGGCGCTGGCGGCGCAGGCGCAGCGCGACCCGGCGGTCCCACGCCTCGGCTCTCGCGCCCCTCACCGCGCCGAACAGCGCGCTGGCGTAGTCGGGGGTCTGCAACAGGCCGGGAACGACGGAGGTGCTGTGCACCCGGATGCTGGTGGCGCCGTCCTCCAGCCCGAAGAACGTGGCGGAGCCGGCCGGGAACAGGTCCATGTACTCCTGCCACCACTCTCGGCCGCGGGCCTGTCTGACCAGTTCCTCCAGATCCCGGCGCTCGGCCTCGTCGACCTCGACCAGACTCACGATCGCCGCCAGGTCCTGGATACGAATGCCGGAGATGCCGGTCTCCATCCGGCTGACCTTCGCCGCGGAGCACTCCAGCCCGCGGGCCAGCTCCTCGATCGTCAGCCCAGACCGTTGCCGGTACCGCCGGACGCCCTGCGCGAGCCGCCGACGGGCGACGACCACGTTCGTCGCCATGACGAAGCCTCCAACTCCCCCACCACAGCCTTTTCCTACCCCGTGGGCCGATCCAGGCACCGGCAGCGTACTTCGCACCGAAATTTGTAAGTTGCAATTTGACGCTCGGATCGCCGTGGCGAGGCCGGCGGCCGGAGCCCTCTGGTTGTCCACAGCCGGGACGGCGCGGGCGACCTTGTCGCAGCGGCCTCCTACAGTGGCCGGGTGACCTTGCCTGTGACCGAGACCCCGGGCGCCTCCGTCCAGGCGCCGAGCTCACCCCCGCCGGCCTCGGCGGCCGCCGCGAGTCCGGTGGGCGCGGCCCAGCAGGTGCTGCGGCGGGTGTTCGGCTACGAGTCGTTCCGCGACGGGCAGCAGGAGATCATCGAGCACGTCATCGACGGAGGCGACGCGCTCGTGCTGATGCCGACGGGCGGTGGGAAGAGTCTCTGCTACCAGATCCCCGCGCTCGTCCGGCCCGGCACCGGGGTCGTGGTCTCGCCGCTGATCGCGCTCATGCAGGACCAGGTCGACGCGCTGCGGGCGCTCGGCGCGCGGGCCGACTTCGTCAACTCCACCCAGGACCCCGACCAGCGCAGGACGGTGGAGGCGCTCTTCCTCGCCGGGGAGCTGGACCTGCTCTACCTGGCGCCCGAGCGCCTGCGGCTGCCGTCGACGATGGACCTGCTCGGCCGGGGCAAGATCGCACTGTTCGCGATCGACGAGGCTCACTGTGTCGCGCAGTGGGGCCACGACTTCCGGCCCGACTACCTGGCACTGTCGGCGCTGCGGGAACGCTGGCCGGACATCCCGCGGGTCGCGCTCACCGCGACGGCGACCCCGGCGACGCACCAGGAGATCACCGACCGGCTCGGCCTGGAGAACGCCCGGCACTTCGTCGCCGACTTCGACCGGCCGAACATCTCCTACCGGATCGTGCCGAAGAAGGAGCCGAAGCGGCAGCTGCTCGACCTGCTGCGCACGGAGCACGCCGGCGACGCGGGCATCGTCTACTGCCTGTCGCGGTCGTCCGTCGAGCAGACCGCCGACTTCCTCGTCACGAACGGAATCGCCGCGCTGCCGTACCACGCGGGCCTGGACTCGCGGGTCCGGGCGACGAACCAGTCGCGGTTCCTGCGCGAGGACGGCCTGGTCATGGTCGCCACCATCGCGTTCGGCATGGGCATCGACAAGCCGGACGTACGCTTCGTCGCCCACCTCGACCTGCCGAAGTCGCTCGAGGGCTACTACCAGGAGACCGGCCGCGCCGGCCGCGACGGCCTGCCATCCACCGCCTGGCTCGCCTACGGCCTGCAGGACGTCGTCCAGCTCCGCAAGATGATCGACTCGTCGGACGGCGACGTGGCGCACCGCCGCCGCCAGAGCGCCCACCTCGACGCGATGCTGGCGCTGTGCGAGGCGGTCGAGTGCCGCCGCGCCGGCCTGCTCGCCTACTTCGGGCAGGAACGCGCCGGCTCCTGCGGCAACTGCGACACCTGCCTGTCCCCGCCCGAGACCTGGGACGGGACGGTCGCCGCGCAGAAACTGCTCTCGACCGTGCTGCGCCTGGCCAGGGAGCGCCGGCAGAAGTTCGGCGCCGGCCAGGCCATCGACATCCTGCTCGGTCGCACCACCCCGAAGGTGACCCAGCACGAGCACCAGACGCTGACCGTCTTCGGGATCGGCACCGAGCTGAACGAGTCGCAGTGGCGCGGCGTCGTCCGCCAGCTGCTGGCACAGGGGCTGCTCACCGTCGAGGGCGAGCACGGCACCCTGGTGCTCACCGACGCGAGCGCCGAGGTGCTGCGCGGGGCGCGCAAGGTCCCGATGCGCCGCGACCCCGAACGCCCCGCCAGGACATCCGGCGGCTCCCGCGGCGGCGGGTCGGCCGAGGGCAAGGCCAAGCGCGCCGCCGCGGTCGTCGACCTGTCGGCCGAGGCCACCGCCGTCTTCGAGCGGCTACGCGCCTGGCGCGCCGCCAGCGCCAAGGAGCAGGGCGTGCCCGCCTACGTCATCTTCCACGACGCCACCCTGCGGGAGATCGCGAGCCGGTCTCCCGCCACCCTCACGGAGCTGGCCACCATCAACGGCGTGGGCGAGAACAAGCTCGCCAAGTACGGCCAGCAGGTCCTCGACACCCTCGCCGGCTGACCCCGGTCAGGCGCGCCTGACCGGGGTCAGGCGGCGGGAGTGGTGACCAGGACGGGGCGGTCGGCGAGGGTGACCCGGACGGAGGCTCCGGGGGCGAGGTCGCCGACCTCGAACGTGGCCAGGTCCGCGACGACCAGGCCGGCGTCGCTGGCCGTCATGCCGTCCGCGATCTCGGAGGCGCCGGTGCCGCCGACGACGGCGCGGGCGATGCCGGGAAGCTCCACCTGGACGCGGGTGACCGCGCCGCGGAACGAGCGCGCCACCACCGTCCCGGCCGCGCCTTCCGCGGCACCGGTGGCGGCCTTGACGACGACGGCCTCGGGTCGCACCAGCACGTCCACACTGGCGCCCAGGCCCCGCGCCGGCGCGCCGGCCTCGCCGACCTCCAGGACCGGGAGGCGCTGACCGATCACCTCGACCGTGCCGTCGGCACCGGCGGTGGCGAGCCGACCGGGCAGTCGGTTGACGGTGCCGACGAACTCGGCGACGAACGGCGTCCGCGGCCAGGCGTAGACGACCTCCGGCGCCGCGATCTGCTCGAGCTGACCGGAGCGCATCACGCCGACCCGGTCGGCCATCGACAGCGCCTCCTCCTGGTCATGCGTGACGAACAGCGTCGTGATCCCCAACCGGGTCTGCAGCGAGCGGATCTCGTCGCGCAGCTGCGCCCGGACCTGCGCGTCCAACGCGGACAGCGGCTCGTCGAGCAGCAGCACCCGCGGCTCGATCGCGAGCGCGCGGGCCAGCGCGATCCGCTGCTGCTGGCCGCCGGAGAGCTGGTGAGGAACTGTCGCCACCGCCACAGGCGGCGGCGAGCAGGCCGAGCACGACCGTCCCGGCCGCGACCAGCCGCACGGCGGACCGGTTTCCTACTAGTCTCACGAGCCCCCCAGGGCAAGATCTGTGCCTTTCCGGCGCGGCGGCCACCCCTCCCGCCGTGCGCACGGACGCGGCATCCCCAGGCGTTTCGCCTGGTAGACCGACCGCCTGTCCCCGCGCGGCGGCGTGTCCGCCCGCCGAACTTGTCCGCGCAACGGTGACGCGCACGCATTACCTGCGGGTGGACGGAAGTTGAGCAAAAAGCCGGCGACGGGCGAACTTAGGAAGGTTCAGGGGCCTTCGCGTACCGATCAATGAATAGACGAGGAAGCTATTCGGTGCCGTCGGTGACCGGAGTCCGAACCAGACTCGACGAACACTGACGACCCGGGTAAGGCCTCCATGTCGACCCAATGAGTGGCCAATGCGACGCGCGCGGCTGTAATGGAGTCGGGCAGAAACGTTCAGTAACGGTTCACGGAACGAGGTCGGCGAGGACCTCGGCGGCGAGACCGTGGGACGTCGTCATTCCGATGCCGGTCGTGACGACGACGACGCGCACGCCGGGATACGGGGTCGCGACCAGGAACTCGCGGTCGGGAGCGGTCGCGTAGTAGCCGCGCCAGCGCTCGCGAACCGTGAGCTCGCCCACCGGCACGCCGAGCAGGTCGGCGGTCTCGGCCAGCACCAGGTCGTCGATCCATTCGGCCTGGAACGGGTGACGGGTGACGGCGCGCTCGTGGGTGTCGCCGATGATCAGGTCGCCGCCCGGGAGCTGGGTGAACATCAGGTTCATGTCGACGGCAAGCAGGTCGGGCCGCTCGGCGTCGAAACGGGCCCGCAGCGCCGGCAACGACGGACAGCCCTCGAAGGCGGCGTACCGCAGCAGCGACAACCCGGTCAGCACGCCAGGGCCGAAGCGCCCGCCGCCCGCGCCGCTGCCCACCTCGCCACCCGCGCCGCCCGTCTCGCCGCCCAGGGGATGCCCGGCCTCGCCGGCCCCACCGGGAACGGTGACGCGGAGCATCCGCAGCGCGCAGCGCGCAGCGGCGCACGCCGGCCTCCTCGGCGAGGTCCGGGAACAGCCAGTCGAGGTCGTGGCCGGTGGCCAGCACGATCGCGGACGCGGCGAGATCACCGCGGCTGGTGTGCACCAGGCCCTCCTCGACATCGGTCGCGGCGGTCCGCCAGAAGAACGTCACGCCCTGGCCGGCGAGCCAGTCGGCCAGGGCCCCGACCGCCTCGCGCGGGTTCACCCGGACGTCCCAGGGCAGCCAGGCACCGCCGAGCAGCGTCTTCGCGCGCAACGGCACCCGCACCCGCGCCCGCACCCCGTCCGCGTCGAGAAGCTCGACCGGGGCTGGCCCGGCCGCGGCGAACTCGGCCAGCACGGCGAGCTCCTCCTCGCGGCGGGCGACGACCACCGAGCCGGTGGGCTCGGCGAAGAAGCCGGCTAGTCGGCCGAGCTCGAGCCAGCGCTCACGCGCCACCTTCGCGTAGCCCAGCGCGGCGCCCGCCTGGCCACTCACACAGCCGTGGCCGAAGTTGCGCACGGACGCGCCGCGCGCGAACTCGTCCCGCTCGACGACCGCGACCCGCAGCCCCCGGCGCACCCCCTCGGCGGCGTGGGCCAGCCCGATGATCCCCGCGCCCACCACCACCACGTCGAACCGCTCCTCGGCAAACCGCATGGGGCGAGCATTTCGGTGGCAGAAATCGCTGGTCAACGGTGGGAGGAGGAGTTGGCTGCCTGTTCATGTTGTACCCGTCCGCCCACCGTCCTCGTCCTGGAAAGGTGAACCCGTGGCCGCCGACTCAACCGCCTCCACTGACGCCGCCGTGTCCGACTCCACCGCCTCCACCGTGTCCGTCCTCGTGCCGCCCGCACCGGGCCTCGGCGCCGCCACGGGCGTCGCCCCAGGCGTCGTCGCGGGCGGCGCCCCGGACCGCGCGCGCATCGACCTGGCGGTGTTCGACATCGCCGGCACCACCGTCGAGGAGCACGGCGCCGTCTACCAGGCGCTGCGCCACGCCGTCGAGGCCGCCGGCGCCACCCCGGGGGACGACGACATCGAGCGCTGGATGGGCGCCGACAAGCGGGCCGCGATCCGCGCGCTGCTCGCCGCCGCTCCGGGCCGCGCCGGCGCGGCCCCCGTGGCGGTCGACGCGGCGGAGATCGACACGGCGGAGGTCGAGCGGGTCTTCCTCGACTTCCGCGACCGGCTCGAGACCGCGTACCGGACCCGGCCGCCCGCGCCGATACCGGGCGTGGTGGAGGCGTTCGGCACGCTGCGGGCCCGTGGCATCCGGATCGCGCTGACCACCGGCTTCGACCGGTCGGTCGTCGGCCCGCTGCTCGCCTCGCTCGGCTGGGGCGGCGGCCTGCTCGACGCGGTGGTGTGCGCGGACGACGTCCCGACCGGGCGGCCCGCCCCCTACATGATCTTTCGCGCGATGGAGCTGACGGGTGTCACCGCCGTGGCCCGGGTGCTGGTCGCCGGCGACACCGTCCGCGATCTGCTGGCCGGGACGAACGCGGGCGCCGGGGTCGTCGTCGGCGTGCTGACCGGCCAGGTCGGAGTGGCAGCACTCGGCGCGGTCCGGCACACCCATCTGCTCGGCAGCGTCGCGGAGATCCCCCCGCTCGTCACCGGACCCACCGGCTGATCGGTCCGTCCCGGAAGGCGTCCGTTCCGGAAGACCGCGATGAGTTCGGCGGCCGGCGGCGGTCACTCCTTGGACGGCGCCGCAAGTCGGCGGCGCCCGTCGACGGGGTCAGCACACCGACGACGACCTGGGAGGTCACCAGCATGCCGAAGACGACGCCGTGCCTGTGGTTCGACGGCCAGGCCGAGCAGGCCGCCGAGTTCTACCTCTCCCTCTTCCCCAACTCGAAGATCCTCGACGTGTCGCGCTACGGGCCGGACACCCCCGGCACCGAGGGCGCGGTGATGACGGTGACCTTCTCGCTGGACGGGCAGGAGTACTTCGGCCTCAACGGCGGGCCGCAGTTCCCGTTCACCGAGGCGATCTCGTTCATGATCTCCTGCGGGTCGCAGGAGGAGGTCGACCACTACTGGTACGGGCTGACCGCGGGGGGCGGCGAGGAAAGCCAGTGCGGCTGGCTGAAGGACCGCTTCGGCGTGTCCTGGCAGGTCGTTCCCACCGCGCTGTACGAGCTGCTGGGCGACCCGGACCCGGAGCGCGCGTACCGGGCCACCCAGGCGATGCTGAAGATGAGCCGTCTCGACATCGCCGAGCTGCGCCGGGCGGCGGACGGGACGCCAGACGCCGGCTGAGGCCGAGGACGTCAAGGCCTTCCGGCCGCCGGCCGGCCACTGCGACGGCGACCGATGTGGCGTCGAGCCGCCGGCGGCGGGCGAACGCCGCGCCTCGGATGGCCGACCGAAGCTAGTCTCCCGCTGGGTGGGAACCGCGTTCTCGGCCGCGGGCGGAACACGCGGGCCCAGGACGCGCGGTCGGATCACGGGCGGGCGGGCGGTACGGCGACGGCCGCGAGCTGAGGAGTGGTGCTGTGACGGTGACGGGCGGGTTCGAGCTGGGGCTGGCCGGCAAGGCGGCGGTGGTCACGGGCGCCGGGGCGGGCCTCGGGCAGGCGATCGCCCTCGGGCTCGCCAGGGCCGGGGTGCGGATCGGGCTGATCGAGATCGACCCGACCCGGGCGACCGCCACCGCCGAGCTGATCGAGAAGGCCGGCGGGACCGCGCTGCCCCTGCCGGCGAACGTGATGGACACCGACGCGCTCACCGAGGCGATCACCGCCGCGCATGCCGAGTTCGGCCGGCTCGACATCCTCGTGAACAACGCCGGCGGGGTGAAGGGCGCTCGCTTCCTCGACCAGAGCGAGCGCAGCTGGCGACGCCACATCGACATCAACCTCGTCAGCATGCTGGCGGCGACGTCGACCGCCGCCCCGCTGATCGCCCGGACCGTCGCCGCCTCGGGCGGCCCGGCCGGCGCCGGTGGCAACGGCCGCGGCGGCGGCTCGATCGTCAACGTCACCAGCATCGAGGGCATGCGCGCCGCGCCCATGTACGCCGTCTACGCCGCCTGCAAGGCCGGAATGATCAATTTCACCCGGACGATGGCCGTCGAGCTCGCCGACCAGGGCGTCCGGATCAACGCGATCGCCCCGGACATGACCGGGACCGCCGGGCTGCGCGGCATCATGCGCGGCCCGGTCGACCCGGACGAGCTGCCGCCCGTCCCACCCGAGCGCCTGCCCGGGATCGAGCGCTACGTCCCGCTCGGCCGGGAGGGCGTCGCCAGCGAGGTCGCCGACGCCGCCGTCTTCCTCTGCTCCGACCGGGCCAGCTACATCACCGGCACCACCCTCAGCGTCGACGGCGGCACCGCCGCCTCGGCCGGCTGGATCCGCAGCGGCAACGGCTGGACGCTCCAGGGCAACCCGAGTCCCTCCGGCTTCGCCCTGGGCGGGCACGCCGCAGGCGGACAGGCTGCCAGCGAGCGGAGCGCCGGCAACCCGGATGGGGCGTGAGATATCGCAGCGGGCCCGGTTCGGCGCGCTGCGCGCCACCGAGTCGTGGCGGCTGCGCCGCGGGCAGGCCGTCTCCTGGCACGGCCAGGAGGGACCAAGGGCGTTCCTGACCACCGTCGTCCGCGTGCCCGAGACCGTGGGCGCCCGGGTACGCGAGGCGGCGCGACCGGCCGCCGCGGCCGGCGGCCACCACCTCTACCCGGCGGCCGACCTGCACGTGACGCTCATCAACCTCGACCGTTACGCGGACGTCCCGATCGCGCGGGTCGAACAGGTGCTGGCGGACTGCGTCGCGGCCGCCCCGCCGGTCATCCTCGACCTGCGGGGGCTGTCCGTGGCCCGCGGCACCGTCTACGTCCAGGCGTACGCGCGCCCGGCACGGGCGTTTCCGCGGCTGCGCGCGTCGATTCTGCGGCGGCTGGATCCAGCCGGCCGGATCCAGCCGCCGAGAAGGACCGTCCTGGCGCTCAGCAATGTCGTCCGGTTTCGGTCGACCGACGTCGCCGCCGCCCGGAAGGTCGCTCGCGCGCACCGGGCGGACCATTTTGGCTCGTTCCTCCTGGAAGCGGTCGAGCTGGTCAGGACCGACAAGGTGATGTCGGCGGCGGGCACCGAGATCCTCGCGGTGTTCCCCGCGCGAAAGCCGCCGCGCTGACCAGTCAGGCCGAGCGGCCAGTGCCATCGAACGTGAGCCGGGATCGTCAGCCGAGCGACGGCCGGCAGGCCCGTCATCCGGCGTGGCACGCGGGTAACGTGTGGCCACTCGAACGTAGGGGGCCCGATGGCTCAGGTGGGCACGTCCACCGTCGCCGCGCCGACGGCGCTCTCCGCCAAGGGAACCCGCCTCAACCGGCGCGGGCTGGCCACCCGGGGGCGCATCCTGGATGTCGCGGTCGACCTGCTCAGCGGCGGCGGGCCGGACGCGGTCAGCGCGAACCTGATCGCCCGGGAGGCCGGCGTCACCTGGGGGACGATCCAGCACCAGTTCGGTGAGGCGGACGGCGTCTGGGCGGCGGTCATCGAGCACGTCTCGACCAGCCCGGACTTCCACCCCAACCCGGAGCAGCTCTCGTCGCTGCTGCCGTTGGCGAGACGGCTGGAGGCCGTGGTCGACCTGGTCTGGACTTCGCTGGACTCGCCGAACGTGCGAGCCGTGCACAACCTGCGCCTGTACCTGCCGCGGGACCTCGCCGTGCTGGAGGAGGACTTCCCCCGCACCGCGGCCGCGCTCGCCGCCTGGGACACCCGCTGGGCGCAGGCCTGGGATCGCATCTTCGACGGCCTGAGCGTCTCCCGGGAACGCCTGGCCAAGGCACGCTCGCTCGTGCCCGCCGCGATCCGCGGGCTGCACGACCTCAACGACCTGGGCACCTACACGGACATCAGCCTCGCCCGGGCGGGCCTCATCGAGGCGATGGCGCTGTACCTCTCGTAGCGACCCGATCTCTCGTAGCGACCGATCTCTCGTAGTAACCCGATCTCTCGTGGCGACCCGCGCGGCCGCTCTCGCCGCGGCCGCCGGGTCGCCGCGGACTAGAACCCGTTGCTTGTCGAAGCTGGTCGCGGCACGGTAGCCGGATGGGCGGCGACAGCGACGCGGGCCGGCCCGCGGGCCTCGGCGGAGACTTCGCCGACCTGCCGGGAGTGGCGGTGGTCGTCGGCGGCAGCGGCGGGATCGGCGCGGCGGTCTGCCGGCTGCTCTCCGAGCGCGGCAGCGACGTCGTCCTCACCTACCACCGCAACGCCGACGCGGCGGCGGCGAGCCTGGCTGCGGTCGAGGCCGCCGGGCGCCACGGCGAGGCCCGCCAGCTCCGGCTCGAGGAAGAGGCGGAGACGGCCGCGTTCATCGCCGACGTCACCGCCCGGTTCGGCGCGGTGCACACCCTGGTGGTCGCGTCCGGCCCGCACGTCCCGCAGCAACACCTGTCGACGGTGAGCCCGGCCGTCTTCCGCCGCCAGGTGGAGGGCGAGGTCGTGGCGTTCTTCAACCTCGTCCAGCCGGCCCTGTCGACGCTGCGGGCCGCCCGCGGCAGCGTCGTCGCGGTCACCACGGCGGCGACCCGCCGCTACCCGGTCCGCGACGGTCTGTCCGCCGGCCCGAAGGGGGCGGTCGAGTCGGTGGTGCGTGCCCTCGCGGCCGAGGAGGGCCGCTTCGGGGTGCGGCTGAACTGCGTCGGCCCCGGCATGCTGACCGACGGGATGGCCGAGCGGCTGATCAGCGCCGGCGCCTACCCGGACGGCGCGCTCGACGTCGCCCGCCGCAACATCCCGATGCGCCGCTTCGGCGCGGCGGCCGACGTCGCCGAGGCCGTCTGCTTCCTCGCGTCCCCGCGGGCCGCCTACATCACCGGCGTCATGCTCGACGTCGACGGCGGCTACCACCTCTGACGGCCCGCCGGGCTCCCCCGGGCCCGGCCGACGCCTGCCGACGATGGCCGACGCCTGCCGACGATGGCGCGCCCCTCCGGGCGGCATCCGGCTAGCCCCACCCCGGATCGGGGCGCAGCACCAGTGTGCGCGGGTCGCAGCGCTGGTGAGCTGATCTCATGGAACAGCTCGAGCGGACGGCGCGCCGGAACACCGTTGACCATCCGGTAGAAACCCCAGGTGGCAAGGCCTCGACGGCCCCGAACGTCACCGAGAACTCGAGCGTCGCAGCGAGCTCCACCGTCGCAGCGAGCAGCGCGGTGGCGCTGCGCGACGTCCGGAAGGTCTATGGGCGACGCGCGGCGGCCGTGACCGCCCTGGATGGGGTGACCCTGGACATCCACCGGGGCACGTTCGTCGCGGTGATGGGGCCGTCCGGCTCGGGCAAGTCGACGCTGCTGCAGTGCGCGGCGGGGCTGGACCGGCCGAGTGCCGGCGAGGTGTTCCTCGACGGGGTGGACCTGCGCGGGCTGAGCGAGAACGAGCTGACGATGCTGCGCCGGCAGCGGGTTGGCTTCGTCTTCCAGTCGTTCAACCTCGTTCCGGCGCTGTCCGCCGAACTGAACGTGGCGCTGCCGCTGCGGCTGGCCGGCCGCCGGCCGCGGCGGCGCGAGGTGCGCGACGTGCTCGCCGCCGTCGGGCTCGCCGGGCGAGGCCGGCACCGGCCGGCCGAGCTCTCCGGCGGTCAGCAGCAGCGCGTCGCCATCGCGCGGGCGTTGGTCACCCGCCCGGCGGTGCTGTTCGCCGACGAGCCGACCGGCGCGCTGGACACCCGGACCGGCCGCGAGGTGCTGACCCTGCTGCGCTCGCTGGTCGACGTCGACGGGCAGACGATCGTGATGGTCACCCACGACCCGGTCGCCGCCTCCTACGCCGACCGGGTCGTGTTCCTCGTCGACGGCCGAGCCGCCGGGGAGCTGGCCGACCCCGACCCGGCCACCGTCGCCGCCCGGCTCGCGGGCCTGGAGCCCGACGGCCGCGACCACTACGGCCGTAAGCACGGCGACCGCGACCGCGACCGCGACCACGGCCGCGAGGAGAGCTGACATGGCCGGGCTCGTCTGGCACACCGTCCGTGCCCGCAAGGGCGGCCTGCTGGGAACGTTTCTCGCGCTGGCGCTCGGGGTCGCGCTGCTGGCGGCGATGACGCTGACGCTGGTCAGCACCGTCGGCGGCTCCGCCCGCGCCCCGCGCTGGTATGCCACGCCGGACGTCGTCGTCGCCGGCGCCGGCACGGTCAGCATCACGACCGGCTCCGGCGAGGACCGGGAGACCTCCACGGCCAGGACGATCCTCACCCGCCCGCTGCCGGCCGGCCTCGTCGACCGCCTGCGGGCCGCCCTCGGCGGTGACGCGGCGGTGGTGGTCGATGTCGCCGGCTACGCGGCGGCCGACGGCGCGCCGGGTGACACCGTCCACCCGTGGTCCGCGGCGGCGCTGCACCCTTACTCCTGGGTCGCGGGCGGCGCGCCGCGGGCGGCCGGGGACATCGTTCTCAGCGCGCCGACCGGCCACCGCCCCGGCGACCGGGTCACCGTGGTGACCACGCATGGCGCCCGCGCCTTCACGGTGAGCGGGGTGCTGCGCACCGACGCGCCGGGCGCGTTCTACGCCACCGACACCGTCGCCACCGAGCTCGCGGACGGCCGGGTCACGGCGGTGGCGCTGACGGTCCGGCCAGCCACGACCGCGGCCACCGCCGGCGATCAGGCCGGCGCCCCGGCACCGCCACGCGACGCCGCGGCGCTGGCGGCGGCCGCGCGGGCCGTCGTCCACGACGCGCGCGCGGGCGACGGCTCGGTCAGCGCCGACGACGGCTCGGTCCGGGTGCTCACCGGCAACGGCCGCCGGTCCGCCGAGCCAGACCCGGACGCCGAGCGCCACGAGGTCGCGATCGCCCTGCTCGGCACCACCACCGGCCTCGGCGGCTTCGTGTCGATCTTCGTCGTGGCCGGTACCTTCGCCTACTCCGTCGCGGCCCGCCGGCGCGAGTTCGGCCTGCTGCGCGCCGCCGGGGCCACCCCGCGCCAGGTGTTCCGGCTCGTGCTCGGCGAGGCGCTCACGGTCGGCCTGCTGGCCTCGCTCTCGGGCGTGCTGCTAGGCGTGCTGCTCGCCCCGCCGTTCGCGCGCGTCCTGGTCCGCACCGGGTTCGCACCCAGCGGCTTCACCGCTCATTTCGTCTTCTGGGCGGTGACTCCCGCCTTCGGCACGGGTCTGCTGGTCGCGTTGGTAGGTGCCTGGGCGGCGGCGTGGCGCGCCGGGCGGATCCGGCCGGCGGAGGCGCTGCGGGAGGCGGCGGTGGACCACCGGCCGATGACCGTGGGACGCACCGTCCTCGGGCTGCTCGCGCTCGCCGGCAGCGTGCCGCTCATCGCGGTGCTGATGGCGCACCCGTCGGCGGCGGGCGTGGCACTGATCATCGTCGCGGGGATGCTGCTGGTCATGGGGTTCGCGCTGTTCGCGCCACTGGTCATCCCGCCGCTGGCGTGGCTGCTCACCGCGCCGCTCGCCGCCTCGCCGGGCGCGGTCGGGCTGCTCGCCCGCCACAACGCGCGCGGCGCCGTGCGGCGCACCGCGGCGACGGCGGCGCCGATCCTGGTGACGCTCGGCATCGCCGGCTCGATGCTCACCGGCTTCGGGACGCTGGAGGCGGCGACCGACAGCGCCGCTCGTGATCAGATCGCCGCCGACGCGCTGGTCGTGCCGGCCGTCGGCGCCGGCCTGCCCGACGCCGCCGTCCAGACGCTGCGCGAGATCCCAGGCGTGCGGGCCGCCGTACCCGTGACCGACGCCTCCGTCTATGTCCGGGACGACGGCGACCCCGAGCGCTGGGCCGCCCGGTACGCCACCGGCGCGGATCTCGCGGCCGTCCTCGACACCCCGGTCACCGCCGGCCGGCTCGCCGACCTCACCGGCACCGACACGGTCGCGGTGCCGGCCGGCAGCCACTGGAAGCTGGGCGAACGCGCCGAGCTGTGGCTCGCGGACTCGACGCCCGTGCGGCCGCGGGTGGTCGCCGTGCTCGGCAAGCGCCTCGACCTCGACGAGACCCTCCTGCTGCCGGCGGCGCTGCGCACCGGGCACGAGCCGGCGATCGCCACCGTCGTCTACCTGCGGCTCTCGGCGGAGGCGACGCGGTCGACGGCCGCCAGGGCCGCCGTCGCCGCCGGGGTGGCGACGGCCACCGCCGGCGCCGGAAAGCTGGTCGGCACCGACGAGTACCTGTCCGCGGCGAACGCCGAGCAGTCCAGGGCCAACCGGATGGCGTCGGTGGTGCTGCTCGGCCTGGCACTCGTCTACACCGTGCTCGCGATCGCGAACACGCTGGTCATGGCCACCCGGGACCGGGCGGGTGAGTTCGCCACCGTCCGCCTCGCCGGGGCGACCCGCCGGCAGGTGCTGGCCGTCGTCGCCACGGAGGCCGTGCTGGTGACCGCCATCGGCGCGGCGCTGGCCGCGGCGGTCACCGGGATCACCGCCTGGGGCGCCCGGTACGGCCTGGCACAGCTCGCGCCGTCGGTGCCGGTCGTCGTTCCCTGGGCGACGCTGAGCGCGATCGCCGCGGCCTGCCTCGCGGTCGCCCTGGTGGCCAGCATCGCCCCGGCGGCCCTGCTGCTGCGCCGCGACCCTGCCGACCTGGCCGCCGTCCGGGAGTGACCGGTCCCGTCCCCGGGCGGTGTCAGGCACGGCCGGGTGCGAGACTCGTCGCCGGGTTGGGGCCGAAGGGACGGCGTCGAAGGACGGCGGCGCGGAAGGGACGGCGGCATGGCGGACGGAGGCATGGCGGACGACGGGAGCGCGCCCACGCGGAACTGGGCCGGGAACGTGACGTTCGCGGCGGCCCGCGTCGTCGCCCCGACGTCGGTCGCCGAGCTCGCGCGCGTCGTGGCCGCCGGGGGCAGGGCGCGGCCGCTCGGCACCCGGCACTCGTTCAACCGGATCGCCGACACGGACGGCACGCTGATCTCGACCGCCGGGCTGCCTCGGCTGGTCCGCGTCGACCAGGCGGCCCGCGAGGTCACGGTGAGCGCCGGCATCCGGTACGGCGACCTGGGCCGGGAGCTCGACGCGGCCGGCTGGGCGCTGCGCAACCTCGGATCGCTGCCGCACATCTCGGTCGCCGGCGCGTGCGCGACGGCGACGCACGGTTCGGGCGAGCGCAACGGCAACCTGGCCACCTCGGTCGTCGCGCTCGACCTGGTCACCCCGTCGGGTGAGCTCATGACCGTCCGGCGGGGCGTCGACGAGGACTTCGACGGCCACGTCGTCGCCCTCGGCGCGCTCGGCGTCGTCGTCGCGGTGACCCTCGAGATCGTCCCGACCTTCCAGGTCAGCCAGCACGTCTACGAGGGCCTGACCCGCGAGGACCTGCTGGCCGGCATCGACGAGATCCTCGCCGCGGCCTACAGCGTCAGCGTCTTCACGGCCTGGGACCCGAACGCCGGCTCGCAGGTGTGGCTCAAGCGACGCCTCGGCGCAGGCGACGGCGACGGCGACGGGGGAGGCGGGGACGACGGGAGCACGGCGGCGCCGGCCGAGGTGTGCGGCGCCCGGCCGGCCACTCGCCCGTTGCACCCGATCCCCGGCGTCGACCCTGAGCACACCACCCAGCAGCTCGGCGTCCCCGGCCCCTGGTTCGAGCGGCTGCCCCACTTCCGCCTGGGCTTCACCCCCAGCGCCGGCGACGAGCTCCAGTCCGAGTACTTCGTCGCCCGTGAACACGCCGCCGCGGCGATCGACGCCGTCTACCAGGTCAGCGGCGACGTCCGTGGCGCGCTCCAGATCAGCGAACTGCGCGCGGTGGCCGCGGACGGTCTCTGGCTCAGCCCCGCCTACCACCGCGACGCGCTGGCGCTGCACTTCACCTGGCTACCGGACGAGACCGCCGTCGCCCGCGCGGTCGCCGCCGTCGAGCGGGCCCTCGCTCCGTTCGCCCCCCGGCCGCACTGGGGGAAGGTCTTCGCGCTGGATCCCGAGCGGGTCCGGGCCGGGTACCCCCGACTGGCGGAGTTCGTCCGGCTGGCGGCCCGCCGCGACCCGGGCCGGGTCCTCCGCAACTCCTTCCTCGACACCTACCTCAAGGACACCTACCTCAAGCTCGGCTGAGGGCCCCCGGCCTCAGCGGTCGCCCGGGCGCTGAGCGGCCGCTCGCCAACGCGGAACGCCTGTCCCTCATGGGCTGGAACGACGCGCGAGCCACCGCGATAGCACCAATGGGGCCCGCCTAACGGGACGTGAGCCAAACGGCGCTTAGGGCGATCATCGGTGCAGCCGTTGCGATGACACCCGGTTGACCACCTCAGGTGCTCGGCCATCTCACTTCGAGTGCTCGTCCGCATACCGGCGGATGCTTACCGACGGCGGTGACACCACCACCGTCCAACGGAGACACGATCGGTCGCGCCGACAAACAGCCCGGCCACGTTCCGCAGCATTCAACGGACCCAGTTCAGCCGTCACACCATCTCGCGCCCGCACCGCTATGGCCTGTATCGTTCCAATGAGTCATATAGATCACTATGCTGTTCCGATCTCCGCTGCTCAGATCGCCTTGTCGTCACGCTTGACCTCATTGCCCGGTCGCCCCGTACCCGCGAGCCCGGCCAGCGTCTCACACCCGCGGGGGGAAATGTGATCACTGCCCAGGTGGCGCATGAGCACGCCAGCAGCGACCTCATCTTTGTCGCCAGCTCCATCGGCCTCGCCGTGATCGGCTCGTTCGCGGCATTGGTAAGCGCGCGGCGTATCCCGGGCACCCAGGGCGGCGCCCGACGCCGCTGGATCGCCGCGTCCGCGGTATCCCTCGGCGGTGGCGCCATCTGGTCGATGCATTTCATGGGAATGCTCGGTTATCACGTCGGTGACCGGAAGCTTGCCTACAACCTTCCGTTGACCGCACTTTCCCTGCTGATCGCCATCGCCGTTTCGGCGATCGGGCTGGCCATCGTCGGGACCAACCCGAGAAGCGCCGTGCGCCTCATCGTCGGCGGGGTCATCGCGGGGCTCGGCGTCGCGGCGATGCACTACACGGGCATGGCCGCGATGCAGGCCGGCAGCACCGTCACCTATGACAAGAAGCTGGCCGGCGTCTCCGTCGCGATCGCCGTGGTGGCGGCCCTGGCCGCCCTGTGGCTCGCCTTCCGGGTGCGCACCACCGCGCACGTCGTCGTCGCGTCCCTCGTGATGGCCGCCGCGGTCAGCGGGATGCACTACACGGCTATGGCGGCCACCCAGGTCGCCGAGACCGACCGCCTGTCGGAGACGAGTGGCGCCGACCCGATCGTGCTGAGCTTCCCCGTCATGCTGATCGCCTTCTCGGTGCTCGCGCTCATCATCTTCGCCGCGCTCGGGGGCTTCGCCGAGACCGGCAGGTCCCCGCTGGTCGCCGGCCCGCGCAACGGGCGAGGTTCGCCCACCCCGGCTCGTGCCGACCGGAACAGCCCGGCCCCGCACGGCCGTCACCAGGCGGCGCCGGACGTGGATGCCCGCGACGCGGCGGCGGGGCGAGCCGCCTTCGACGACCAGCCCAGGCGCGATTTCTTCGACCGTCCGGCACCCGCCGGGCAGGGCTGGACGGATTACCCTCCTCAGCAGCCCGCGCCTACGCCTACGTCCGCGCCCACCACTCCGGCGTTCCCGGACGACGACCGCCGCGCGCCGCTCTACCGGTAGGGTCGGCCAGGGCCGCGCGGTAGACAGTCAGACTGCTGCGGCAGCTCTGTTGTAGCCGTGTAGTACCAGTCTCGGGCAGAGGGTGCCGGCCGGATGACCACCATCGACGATCTGGCCGCTCTCGGGCGCGCGGAGAACGGGCTGGCGGTCATCTCGACCGTGCGGGGCGATCAGACGATCCAGTCGTCGGTCGTCAACGTGGGCGTACTGACGCATCCGCTCACCGGCGAGACCGTGCTCGGTTTCGTCACCTACGGCAAGGTGAAGCTCGCGAACCTGCGCGCTCGCCCCCAGCTGACGGCCACCGTCCGGTCCGGCTGGCAGTGGGCGACGGTCGAGGGACGCGCGGAGCTGATCGGACCCGACGATCCCAGTCCGGACGTCGACGCCGAACGCCTGCGGCTGATGCTGCGCGAGGTGTTCACCTCGGCGGGCGGCACCCACGACGACTGGGACGAGTACGACCGCGTCATGGCCGAACAGCGGCGCACAGCCGTCTTCGTCCGGCCCGACCGGGTCTACAGCAACTAGCTGGAACCCTCCGCCAGCCAGAACCGCCGCCGCGGGCGGTGCCGCGCCGGCGGGGTCGAGTGGGCACCGTCGTCGAGTGGGCACCGTCGTCGACCGGCACGCCGTGGTCGCACGGTCAGCGGCGGCGCGCGGTGGGGGCGTAGAGGGCGGCGCGCAGGCCCGGGGCGAGGTGCCGGACCAATTCATCAGCCGTCATGCTCGCGATGGGTTCCAGCTCGAGCACGTAACGGGTGAAGATGGTCCCGGCCACCTGCGCGGTGAACGCCGCGGCACGGTAGGGGGCGTCCGCGCCGCCGACGTACTCGGCCACCTGGCCCACCATCTCCCGTTCCAGCACCTCCCGGAACAGCCGGGTCAGCTCGGGCTCCTGCACGATCGCCGCGATCATGAGCCGGAGCTGGTCGCCGCGGTCGGAGTCGTCCCAGGTGGTGACCGCGGAGCGCAGCACCCGCTCCGGCAGCGTCGCCCGGTCGCCCGGCAGCGCGGCGGACAGGAGCTCGGGCGGGTTGGCGAGCAGGCCGAGCGTCGCGCCGAACAGGCCCTTCTTGGAGCCGAAGAAGTAGCTGATCAGGGCGACGTCCACCTCGGCCTCCGCGGCGATCGAGCGCAGTGTCACAGCTCGGTAGCCATCCGACAGAAAGCGCCGGCGCGCGACGTCCAGGATCTGGCCGCGGGTGTCCGGGCTGCCGGCCCGCCGGCCACGGGTGCCCCCCTCAGCCTTATTCATCATGGTTGAAATTATGCGGAGAGCGGGTGACCTTGGCCAGGGTTCACACCCTCGGCTGGAGGTCCACGATGACCATCCCCACGGCGGCTCCCATGCCACCGGCAGACCGGCAGGGCGGCGTGCATCGCGCCGTGCTCCCGGTCGTCATGCTCGCCCTCGCCACCGTCGTCGCCGCCGTCGCGTCGCTGAACGTGGCGCTTCCCTCGATCGCCCGTGACACCCACGCGAACCAGACCCAGCTGTCCTGGGTGATCGACGCGTACGCCCTGCCGTTCGCCGCGCTGCTGCTCCTCGGCGGCGCCATCGGCGACCGGTACGGCCGCCGACGCGCGCTGATCGTCGGTCTCGCGGTCTTCGGGGCCGGCTCGCTCGCGGCCATGGCCGTCAGCGACCCGAGCTGGCTCATCGCGATGCGCGCCGTGCTCGGCGTCGGCGCCGCCCTGGTCATGCCCGCGACGCTGTCGACGATCACCGCCACCTTCCCGCCGGAGCAGCGGTCACGCGCCGTCGGAGCCTGGGCCGGCGTCGCCGGGGCGAGCGCGCTGCTGGGGGTGCTCGCCTCCGGCCTGCTCCTGGAGGTCTGGTCGTGGCGCTCGGTGTTCGGACTGAACGTCGCGCTGGCCGCGGTGGCCGTCCTCGCCACCCTGCGGGTGATCCCCGAGTCGGCCGACCCCGCGGCCGGGCGGCTCGATCTCGTCGGCGCGCTGCTCACGGTCGCCGGGCTCGGCGTGGCGGTCTACTCGATCATCGAGGCGCCCACGGAGGGGTGGAGCAGTCCCCGGACGCTGCTCGGCATCGCCGCCGGGGTCGTCATCCTGGTCGGCTTCGTCCTCTGGGAGCTGCGCCACCCGAACCCGCTGCTGGACCCGCGCCTGTTCGCCCACCGCGCCTTCGCCGCCGGCACCCTGTCGATCACGTTGCAGTTCTTCGCGTTCTTCGGGTTCATCTTCCTGCTCCTGCAGTACCTGCAGCTGGTCCGCGGCGACGGCCCGCTCGTCGCGGCGGTGAGCCTGATCCCGATGAGCCTGACGATCATGCCGGCCGCGCGGGTGGCCGCGCCCCGGCTGGTCAGCCGGGTCGGCGCCCGCCCGGTCGTCGTCCTCGGGCTCACCCTGGTCACCGCGGGCCTGCTGGTGCTGTCGCGGCTGGGCGCGGACAGCGGCTACTGGCTGCTGCTGGCGGGCCTGCTGCCGCTCGGCGCCGGCATGGGCCTGGCCATGACGCCCGCGACGACCGCGATCACCGACGCGCTGCCGGCGGCGAAGCAGGGCGTCGGCTCGGCGACGAACGACCTCGCCCGCGAGCTGGGCGGCGCCCTGGGGATCGCCGTGCTGGGCAGCATCCTGCAGTCGACCTACCGCGACCACCTGCACCCCGCCGGCCTGCCGGCCCCGCTCGCCGAGTCCGCCCGGTCCTCGCTCGCCCTCGCCACCCGGTTGGGCCCGGCCGTCGCCCAGCAGGCCGAGACCGCCTTCGTCGACGGCATGCGCACCGCGCTGACCTGCGCCGCCGTCGTGGTCGCCGCCGCGGCCGTCGCCGTCGGGACCCTGCTGCGCCCCGCCGCGGCGCAGACCGCCCCAGGCCAGCCATCCCAAAGCCAGCCAGCCCAAAGCCAGGCAGCCCAAAGCCAGGCAGCCCAAGGCCAGCCAGCCGAAGCGGCCGAGGATCAGCGGTCTGCCCAGCCCGCCTCGTCGTAGGCGGCTCCACCCCGGCGCCGGCGGTTCGAACCGAACTCATATGTTCGCCAGATGGAATGGTCCGCGGACAGCATGGAATGGTTCGCGGACAGCACGGCAGCGAAGGCCGGGGGTGAACGATGGAGGGGGCCGGGCCACGGCTGCTGGTCGTCGATGACGAGCCGAACATCGTCGACATGCTGCGGATGGCGTTGCGGTTCCACGGGTTCGACGTGGTCACCGCCCAGTCGGGGCGGCAGGCCACGGCGGCGGTGGCGGCGCGGCGCCCGGACCTGCTGGTGCTGGACATCATGCTGCCCGACTGCGACGGCTTGGAGCTGTGCCGGCAGTGGCGGGAGCAGGGCGTGGACGTGCCGGTCGTGTTCCTCACCGCGCGCGACCGGCACACCGACAAGATCGCCGGGCTGACCTACGGCGGCGACGACTACGTCACCAAGCCGTTCTCGATCGACGAGCTGGTCGCCCGGATCAGGGCCGTGCTGCGCCGCACGCGGCGGGAGCCACCCGCCGCGTGCCCGCCGGCGCTGACCTTCGCCGACGTCCGGCTGGACGAGGACACGCACTGCGTCACCCGCGCGGGCCAGCCCGTCGAGCTGGCCGCCACCGAGTTCAAACTGCTGCGGTATCTCATGACCAACCCGAACCGGGTGCTCTCCCGGGAGCAGATCCTCGACGCCGTCTGGAGCGAGGACTACCGCGGCGGCGCCACCGTCGTCGACCAGTACGTCAGCTACCTGCGGCGCAAGCTCGCGCCCTACGGCCCGCCGCTGATTCACACTCAGCGGGGTTTCGGCTACGCCCTGCGGGCGGGCGTTCCGGCTGCCCAGCAGCCGGACGCGAGTGAGGCGTGACCGAGGTCCCGCCGTGACGCTGCGCGCCCGACTGATGCTCGGGTTGCTGGCGCTGCTCGCGGTCTGCCTGGCGGTCGCCGGGACGGCAAGCGCCCTGGCCCTGCGGTCGCACCTGATCGACCAGGCGGACGACCAGCTGCGCGGCGCCCAGAACCTGATCAGCACCCGCGGCGTCTCGACGCTCACCCGGCTCGCTCCGCTGTTCGGCGGCGTCGGGCTGCAGCGCGCCGTGGCCCCGACCGAGTTCGTGATCGAGCTGCGTCAGCCCGGCGGTTCGACGATGACCCTGACCGGCGGGACCGACCAGCCAGCGGCCGGCGCCCGGCTCCTGACCAGCGTCACCGACCTGGACCGCCGGATCGCCGCGGCCACGCCGTTCACCATCGAGACGGCGGACGGCCGCTACCGAGCGCTGGTCACGGCGCTCCCCGGCGGCGTCACCGACCTCGTCGCGCTGCCCATGCGACCGATCGAGGACACCATCGGCCGGCTCCTGCTGGTCGAGACCGTCGCCGCCGCCGCCGTGCTCGCGCTCGGTGGGGGCTGCGCCTGGCTCCTGCTCGGCCGCGGCCTGCGCCCCCTGCGGGACATCACCAGGACCGCGGCGGCGATCGCCGACGGCGATCTGGAACGCCGGGTGCCGCATGGCCGGTCGCGTACCGAGACCGATCGCCTCGCCGCCGCCCTCAACGTCATGCTCACGCAGATCCAGACCGCCTTCGAGGGCCGCCGACGCTCGCAGGAGCGCCTGCGGCAGTTCGTCGCCGACGCCTCGCACGAGCTGCGCACACCGCTGACCTCGGTGCGCGGTTACGTCGACATGCTGCGCCAGGGCATCGTGCCGCCGTCGGGCGCGGACGACGCGCTTCGCCGCGTGCAGGACGAGACCCGTCGGATGAGCACCCTCGTCGACGACATGCTCTACCTCGCCCATCTCGACGAGGCCCGGCCGCTCGAACGCGCCACCGTCGACCTTGCCGCCATCGTCCGGGACGCCGCCGCCGACGTCGCCGCGGTCGAGCCGGATCGCCCGCTGTCCGTGCGGGTGCCGCCGGAATGCCTTGTCGTCGGAGATTCGGATGCGCTGCGGCAGGTGATGGGCAACCTGCTGACCAACGTCCGCGTCCACACCCCGCCCGGCACCCCCGCCGAGATCTCCCTCAGCGCCGTCGGCGGCGAGATCCTGCTCGAGGTCCGGGACGAGGGGCCGGGCGTGCAGGCGGCCGACCTGGACCGGATCTTCGACCGTTTCTACCGTTCCGACGCCGGCCGGGAGCGTGGCCGCGGCGGCAGCGGCCTGGGGATGTCCATCGTCGCCGCCGTCGCCGCCGCCCACGGCGGCCGCGCCGAGGTCGCGAGCGCTCCCGGGCAGGGGCTGGCCGTCCGGGTCACGCTGCCCGGTTCCTGAACGGACCCGCGTCGGACCCGCACGCCGCTCGACCCTGGCTCACATCTCGTCCGCATGAACGGGCGGTCTGCTCGGTGTCATGCGGAAACCGGTGGGTGGGTTCGGATCGGCGAGTTGTCTGCCCGCGCGACGGGTGGTCATCGCGGGCGGCGGAGCCTGGTGGCGGGGCAGATGGCAGATCAGATGGCGGTGGCTCGCCGCGGCGCCGCTCGTGGTTTCGGCCGCCCTCCTGCTGACCGACCGTCTGCTGGTTCGCGTCGCCGAGCACCGCCTGACCAACCGGCTGGGCTGCATGGGCACGTTGACGGGAACTCGATCCGTGCATATCGACGGATTCCCCTTCCTGACGCAGCTCGGCGCCGGTCATTTCCGGACCGTGACGGCGACGGCCGACGGCTTCGGCCGAACCGACCGGCTGACCGAACTCGCCGTGACGTTCCACGACGTCCACGTCCCGGTCTGGTCGGCCATCTTCGGCCGTCCGGCGGCGGGTTCGCCCACGGTTGGCTCGGTCTCGCTGACGGCCGTTCTGCGCCTCGGCTCCGACGGGCCGGGCGGCCGGTTGGCGCGCCTGCTCGGGTCCGGGCCGCTGGCGACCGGCCACCCGGCGGTGGCCGCGGCGGTGGCCGGGCGCCCGTCAGCCGCCGTCCTGCCACCGGGCGCGCACCTCGACGGCGTCGAACCGGTGCCTGGCGGACTGCGGCTCGCGGTCACGATGCCGGGAGCCGCGCTGGCCGGCATGGACGGTGCGGACGGACGGATATGCCGTGGCTGACACCACGTCCTGCGACACCACGTCCTGCGATACCACGGCGCCCAGCACCACGGCACCAGGTCCCGGGGCGCCGCGCGTCGCCTGGCGGCTCGTCGCCCGGCGGGGCAGGTCCGCGCGCGACCGCGGCGCCAGGCTGCTCCTGATCATCACGGCGCTGCTGGTCCTGCGCGGGGTCCAGGCCGCCGTCGCCGGGCTGACCGTGCTGGTCGTGACGGTGTCGCGGTTCGAGCACCCAGCCCCCACGCTGCACCTGGCCCGGCTCGCCGAGGTCGAGCCCGCGCCGATGAGCGCCGTCACCGCGCTGACCATGATCCTGGTGGCCACGGGTCTCGCTGCCGTTCTGCTGCCCCGCCGCCATCCGTTCGCCGCGTTCGCCGGGATCAAGGCGTTCGCACTGGTCGCCGCGTCGGCGCTCGCCGTCCTGTTCACGGCCGAGCCGGTCAGCATCCGGGCCGCCGTCGCCGGCTGTGGCATCGGCATCGTCGCCCTGTTCTGGCCAGCGGCGCGGGACGCGGCCGGGCGGGTACTGGCCGCGGTGGGCCTGCCGCACCCGCACGGCCGAGCCGGTGACCTCCTCCTCGCCGTGAAGATCGCGCTACTGGTGGCGGTCGTCGTCCTTCCCTTCTGACAGCCAGCCCTCTTCTGACAGCTCGCGCGCGCAGTACCGCGCGCGGCGTCCAGCCGTCGTTCCTGCCCGCGGACCTTGCCGGTCCTGACCAGACCCGACCTCGACGCACCCAGACGGTCATGAGACCACCACTCGATCAAGGAGACACGCGACATGCGCCCCACGGCTTCTTCTCCCCCGCCCTTCTCTCCCCCGCCCGTCTCGGCCTCGTCGCCCGGGAGCGTCCCGGCGACCGCGCCACGCGGCGTGCACGAGGTTCCCGGGCCGCCCGGCGGCATGGTCGCGGCCGTCCGGCGGCTGCGCGCCGATCCGCTGGCGCGGTTCCCTGAGCTGCGCCGCGACTACGGGCCGCTGGTCCGGCTGGCCAGCTGGCCGGTGTCCGCCTTTCTCGTGTCCGACCCGGACGCGATCGCCGACGCTCTGGTAGGCGGCCACCGCCTGTACGCAAAGGGGGCCGTGGTTCGCGGCCCCGGCTCGCGCACGACCGTCACGCAGCCACTGACATACCTGCTCGGCCAGGGCCTGCTGACCAGCGCGGGCGATACCCATCTTCGCCAGCGCCGGCTGATCCAGCCGCTGTTCCACAAGCAGCGGATCGCCGGTTACGGCGAGCAGTTCGTCGCGTTGGCAGACGCTGCCGCCGCGACCTGGCGGGACGGCCAGCGGCTGGACCTGCACGCGGAGATGACCGAGATGACGTTGGCGATCGTCGCCAGGACGCTGTTCGACGTCGATGTCGACGATCGCATCATCGACGTGGTGCGGACCGCCGTCGGCGAGAACATGCCGGCCGCGCGGCGCGCCAGCCTGCCCGGCTTCCAGCGTCTGGAGCGGCTCCCGCTCCGAGCGGCGCAGCGACGTCAGGAGGCCCGTCTGGCGCTCGACAACGCGGTGTTCGAGATGATCGCCGCCCGGCGCCACGCCGCCACCACCGGCGCTACCGGTGCCGCCGGCACTGACCTGCTGTCGCTGCTGCTGCACGCCCAGGACGCCGACACCGGCGAGCGGATGGACGACTCCCAGATCCGCGACGAGGCGATGACCCTCCTGCTGGCCGGCCACGAGACGACCGCGAACGCGCTGGCGTGGACGTTCCATCTGCTCGGCGGCGAGCCGGCGGTGGCCGCCAGGCTGCACGAGGAGGTCGACGCTGTCCTCGGCGGCCGGCCACCCACGATCGACGACCTGCCCCAGCTTGCTTACACCAACGCGGTGTTCTCCGAGTCCATGCGGCTCTACCCGCCGGTCTGGGCGATGGGTCGCCATCTCGTCGCGGACCACGAGGTGGCCGGATACCTGCTGCCCGCCGGATCGACCCTGGTCTTCAGCCAATGGGTGATGCACCGGGACGAGCGCTGGTGGCCGGATCCCGACCGCTTCGACCCGACGCGCTGGCTCGACAAGGCGACGGCGCACGACCGCCCCCGCTTCGCCTATTTCCCGTTCGGCGCCGGATCTCGCCAGTGCATCGGTAACAGCTTCGCGGTCGCCGAGGGGGTCCTGACGCTGGCCGCGATCGCCCGCCACTGGTCGTTCACCCCGGCCGCGGACACGCCGGTCGTGCCCGAGCCGCTGGTCACGCTGCGCCCCAAGGGCGGCCTGCCGATGGTGGCCCACCGCCGCGGGGGTGTCAGCTGAGGAGACCTGGCCAGTTCCGGTTTCGTCACACGGTTCTCACATCCAGCTCGCAGCCACGGCGCATCCACCGCGGGTGGGATCACCGCACTGGACGCCGCCCAGGCTGGCGTCCGCCAAGCGTCGTCGTCAGTTCGGAGAATGATGTGAACAGTCGGAACTGGGTTCGCGGCCGCTCGATCGCGCTCGCAGGCGGGCTCCTGCTGGCCGTATCCGGGTGCCGCGCCAGCGCCGGACCATCGCCGGGCGTGGCCTCGGCGGCACCCGCGACCGCCACGGCCGGCGCGGCCGCGTCCACGAGCACGAGCACGAGCACGGATCCGACGGCCGGCACGACGGCACCGGCCGGGGCGGGCACCGGCGGCCCCGGCTCGCTGACCGTCGGCATCACCAGCCCGGTGTCCGTCGCGGGGCACGTCAACACGCCGGTGAGCTGCGAGGTCGCCGGGCGGCGCTACGCCGAGTCGGCGACCGGCGTCGTGAACGGGGCCACGGTCGCCGAGAGCGTGCGGGTCGCGGGTTACACCGGACCGGGCTCGTACGCGGCGGTGGTGACCGTGTCCCTGGTCGCGAACGACGCCTCCCGGTACGCCATCGACGCCGTGCCGGCAACCGTCGAGATCACCTCGACCGGCGGTTCTGTCTCGTTCAGCGCCAGCACATACGCCGGCCGCACCCTGGCGGGCTCGATCAACTGGGCCTGCTCGTAGCCCTCGCCGTCCGTGTGGATTCCTTTACTGCGTCGGCTGGACCTGTCAGCGTGGACGAGTGCGGGCGCTGATCAAATACTGCGCGACGCCGGCTGGCCCCGTCGCGTATTCGACAATGGGGTCTGGACCGGCCTTGTTGTGCGACTCGGGGTGGATCACCCACCTCCGTGAGCAGCTGGATCTGCTTTCCTTTGGCAGGTTCGTCGAACGCCTCGCGCAGCATTTCACGGTGATTCGCTTCGACAAGCCCGGATGTGGCCTGTCGGATCGGGACGGAGCAGACCTCTCGTTCGACGGTCAGGTGGCTGCGGCGCTGGCGGTCGCCGACGCGGTGGGCACGCGCCGCTTCCGCCTGTTCGGCGCCTCGCAGGGGGGTCAGATCGCCGCCGCGATCGCGGCGAGGTGCCCGGAACGGGTCGAGGCGCTCGTGGTCTACGGAATGTGCGCCGACGGCCGAGAGCTGGCTCCGCTCGACGTCAGGAAGTCCGTCGTCGCGCTGGTGCGGGCGCACTGGGGCATGGGGCTGCAGGCGCTGGCGAACGCATTCGTCACCGATCCCACCGCGGACGAGATGGCGGCGTTCACCCGGTTCCAGCGGACGAGCGCCTCGGCCGCGGTGGCCGCCCAGCTGCTGGAGGTGTACTACGACACGGACATCCGGGCGCTCCTTCCGGCGGTCCGGACGCCGACCGCGGTCCTGCACCGCGAAGGCGACCGAGGCACCAGGTTCGAGCTGGGCCGCGCGGTCGCCGCGAGTATCCCCGGGGCCACCCTGATCCCGCTGCCAGGCTCCAGCCATCTCTACTACCACGGCGACTGGGAGGCGGTCCTGGACGCGGCACTCACCTTTCTTGGCCAGCCCGCGCGCAGGGGACAACGGCTGACGGACCGTGAGTTCGAGATCGCCGAACTGGTGACCGAGGGGCTCACCAACCATGCCATCGCCGGCCGGCTGTCCGTCGCGCCGCGAACGATCGAAACGCACGTGGAGAACATCCGACGCAAGCTGCGGATGAGCTCCCGCGCCCAGATCGCGGCCTGGACCACCGAACAGCGGCTGCGCCGGCACCGCTGAAGGATCGGTCGAACACCCGATATCCGCGGCCGCCAACCGTGCCAGGACCACGCCGGAGCGGTGCCAGGCCAGTAGTTCACCCGATAGGCGGCCCGACGCGGCGGTCCTAGCGTCGACCTCATGTCACCCGTCTCGATCCCGGCGCCCCTACCGGCCACCGGGAAACAGTCACCGCGCCCGGCGCCACCGACCCTGGCAGTCCCAACCTGTTTCCACGGCCCGGCCGAGAGCGCGGCGTCATGACTGCGCGGCGCGGGGTGGGCCTCACCCCCATGGAGACCCGGCGAGACGTCATCGTCAGGGCCGCAGTGCTGGCAGAAGAGCTGGGATACGAGACCTTCGCGGTTCCCGAGGGATGGGGCCTGGACTCCACCCCGGTCGTGACTGAGATCGCGCTGCGCACCACTCGTATCCAGCTGGCCTCGGCTGTCCTGTCGGTGTGGGGGCGCACCCCGGCGACACTGGCGATGACCGCCGCCACCCTGCACCAGGTCTGTGCGGGGCGCTACGTGCTCGGCCTGGGTGCCAGCACGAAAGCACTGGTCGAGGGGTTTCACGACGTGCCGTTCGAGCATCCGGCCGCGAAGCTGCGCGAGGTCGTCACCCAGGTCCGCGCGCTGCTCGCCGGCGAGCCGGCCCAGCTGCGCCACCTCCCTGGCGCGCACCCGCTGCGACTGGGCCAGTCCCCGACCTCCGAGGTGCCGATCTTCCTCGCGGCACTCGGCCCACGCACGACCCGGGTGGCCGCCGAGGTCGGCGACGGCTGGATCCCCGCGCTGATGGCCCGGGACCACCTCCCGGCCGCGGCGGAGCAGCTCAACCGGCTGCGGGCGACCGTCGCTCCGGACCGGGCGGCTCTCACCGTGGCGGCCGGCCCCATCGCCGTCGCCGATGAGAACCCCGACACCGCCCGGCACATCGCCGCCTCCTGCGCCGCCTGGTACCTCACCGCCATGGGCGGCGTCTATGCCCGGTCGGTGTCCGATCAGGGCTACGCCCCCCAGATCAGCGCCATCGCGGATGCCAACCCGCGACCGAGCCCGCGGCGCGGCATCATTCCCCCTGCCGCCCAGTCCGTCCTCGACCAGCTCGCCGCCTACGGAACCGGCGGCCAGGTCACCGAGCAGCTAGCGGCCTGGGACCAGGTCGCCGACGTCGTCACCATCCTGCTGCCACCTGGCCTGCCCTGGCCCACCATCGAGGCCACCCTCGTCGCCGCGGCGCCACCGGCCGCCGGCCGGGCCGAGGGACCGAACGCCGCCGTGCCCCGCCCAGGTTCCGCCCAGGTCCTCCGATGAGGAGTCGTGATGGGGTTCTATGACGACCAGGTGCTGCCCCGGATCACCGACCTCGCCCTCGGCAGACCGATGGAGGAGACCCGGGCGCGCGTCGCGGCCGGGCTGTCCGGCGAGGTTCTCGAGATCGGTTTCGGGTCGGGACGCAACATTCCGCATCTTCCAGCAGGCGTCACTCGCCTGCTCGCGGTCGAGCCCGCGGCCGTCGGCCGCAAACTCGCGGCGTCTCGCATTGCCGCGGCGCCCGCCCCGGTCGAGTTCATCGGTGACGATGGCCAGGCGCTACCCCTTCCGGACGAGTCGGTCGACCATGTGCTGACGACCTGGACACTGTGCACCATCCCCGATGCCGAACAGGCGCTGCGCGAGATCCATCGAGTACTGCGGCCCGGCGGCACGATGCACTTCACCGAGCACGGCCGCTCGCCCAGACCCGGCGTAGCCCGCTGGCAGGACCGGCTCACACCTTCCTGGGGCCGACTCGCCGGAGGCTGCAAGCTCAACCGCCGGATCGACGAGCTGGTCGAGAAGTCCGGACTAACCGTGGAGTCGGTCAGGACGTATCCGATGAGCGGTACGGCGCTGATGGGTTTCGCCTACGAGGGCGTCGCGTCGAAACCGGGCACAGCCGACCTCCAAGAGCAGCGTCACTGAGTCGAGTTCGTCGCGCGGCTCGCGCGGTACGCGCGGTTGCGCGGGCGCAGCACAGCGGCGGCGAGGACAGCGGCGAACAGGGAGCTGGCCAGGATGGCGATCTTTATGTGGTCGTCGTGGCCGCTGCCGGTGCCGAAGGCGAGCTCGCCGATGAGCAGGGAGACGGTGAACCCGATTCCCGCCAGGACCGCCAGCCCGAGAACATCGATCCAGGCGAGCTCGTCGTCGAGGGTGGCGTGGGTGAAGCGGGCTACCAGAAAGGTAGCGGCCATGATCCCCACGGGTTTTCCGATGAGGAGGCCGAGCATGACCCCGAGGGCGGCACGGTCTGTCAGAGCGTCGGTCAGGCCGTGCAGGCCGCCGATGGTGACCCCGGCGGAGAGGAACGCGAAGACCGGCACCGCGACACCGGCCGAGATCGGCCGCCAGCGGCGCTCGAAATGCTCGGCCAGCCCGGGACCCGTCGGGGGCCCGCCGGCCTGGTCGCCATGTCGTCGTCGTACCGGCACGGCGAATCCCAGGAGCACCCCGGCGACGGTCGCGTGCACACCGGAGGCGTGTACCAGCATCCACGTGGCCGCGGCCAGGGGAAGCAGCAGCCACCACGCCCGTACTCGGCGTTGCACCAGGACGGTGAACACCGCGAACGGCACCAGGGCGCCCAGCAGCGGGACGACCGAGAGGTGGCGGGTGTAGACGACCGCGATGATGACGATGGCGAGCAGGTCGTCGACCACGGCGAGGGTCAGCAGGAAGGTCCGCGGCGCCGGCGGCAGATGCCGTCCGACGACGGCCAGCACCGCCAGCGCGAACGCGATGTCGGTGGCGGTCGGGATCGCCCAGCCCCGGGACGCGCCGCCGTCGAGATTGACCAGCGAGTACAGCACGGCCGGAACCGCGACGCCTCCCATGGCGGCGACGACCGGAACGGCGGCTCGCCGCGGATCACGCAGATCGCCGGCGACGAACTCGCGTTTGAGTTCCAACCCCGCCACGAAGAAGAAGATCGCGAGCAGTCCGTCGGCCGCCCATTCGGCCACCGTGAGATCCAGACGCAGCCGGGCCGGCCCCAGGCGGTAGGACACCATCGACTGGTAGGAGGCCGACCACGGCGAGTTCGCCCAGACCAGAGCCAGGACGGTGGCCACCAGCAACACCGCGCCGCCGATGGTCTCCTTGCGCAGGATGGCGGCGATCCGACGGCTCTCCGGCCACGATCCACGATCGAACACCACGAACCGGCGAGGTGGGCTCTCGGGCACGGCGGACTCCTCGCCACGGGGTCAGGTCACCAGCCGCCGACCAGACTTCCCGGCACACCGGCACCGACAGTAGCCGAAGCCGCGGACAAGGCGCGTGCGCCTCAGCCGAAAGCCACGATGCCAGGCCTCCCGATCGACCGGCCGCACGCTCGCGGGCTCGATCAGCTGGGCCTGCTCGTGGCTCAGGCCACCCCGGCGGCCGCGCGCCGGGGTGGCCCGGACGCCCGGACGCCCGGGCACCGGGGCACCGGGGCACCGGGGCACCGGCGTCGACGCTGTCAGGCGTCCCTGCGTTCGAGGAGTACCGCGGCGGCAAGCAGCGCGCCGAGGGCCCACAACGCCAGGACGCCGAGACCCTTCCAGGGGCCGATCGCGAGGTCGCCGGAGGTGGCCTGCACCGCCAGGCCAGCACTCGCCGGCTCGATCCGCTGCAGGCGCCGTTGCCAGGCCGGGTCGGCCACCGCGGCGTTCACGATCGGGAGCGCGTACAGGAGCGCGAGGACCGTCCCCATCCCGGCGGCCGGGCTACGGACGGCCGCCGCGATCCCGAGGCTCAACAGGCCGATGAGGACCAGGTACAGCACCGAGCCGACCGCCGGGCGCGCGGCCAGGGTGTGCGCGGGCAGCAGGAACCGACCCGCGGCCACGGACCCGGCCACGGCGACGGCCGCCGCGGCCGCCACCACGGCGGCGACGACCGCCGCCTTGGCGGCCAGCACCCTGCTGCGGCGCGGCATGGCCGTGAACGTCACCACAGCCAGGCCGCTGGCGTACTCGTCGCCGACGGCCAGCACGGCCAGGACCGCCACGACCGCCTGACCCAGCTGCACTCCGGTGAGGCTCAGCCTCGGCAGGTCCGCGCCGGGCAGCGGGTCCGAGAACCCGGCCGCGACCGCGCTCACCGCGACCGTGCCGGCGACGACCGCGGCCAGCAGCGCCAGCGTGCCCGGCGACGTGCGCAGCTTGGTCCACTCGGCGCGCACTGTGTTCATGGTTCGCTCCGTGCGGGCGGCGCGCTCCGGCCCCTTCCTTGCTTCGCTGCGGAAGGGACCTCCGCGCGCCGTCCTCCTCCGCTCACGGGCGCTCCGGCGACCTCCGCTGCGGCCCAACCCACTTCGCTGCGCTCGTGGGCCGGGCCTCCGCGGAGGCGCGCCTCCGCGCCGCACGGTCGCCCGCCGCTGAACGTCGCCAATCCACGAACGACCTCTGTTCGCGGGGCACTTCGCTGCGCTCGTGGGCGGGCTTCCGCGGAGGCGCGCCTCCGCGCCCCGTTCGGTCGCGGCACGCTGTAGCGTCGCCAAGCCGAGGCTGCTTCCTCGCACGGGCAACCTCGCTGCGCTCGTGGGCGGGGCTCCGTGGCATCCGTCGGCGTCATGCGTCCCGCCGGCGTTGCGTCACCGCGGCGGCGGCGAGGACCACGGCCGCCCAGCCGGCAAGGACGGCGAAGCCGGCCCACGGCGCGAGCGGGAAGTACCCGTCGGCCGGCGTGTAGAGGTTCGCCACCTGCGGATACTCCGGCGACGCCTGCTGCAGCGCGAACGCCGCCGCCGGGCTGACGCGCAGCAGCCAGCGCGCCGCGTCGCCCGTCAGGACGGTCATGGCCAGCAGGTATGGCAGGACGATCACGAGGACCGCGGTGGTGACCGCGGTGACGCCGCGCCGCAGCAGCGTCCCGAGGCCGAGGGCCAGGACCGCGGCTACGGCGAGCAGGGCCGCGGTGCCGACGACGACGCGCGCCTCGGTGCCGGCCGGGGCGGCATGGACGTACACGCCGTTGCCGCGCAGCACCCGTTGCCCGAGGGTGATCGTGGCCGCCGCCGCGGCCAGGCCGGCGACGAACATGACGCCGCCGACGACGGTGGCCTTCGCGGCCAGGACCCGCAGGCGGTGCGGACTGGCCGCGAACGTCGTCCGGACGAGTCCGCGACGGTACTCCGCGGTGACGAACACGGTGCCCACGACGACGGCCAGGATCAGGCCGACGAAGGTGCCGACCAGCGTCTGGGCGATGGACACCCCGAGGCCCCCGGCGCCGGCCACGGCCGGCGCGATGTCGCCGGAACCGGTCAGGCGCACGGCGTCGCCGACCCGCTCGACCCCCAGCGCGGCGCCCAGGGGATCGCCCGACGGCCCGCTCGGCGCGCCGATGACGTCCGGGTGCCAGGCCGCGCCGGTCCAGCCGTCCCGCGCGGCGAGGTGGTCGAACGTGCCGGTCACCTGGGTCGGCCCGCCCATGGCGCCGGACATCAGCCCGGCGTGCAGCTCCTCGGAGTGCTGCGGGGACGTGGCGAACAGCCCGACCTCGACGGTCGGCGGCAGGCCGGGCAGCCGAGCGGTGCCGACGGTCGTCCACCGGCCGCCGTCGACGGACTCGGCGGCCGTGACGGTGTCCCCGGATCGGCTCAGGCGCAGCCAGCGAGGGGCGGTGGTGGTGGTGTCGCCGGGGCTGCCTGCGACGTCGTGGGTGTAGTCGTACTGCAGCCGCACCCCGTGGCCACCGGTGACCATGACCGCCGCGTACGACGAGCCCTGCCCCGTGCCCGCCCTGACGATGAGGCCGGCCTTGGCCCACGGCTCGACGGTGTGGCTCGGCGCGTCCGGGTCCACCCCGGACGCCAGGCCGGTGATGGCGGTGACCCGGGCGATGACCTCGCCGTCCCCGGCGAGCGCCTGGTGCAGGAACGTGAAGGTGTCGGTGACCTCCTCGCCGCCGGGGCCGACCGGCAGCGAGCACTCGGATCCCGGGCCGTTCTTGCCACAGCTCCCCTGCATCCCCGGCATGAGCCCGAACGCCACGATGACGCCGACGATGGCGACGGTGGCGATGACCCAGCCGCGGATGGTCCGGAACTTCGTCCACTCGGCCCGCAGCGTGTCCGCGAACGCGCTCATCGTGCCTCCTCCGTGGTGGCGGCCGACGCGGCGGCGCGGTACTCCACGGCGTCGCGGGTGAGCTCCAGGTAGGCGTCCTCGAGCGTCGCCCGGTGCGCGGCGAGCTCGGAGAACGGCACGCGGTGGCGGCTGAGCAGCGCGGCGATCGCCTCGGCCGGCAGGCCGGCCACGACGAGCGTGCCGTCCCCGGCGGCCGTGACGGAACCGCCACCGCCCGCCAGCACCACCGCCGCGCGCGCGGCCGAGGAACGTACCGTGACCCGGCCGTCCGACACGGCGGCCAGCAGCTCGGGGACGCTCGCGTCGGCGAGGACCCGGCCCCGGCCGGCGACCACGACGTGGTCGGCGATGTCCTGCAGCTGGCTCATCAGGTGGCTGGAGACCAGGACCGCCCTCCCCTCGGCGGCGAGCGCCCGGGTGAGACCGCGCATCCAGATGATCCCTTCGGGATCCATGCCGTTGAACGGCTCGTCGAGCATCAGCGCCGGCGGGTCGCCGAGCAGCGCGGCGGCGATGCCGAGGCGTTGCCGCATGCCGAGCGAGAACCCCCCGGCCCGGCGCCGGCCGACGGAACCGAGCCCGACGGCGTCGAGGACCTCGTCGACCCGGCCGGCCCCGAGCCCCTGGGAGTGCGCGAGCCACAGCAGGTGGTTGCGGGCGGTGCGGCCCGGCGAGACCGCGGCCGCGTCGAGGAGCGCGCCGACGTGGCGCAGCGGGTGGCGCAGGGAGCGGTACGGGTGCCCGTCGATCAGGGCCTCGCCGTCGTCGGCGGCATCGAGGCCGAGGACGACCCGCATGGTGGTCGACTTGCCGGCGCCGTTCGGCCCGACGAAGCCGGTGACCTGCCCCGGCTGGACGGTGAACGTCATTCCGTCCAGGGCGGTGGTCTCGCCGAACCGTTTCCGCAGTCCGTTCACGGTGATCATAGGTCGGGGTTCTAACCGTCCGGCGGTGTCAGCACGGTGCCGCCCGACGACACCTGGACGCCACCGCCGGCCTGGGATGGTGATGGGATGCGCGTCCTGGTGGTGGAGGACTTCGAGATTCTGGCCCGCACGATCAGGACCGGGCTGCGCCGCGAGGGGATGGCGGTCGACGTCGCGCTCGACGGTGACGACGCGCTGGCGCGCCTCGTGTCCACCCGGTACGACGTGGTGGTGCTCGACCGGGACCTGCCCGGCACGCACGGCGACGAGGTGTGCCGGCGGATCGTCGCCACGTACTCGGGCAGCCGGGTCCTCATGCTGACCGCGTCGAGCACGGTCAGGGACCGGGTCGACGGGCTTGGCCTGGGAGCCGACGACTACCTGCCGAAACCGTTCGACTTCGCCGAGCTGGTCGCCCGGATCCGGGCGCTGGCCCGCCGGCCGACCGCCCTGGTGCCGCCGGTGCTGGAGCACGGCGACCTGACCCTCGACCCGGGTCGGCGGGTCGCGTCCCGGGGCGGCCGGCGCCTCGACCTCAGCCCGAAGGAGCTCGGAGTGCTCGAATGCCTGCTCGCCGCGTCGGGACGGCCGGTGCCGGCCGAGGAGCTGCTCGAACGGGTGTGGGACGAGGCGGCGGACCCGTTCACGACCGCGGTGAAGACGACGATCCGCCGGCTGCGCGCCAAGCTGGGCGACCCGCCGGTGGTGTTCACCGTCCGCGAGGGCGGCTACCGGATCGGCGAGCTGTGATCCCCCGCCCGCGGTTGCCGCGGCGGCTGCGGACGCAGCTGATGCTGCTCTACGCCATCCCGTTCTTCGTGTCGGGCACGGTGCTGCTGACGGCGGCGCTGGTCGGGACCAGGTCGTCCGCGCCGGTCGGCGCGGTGCTCGATCCCGGGCTCGGGCCAGGCCCAGGGCCAGGGATGCGGCCGACCACGACGACGTATTTCCCGTTCCTCACCTGGTCGCTGTGCCTGGTCGCGCTGCTGCTGGTGTCGGTCGGGCTGGGCTGGCTGGTGACGGCCCGGTTCCTGCGGCCGCTGCGGACCATCACCGCGACGGCCCGGGACATCTCGGCGAGCAACCTGCACCGCCGGCTGGGGCCGACCGGCCGCGCCGACGAGTTCGCCGAGCTCGCGGCGACCCTCGACGACCTCTTCGGCCGGCTGGAGGCCGCGTTCGCGTCGCAGCGGCGCTTCGTGGCGAACGCGTCGCACGAGCTGCGCACACCTCTGACCGCGCAGCGAGCCGTCCTGCAGGTCGCCCTCGCCGACCCCGACACGACGGTCGACTCGTTGCGGGTGGCCTGCGGGGAGGTGCTTGAGCTGGGCGCGACGCAGGAGCGACTGATCGAGGCCCTGCTCACCCTGGCCAGCGGCGAGCAGGGCGTGGACCGGCGGGAGCCGTTCGACCTGGCCGACATCGCCCGGCAGGTCCTGTCGTACCGCCCATCGCATCGGCCCGCCGACGTGGCCGTCGACTCGACCCTCGACGCGGCACCCGCGTCGGGGGATCCGCGGCTGGTCGAGAGCCTGGTGGCGAACCTGGTCGACAACGCGCTGCGCTACAACGTGGCCGGTGGGCGGGTCGAGGTGACGACGTCGGCGACCTCCAGCGGGGCGCGGCTGTCCGTCCGCAACTCGGGGCCGGTCGTCCAGCCAGCGCAGGTCGCCCGACTTTTCGAGCCGTTCCAGCAGCTGCACGGCCGGCGCATCCGGCACGGCGAGGGCCACGGCCTGGGCCTCGCGATCGTCCGGGCGATCGCCGAGGCCCACGGCGCCCGGCTCGCCGCCGCGGCCCGGCCGACCGGCGGGCTGGACATCGAGGCCACCTTCCCGCGGTGATCGACCCAGCCGTGGAGACCGACAGACCCGGCGGCGGGCGGCGGGCGGCGCGCGCCGGACCCGGTCACCGATGAGTTCCCGGCCGTCGGTCAGTCTGACCAGGTAAAGCACCGAGCGGACCGCGGGACCGGGACCACGGCAATGCCGGAGGTCCACGACACAGCAAGCGGAAGTCCACGACCCAGCAAAGAGGAGAGTCCAGGATGCGCACTCTGATCGTCACCGCCTTCGTGTCCGTCGACGGCGTCATGGAGGCGCCGGGCGGCGAGGCGGAGTACCGGAACACCGGCTGGACCTTCAAGGACATCGACTTCGACCCGGCCGCCTATGAGATCAAGGGCCGGGAGCAGGAGGAGACCACGGCGCTGCTGCTGGGGCGGATCAGCTACGAGGCGTTCGCCCCGATCTGGCCGACGATGGAGGAGTTCGCGGGCTACAACGCGATGCCGCGTTACGTCGTCTCGACCACGCTCACGCAGGACGACCCGCGGTGGCCGGCGACGATCCTGCGCTCCGTCGACGAGGTCGCGGCGCTGAAGGAGACCGAGGGCGGCCCGATCGCGGTGCACGGCAGCGCGGAACTGGGGAAGAGCCTGGCCGACGCGGGCCTGGTCGACCGTTACCACCTGCTGGTGTTTCCCGTCCTGCTGGGCGCCGGGAAGCGGCTGTTCAGCGCGGCCGACAAGGACAAGGCCATGCTGAAGCTGGTGGAGTACCAGGCCTACGCCAACGGCGTCCAGAAGCAGGTGTTCGATGTGGTCCGCTGACGCGGGCAGCCCCAGCCGGCGGCCCCGGCGGCGGTGCGGGGCCGCCGGGGCAACCGACGGCTAGGAGAACTGGACGTTACGGATGACGCAGCGCAGATCGTCTTCCTTGCCGGACGCGCCGAGAATCGTCCAGTCGGCGCTTTTCCCGCCGGCGACTCCGGGCACCTTCACAACCTTCGTGTCGACGACCGTGTTGCCCTCGTCAAGCACGAAGTCGACCACGATCGAATAGTCCCGCTTGTCCTTCGAGCGGTTGTTCACCGTACCCGCGAACTTCCACTCACCCTTGTCGTCGCGGCCGCAGTCCCCGGGCACGGCGTCGGGCCGGGCGCCTTTCTCCGGGTCGCAGGAGGGGATATCTCCCACCTTCGGGGTCGGCGCGGCGACCGGATTCCGCGGCTTATCCGACGAGTCCGACGAGCACGCGGTCACCGTTCCCCCGGCCAGCACGGCGGCGGTCACCAACGGCACCATCCACCGTCGCGGCGCCGGTGTAGCCAAAGCCGACCTGCTCGCGTTCACCGCCCATCCCGGGAGATCTGGCGCCAGATCTGGTCCTCAAACCCGCAGGAACGGCTGAACAAGTAGATCCGCCGACGCACCGACGTCGTCGGGATCTTCCCGAACCGCGACGCCATCATCAGACTCGTCGGCGCCGTCCTCGCCGAACAGCACGACGAATGGATCGAGACCCACCGCTACTTCGGCCTGGAAATCCTCGCCAAAACCGACCCAGCCGAAACCGCGCCCGACACACCCGAGATCAGCGTGACCCCCGAAGCCCTCACCGCATAACCTGCACCCAGGATCACGCGACGTCACTCTCCGTACATCACGCCGCTGGACGCGACCTAGCTGCAGTGGGATTGCCATGGAGCCGCGTCGAACCTGTTACCGACAGCGACCTGCGGGCCCGTCCATCAACAGTCACACAGAGCAATCACAGGAGTCTTTAAGTCTGGGTCGCGTGTCGCAAACATGCAGTTCAGAGCACTCCGACATGTTCGAGCTGGGCAGTTAGATCAGGCTTGACAGCCACGGAACGTTAAGGAACCAGGCCCGGGCTGCGGGCTGCGGGGCATCACCGGCCAGCCCCGGCCTGACGACGGAACGGCCTGTTCGAGATCAGTCAGGCCACTGTCGCGCAGCGCCTGACTGATCTCGAAGCGGAATCGGTTCACGTTCGTGGGTTGTGGCCTTGGTTTACGCTGGGCACATGGTCACCGTCCGGCGCCGGAGCTTCGGCGCCCTCTGGGCGGTGGCCCTGCTGGTGATTGGCCTGCTGAGCGCGGGCGGTGGCGGCGGCGGTGCTGGCGCGGGAGCGTCGGACCGGGCGCTGGCCGCCGTCTCCTCGGTCGCGGGTTCCGCGGCCCGCGCGGATGTGGTCGTTCCCCGCGTCGATGGCCGCATGGCGGTGTCGGCGAAGCTGGCCCCCGATCATCCTGGCGATCTGGCCGTCGCGGCGACGCTCTTCGGGCTGACGCTGCCGGGTCTCGTCTGGTGGCGACGAGCTGTTGGCCGCGGTCGCCGGCCGGACAAGCTCGACGGTGTGTGCGGCGCCCGTGGCCCACCTGCCAGGTAGATAACGCCGTAGTAGAACCCCTGGCTGCCGCGCGCTGATCGCGCGAGCGGCGGATCGCGAATCCGGCCGGCTCTGACCGGAGCGCCCTGTTATGGGTGGCCCGGCGTCGCGGGCGGTCGTCTCCTGACCGGCCTGGCTCTCCAGGTCGACCCGCCGGACATCCAGCTGCGCCCACGTCCGCGACGTCCGCGACGTCCGCGAAAGCGTTGCCGCGTTGCGCCGTTGCCAAGTTGCGCCGTTGCCGCGTAACGGCGCAACGGCGTCGCCGGACGCCGCCGGTGATCTGCCGCCGGGGTGGCACTTCTTCGCTGGCCCTTCCTCGTCGCCCACCGGTCCGGAATCTTCCGCCGCGTTCGAGACGACGCGGCTGGGGCTTCACATTCGTCTTGCCTGGCGCCCTCCCCCGTCGCGGGCTGGGCCCAGGGACACCGTTATGGAGAACAGCCTGTGCATTCAGGACTCGACTGGGGCCGTGTACTGATCGTGGTCCCGCTTCTCGGCTTCATGTTCATCGCGCCAACGATCGTGATCTGGTGGGATCTGCGCAGAGATCGGCGCCGGTTCGGTCTGGAGGCGCTGTCGCGGCCCATTCGCTACACCGCGGATGGGAGGCCCGGCCGCGAGGGGCTCCCGCTGCCTCCCGCCACCGACGCCATCGACGCCGCCGCCGACGACGACACCGACACCGCTGGCCGGGTCCCGGTCGACGTGCCGTCGAAGGGTCCGCGCCTTCGCACCGGCGCCGTTCCCGGGCCGACTCCCGAGACCGAGCCTTCCGCCGCTGGACGTTCCGCCGCTGGACGTTCCGCCGCTGGACGTTCCGCGCCTGGCCGATGACCTCCCGTCAGTGATCTCGGGGACAACGGCCTCCGGGTGTGCGAAAGAAGATCATTCTCGCGCACCCTTTGGCCCGCCGACTGCCGAGAGCCAACGAAAGGCCGCATCCATGGAGATCGAGGAGACCGCGCTGCCCGGCATCGGGCTGCGGCACGAGTTCACCACCCGCGGCAGGCGCCGGGTTGGCGTCGTCGCGCACCACAAGGGCCGGCGAGAGCTGGTGATCTACGGAGCGGACGACCCGGACGCCGTCGCCGAGTCGCTGATGCTCACCGCCGAGGAGGGCGATGCGCTCTCCGAACTGCTCGGCGCGCCGCACATCGTCGAGAAGCTGGCCAACCTCAACAAGATGTTCGCGGGCCTGGTCGGCGAACGAATCCGGATCTCGCCGGACTCCCCCTACGCGGGCCGGCCGCTCGGCGACACCCAGGCGCGCACCCGCACCGGCGCGTCGATCGTCGCGGTCGTACGCGACCAGGAGGTCCTCGCCTCGCCGCGGCCGGACTTCCGGTTCGCCGCCGAGGACGTCGTCGTGGTGGTCGGAACCCCGGAGAACACCGCCGCCGTCGCCGAGCTGTTCCGCACCGGCTGACCAGACAGGAAGTGGGTGACGGCGTGCATGACACGGCATCGGTCTTCATCGAGCTCGGCGGGGTGCTGTTCTGCCTCGGGATCCTGGGACACGTCGCCTCCAGGGTCGGGATCTCCCCGATCCCGTTCTACCTGCTCGCCGGGCTGGCGTTCGGCCACGGTGGGCTGCTCCCGCTCGGGGCCAGCGAGGAGTTCATCAAGACAGGCGCGGAGATCGGCGTCGTCCTCCTGCTCCTTACCCTTGGCCTGGAGTACACCGCCAGCGAGCTGATCCACGGGCTGCGCCGCCAGGCACCGGCCGGCGGCCTCGACCTCGTGCTGAACGCGGCTCCAGGCGTCGCCGCCGCCCTGTTGCTCGGCTGGGGCGCGCTCGCGGCGGTGGTCATGGGTGGAGTGACCGCGATCTCGTCGTCCGGGATCATCGCGAAGGTCCTCGGCGACCTGCACCGGCTCGGCAACCGGGAGACGCCGGTGGTGCTGTCGGTGCTGGTGCTCGAGGACCTGGCGATGGCGGTGTACCTGCCGGTCGTGACGGCGCTGCTGGCCCACCAGACCGTCGCTCGCGGCTCGCTGACGGTAGCGATCGCCCTCGGCGCGCTGGTCGGGGTGCTGGTCGTGGCGCTGCGGCACGGCGCCAAGGTCACCCTGCTGGTGTTCAACCCGAAGTCCGACCGCAACGACGAGATCCTGCTGCTGCGGGCGCTCGGGCTCGCGCTGCTCGTCGCGGGCGTCGCGCAGCGACTGGAGGTGTCCGCCGCGGTCGGCGCGTTCCTCGTGGGCATCGCGCTGTCCGGCCCGGTCGCCGAGAGCGCCAGCGAGGTGCTGACTCCGCTGCGGGACCTGTTCGCCGCGGTGTTCTTCGTCTTCTTCGGGCTACAGACCGACCCGTCGGCGATCCCGCCGGTGCTGGGCGCGGCGTCGCTGCTGGCGCTGGCCGGAGTCGCGACGAAGGTGCTGACCGGCTGGTGGGCGGCCCGGCGGGCGGGAATCGCGACGCTCGGCCGGTTCCGCGCCGGGGCGGCGCTGGTCGCCCGCGGCGAGTTCTCGATCGTCATCGCCGGCCTCGCCGTGGCGGCCGGCGTGAACCCGAAGCTGGGACCGCTGGCAGCCAGCTACGTGCTGCTGATGGCCATCCTCGGCCCGCTCGCCGCCCGGTTCGTCGAGCCCGTCACCCGCGCCGCGCTGCGACGCCGGGAACGCGGGCCCTCTGCGGCGGCCGCCACCAGCCCCGACATCGGGCTGCGACAGCACGGCGATCACCAGGGGGCCGACGCCCCGGGCGTTCTCCGATGGAGGAATCGTGGCAGGCCAAGGCGAGAGGCGGAAAGGGCTGGGTGAAAGCCTGGGTGGCGGAGCCGGTTCTTGGCGGCGTACATCGCCTGGTCGGCGCGGTGAAGCAGATCTTCGGTGCTGGCGACGGGGGTTCCGGCGTCGGCCACGGCGACGCCGACGCTGGCCTGGAGGTCGCGCCGCTGCCCGTGGACCTGGAACGCCGGGCTCATGGCTTCTCGGATGTGCCTCGCGGTGGCGTCGCCGGTCGCGCGTGGGTCGTCGGACGGGTCGCGCATGAGGACGGCGAACTCGTCGCCGCCGAGGCGGGCGGTGAGGTCCTGGGCGCGGACGGCGCCGCGCAGCCGCCCGGCGACCGCGCGCAACAGCTCATCGCCGGCGCCGTGGCCGAGGGTGTCGTTGACGGTCTTGAAGTCGTCGAGGTCGCAGAACAGCACGACGAGTGGCCGGCCGCTGGCGCGGTGTGCGTCGACGGCGTGGTCGACCTCGGCGGTGAACAGGGCGCGGTTGGCCAGGCCGGTCAGCGGGTCGTGCAGCGCCTGGTGGCGTAGGCCGCGCTGGGTCGCGCGCAGGCTCGCCATCAGCCGGGTGTTCTGCGCGACCGTGATCAGCTGGCGGATCGTGACCAGGGTGACGAGCACGATCGAGAGCTGCAGAGTGATCCCCTGCAGGGCCTGGCCCCGGGCAGCGGGCACGACGACCAGCAGCGCGGCGACGCCCAGGGGCAGGTACGGCAGATAGGCATGGACCAACAGCGACCGGTCCTCGCCGCCGCCCCGGCCCGGCCGTGCCGGTCGCCTCCTGGCCGGTCCCGGCGGGACGACCATGGCCAGCGCGAGCAGCGGCGGGGCGAGGACGGTGCCGATCCAGTACAGCGCCGTGTCGTCGACTTCGAACGGCCCGCCCGCGGCCAGAAATATCAACGCCGTCTCCGAAACGGCGAAGAGCACCAGGCTGGCGGTCACCAGCCCCATCGACCGGCCATTGCAGGGCCGTCGGAACGTCATCAGCAGGACGGCGACCACGATCAACAACATCCCGCTCAACGGGATGGCGAGGGCGAGCGCGAACGGCCACCCGCTCAACCCGCTGGCGGTGACGTTCTCCAGCACCGCGACCCAGGCGATGAGGAACATCGACACCACGATCATCAGGCTGTCCAGCGCGACCACCACAGCCGCGGCATGCCGTCCTTCCTCATGGTCGAGCGGAGGCGCACGCTGCTCCGCTGACCCCTCGGCCGGCCGGATCGGAATGCTCAGCAGGCCCAGCGAGGCCAGCAACGGCGGCACCAGGTACACCAGGTCCGCGGCATCCAGCGTGACCGAGGAACGGTCCGCGACCAGCCAGGTGATCATCCAGTCGATCGACCCACCCACCGCCGAGGCCAGACCACTGCTCAGCAGCAGGCGCCAACGACGCTCGGCACCGCGGCTGCGCACGATGGCGACACCAGCTACGACGGCCGCGAACACACTGCAGGTGACGAACGCGATCCCCTGGAAGACCACCCGCGGCTGTCCACCCAGGAAGGCCAGTGGGACGAGCGCTCCCACGTACAGCAGCGCGGTTCCACCGGCCAGCCACCAGAACACCCGCCCGCTCACCGTTCCAGCCGAGTGCGCCGCCGGACCGCGTGCCGGCCCGGTCCCAGCCGACGCGCGGCCCTTCGGGTACCGGCCGGCGACGGCCCGGGACAAGCAGTGAGGCCCCACGTCGCGCAACACCTCATTCCCCCTCCTTCCCAGAATCGCCGACCGCGCCCGTCCGCACACACCCGAACCCTTCCGCTACGTGACCGGGACGTCGGCCGGCGAGCGCCAGCCGTCCAGGCATTGGCACGTGTCTCCGGGTATCAATTCGGCCACGGCCGGGTGGGTATCCGAAATGTGCCGAGAAACAGGCGCCAAGACGATCACTATCGAGCCGGCGCCGCCGACGGCGGACGGTTATTGTTTAAACACAGACCATCCGTGGGAGGTGCGCGACAGTGAAGGCCCTGCTGCCATGGGCATTCTGGATATTCGTGGTCTTCTACGTAATGACCGCACCCAGCGACGCCGCGGCCATCGTGCACACGGCGGTTGGTTGGCTCGGCGCCCTCGGCAACGGCGTCTCCACCGTCGTCACCGACACCACCAGCTCCGTCTGACCACCAGCGACGCTCTAACCGCCACCTGCGCCACCAGCGCCAACGCCAGCGCCGCCCAGCTGGGCCAGCCCTGGGCGCTGCGCCACGACCAGCCCCTCCAAGGGCCCATCGCGAATGCGCCTACCGGGACCCGGTGGAATGCACACATCGGGGTTTCCCGACAAGGCAAGAACCCCCGCCACTCGCGTGACGGGGGTTCAACCATGCCCACCCTCGTGGGCCTGGGAATTCATATGCCGGAGGATATCCCGCTTCCAGGTCCGCGGCCAGCCTACCGCTAGAGCCTCGATCGGCCGCCTCGGCCGATGCCGCGGCGGCCCACGAGCCAGAGCACGGCGATAATCACAATCACCCACAGCACTGGATGAACCGTCAGTCCTAGCGCGGCGGCGATCGCGACGATGACGATCGCAATCAAGATGTCGATAAGCATAGAAGTCTCATACCCATGAGAACCGCACTAAACCGGGCGCGATCGTGCCCGCGCCGATGCCCACGGGTCCCGTGGGCATCGGCGCGGGCACACGCGAGAGACCCGCAGGCCTGGTTTCGTTGCCGCCGGTCGCTCGTGGGCGTCGTTCGCCGGGAGCATGCCCCGGCCGGCGCTACGCACTCAGGCGGCATCCAGCTGGAGAAACGACCCGTCCGCGTTCGTGAGCCTCTCGGCCGGGGTGGTGCCGCCCCAGATCCCGTGCCGGTCCCCGGTGACCATCGCCGAGAGCAGGCACAGCACGCGGACCGGGCACCCGGCGCAGATCTCCTTGGCGGCCGCCTCCCGCCGGAGCCTTTCCTGTCCGTCGGCGCTCTCCGGTGGGAAGAAGATCTCGACGTCCGCTGAGCCACAGGCGGCGCCGACCCGCCAGTCGAGGAGGTCCACGTCGAGGTCGCTCTCGTCGGCGTAGGCCTCGGCCAGGGAATCGCCCCCGATCGCCTCGGATACCTCGGCCACGTCGAGTGCCATCCCCAGGTCGAGCGCCGGCGCCGCGGCGTCGTCCTCGCCATGCGGCGGCTGGCCGACCGTCTGAGGCAAGGAGGCGGCTTCCGCCGGGCGGATGGGCTGAAGGCGATCAGCGGGGGCGGCGGGAGGGAGAAGCGTCGGCATCGGACCTCGCTCAGCGTCGAGAACGGCAACCGCGGGACCTATTCCCCCATAGACCAGCGCAAACCCTGCCTTCCCGCCAAGGTGCGCCATCACGGCGCTGGGCTACGACATCGAACGACGCGAGGCCGAACAGGCCACCCTGGCGCTGCACGAGTCGCGGATGCGGGCCGGAGAGAACGCCGCCTCGAACGCGGCTTACCGCCCGCTCCCCGCTGCCCGCGGGACCCTGCGCCGGTTGGACCGCCGTGTAGCCTGCCGGCTAAGGGCCAGGCATAGGCGACGAGTCCGATCAAGGCGATCGCCGCCGCGTCGACGGCCCGACAGAGGAGGTGCGGCGTGTGTCCCGGATCGCCGCACACGAAGGAGCAGCGTGCCCAATCCGCTTTCCGAACCCGTGTTGCCGATCGAGATCCTGCTCGTCGAGGACGACCCAGGCGACGTGCTGATGACCCGGGAGGCGTTCGCGGACCACAAGGTCAAGAACAACCTGCACGTCGTCGGCGACGGCGTGGAGGCGCTGCACTTCCTGCGGGGCGAAGGCAAGTACAGCGCCAGCCCTCGGCCGGACATCGTCCTGCTCGACCTGAACCTCCCGCTCAAGGACGGCCGGGAGGTGCTGGCCGAGGTCAAGGCCGACAGCACGCTGCGACACATTCCGGTGGTCGTGCTGACGACGTCCGAGGCCGAGGAGGACGTGCTGCGCAGCTACGACCTGCACGCCAACGTCTACATCACCAAACCCGTCGACTTCGAGCGGTTCGTCGAGGTCATCCGGCACATCGACGACTTCTTCGTCAGCGTCGTCCGGCTACCCCGGCCATTGACCGCCGAACGGTTCTGACCTCCGAGACGAGGTCGACGGCCTGCGGCTTCTCGTCCGAGCGGTCGTCGACGGCGCCACAAGATGCCCGGTCTCGACGGCCTCCTCATCGGTGGCCTGGAAGACGAGTCGCGGTGCGCCGGGCGCGTCAGCCGATCGGGGGCCAGGTCGGGGTTGGCGGGGTGGTTGGGGAAGCTGGCGCGACCTCGAACCACACGGTCTTTCCATCGGGATGTCGCTGGACTCCCCAGCGGGTCGCGAGCGTGTCGATCAGCTGGATGCCCCGGCCGTTCGTGTCGTCGGGCCGCGCGGGCACGGCGACGGGCGGGCGGGCGGTGCCATCGGTGACTTCCACGCGGATGCCGCCGGCCGAGACCCGGATGACCAGGCGCGCGGGAGGGCCGCCATGCACGATGGCGTTCGTCACGGTCTCGCTGGCCAGCAACATGGCCGTCTCGCAGGTGTCGGTGCCCAGGTCGGCGCCTCGACACAACCGTCGCACGGCGTGCCGGGTCTCGCGGACGGCCGTCGGATCGGACACGATCCAGAACTCCTCGGCCCGCTCGCTCACCACGTCGGCAGCCAGCGTCGCGATCGGGACCTGTGCCTACGCCACCTCACGTCGACTGATCCGACGACTGATCGCGGGCCGGCGTGGGCGGGACAGCGTGGGGCGAGTGAGCATTTCTCGCGTCCAGCCATTTTGCCTTCCCGATTCCATTGTTCCGGGCCGGTGTCCTATGGATGTTCTGGTGCTTCTGGCTGTTCTGGTGCTTCCCGCCGGGCGGACGACGTACTGATGTGAGGTGGGCGGACGGCCCCGTCTCGGGACCGCCCGCCCACTTGGACCGTGATCCGCCATCGACCGAAGGCGCCGCGGGAAACCAGGCCTGCCGAGTTTCTCCGGAACATCAGAGTTTCTCCGGAACATCAGACCCGGCTCCTGCCCCGACCGCGACTGCCCCCGACCGCCGATCCTGGTCGCCTATGGGCTGACGGGGTCGTCTCCGAGGAGCGCCGTCAGCGCAGAACGCGGCGGTGGCTCGCGGCCCGGTAGACCAGCAGGACGACGATCGCGCCGATGATGGACCCGACGACCCCGGACGGCTGCAGCGCACCCTCGCTCAGGTCCTTACCGAAGATGAGGTATCCGAGAAATCCCCCGAGAAACGAGCCGACGACCCCGAGGACGATGGTCCCGACGACGCCCATCGGGTCACGGCCGGGCACGACGAAACGCGCGACCGCGCCGGCGACCAGGCCGAGCAAAAGCCAGAAGATGATGGTCCAGACCACGGGAGCCTCCAGGTAGGCGAAGCATATTCGACGATCGCCCGTCGTGATTTCGGATGCTTTATCCCACCCAACTGGCCACCCAAACACACCGTCGCCAACGCCACCGTCATGGTCGGGGCAGACCCGCGACCCCCGCTAGCACGATCGACACACAGCGAAGTCATTCCGTCACTTTTTGCCGACAGACGTCGGGGCGGGGGCGCCGAGGCGGGCGGTCGTCGTCGGGCGGCGGCTGGACGTGGCCGCAGCCGCGCACAGTAAAGAGGCCCGTCGGGGCGCCGCGCTCCGCGCGTTCTCGGGTGAGCCGTTCATGATCTGGTTGGATCTTCGGCGTTATAGCTCCGAGGATCCCACCAGATCATGAGATGCGAGACCGGCCGTGGTTCAGGCGATGTACATGCGGCAGGCGAGGCCGCGTACGTCGCAGCCTCCGGCGGCAGTGGGCACGTTGGAGCGTGCATCCCGAAGGCCGGACCTACGTCTCATGCACCCAAAAAATTCTCGAACCCGTCCACGACACCACTGGGCGTCTTATGGGCACAGCAACTTACGGGCGCCGCAACTTACGGGCACAGCGCCTTATGGGCACAGCAAAACGCCGCCCGGACGACGTCCGGGCGGCGAACTGTCTTACAAGGCCACAAGCCGTCAAGATCATGGTTCGAACTTGGCGGCTCTGGTGGAGGTGGCGGGAATCGAACCCGCGTCCTCCGGCGGCGCGTCAGGGCTTCTCCGGGCGCAGCCTGCTCCTTATTTCTCGGCCCCACCGGTCCCGCAGGCAGGCCGGTGTGGGCCCAGTCACTGTTTGATGTTCCGCGCTACCCCGTGACCGGGTGGCGAGGTGATCCTCCTAGCGATGCCAGGTCCTGGGCCGGAGGAGCTCCCAGGCTGACAGTTACCTATATCTCGTCAGGCCGCGAGGGCGTAACGGGAGGTAACAGGCTGCGTCTTGTTGGCAGCTATTTTTTTGAGCGGATCGTTAGCGAGATAACCGCTCATCCTCGGCCCGCTTCCCCTGGCGTGGCGTCCGAAGTCGAAACCGGTCACCCCCAGGTTCAGACACCACCACCGCGGACGCGATCATCGTGCCTTGGCGAAGGTGGTTCCCACGCCCATGCCCGCCTTGCGGCAATGCGTTGACCGTGGGTGTCATACCGTGCTGTGCAGTTCAAGAGGAACAACGAGCCCGAAGGCCCTGGTGATCGAACATACCCTCGGCTCGTCCGCCCGGCAAGTTCGTTTCCACCAGCAAGTATAACGCTCGCCAGCCGGGCTTGTTCCCGCCCCGGCGCCGCGGTGTGCCACGCACCCCGCACCCGCACCCATGCCGTGCCCCGAGCGCCCAACGCTCAGGGCGGACGGACGCGGCCGGTGGCGACCTCCAGCGCGACGACGACGGCGAGCGCGGACGCGAGTGCGAGCGGCACCGGTACGCCGCCCGCGCGGTAGGTGGCGGCGCCGACGAGCGCGCCGCTGAACATCACGACCGGGGCGGCGGAACGCCGCCGGGCGCTTCGTCCCAGCTCACCGGTGCGCCAGCCACCAGCCGCGATCATGGTCAGCTGGGTCGTCAGCACGTTGGTCGGAATGTCCGGCATCGCCAGCCGACGGCCGGCCGCGTTCTGCATGCCCATCGCCAGTCCCAGGACGACGATCATGACGTACCGCATCCGGCCCGCCTCGGCGTCGAAGACCATGGCGATCACGAGGCCGATGACGAGCAGGCCGGCGTAGGCCGCCGCCGCAAGCGCCAACGGACGCCGCGCGGCCCACGTCGCGTCGTCCGCGTCGTCCGTGCGCATCGCGCCGTCCGTGGGGCCGGGTCTGGCGGGTGAGCGCCGGGGCGGCGCGCCGACCACGGCACCAACGAAGAAACCGGTCACCGCGGTCGCGAGCTGCGCGGCCGAGTGACCGGGCGCTCCGGCCAGTGTGAAGCCGAGGAACATGATGTTCCCGGTCACCATCGCCACGAACAGATGGCCGATGGCGAGGAAGACGACCGCGTCCACCAGCCCGGACACGAACGTCATCGACAGCAGGGCACCCGCCGTGGCCCGCGGCCAGTGCGCGACCGGGCCACCGGCCCGGCCACCTCGCCAGCCCCGAACCATCACCAGCCCCCGCCAGGCGCACCGGCCCGTAACCAGGCAGTCGGGTGCGCGGCGTCCGCCACCCAAGGGCGCCCCGCGCCCTCGTCACAGTGTCGCCCGGACACCCGGGGATTGGCTGGCGGCGGGCGCTGGCGCCGCCCCCAACCAACGTTCGCCGTGGCGATCATGAACGATCGTGGGCCGGGGCCGATCTTCGGCGTCGGCGGCGGAGGGCTAGAGGCGCAGCGGGCGGATCGGGGCCGCGACCAGGGTCGGGTCGTTCTTCCAGTCGACGCCGGCGACGTCGATGTAGAGCTCGATCTCGTTGCCGTCCGGGTCAAAGATGTACAGGCTGTGCGTCACCGTGTGGTCGGAGGCGCCCGCGATCGAGACGCCCGCCTCGGTGATCTGGGCGAGCACCTCGCGCAGTTCGTCGTCGGTGTCGCCGACCTTCAGCCCGAAGTGGTACATCCCGACGCGACGGCCGCGCGGCAGCTCCGCCGCGTCCTCGCCGACCTCGATGAGCAGCAGTTCGTGGTGGGTCCGCCCCGAGGAGAACCCCGCCGCGGGGAACGGCAGCGGGCCGTCATTGCCGGGATCCGGAAAGATCTGCCGGAATCCGAGAGTGTCCCGGTAGAACGACGCCGATCGTTCGATGTCGTGCACGTAGAGCACCAGGTGCCCGAGTTCCTTGATTTCCATCGTCCCCGCCGCCTCCGGTCGTTGGGCCTGGTCACTGGGCCGGCGGCGCCGACCACGCATCCGACCTCAGATCCGGCCCTCACCATATTGTTGCCAACGCAACCATGCCGGATCGACGTCTGTTCCATCACTCTGCCGCACCGTCACCGCGCCGCGCGGCCGCCCGGCGCGGCTCGGGCGGCCTGAATGGCCGGGCCGCTCGGGGCGCCCGGTGGCTGGGGCTCGCTGGGGCGGTGCAGACGAAGGCCCAGGGACGGTCGTGGTGGCGCGTCATGACGACGGTGACGGCCGGACCACCCGCGACCAGGTCGCGACGGGCGGGAAGCAGCCGCCGGCGCAGGGCGTCGACGTCGCCCGCGAGCCCCCGGCGACGCAGGTCCAACGCGCCGATCCCCATGCCGCGCAGCAGGACGGTCAGCCGGCGTACGTCGAACGGCAGGCTCGCCTCGACCCGCAGCATTCGGGCGAACGGCGTCGGGACCGCCCGGTCGGACGTAAGGAAGGCGATCATCGGGTCGATCTGCCACGCGCCGAGCCGGCGGGCGAGCTCACCGACGAGCCCAGCCCTGGTGACGGCCGGGCTCGGGTCGTACAGATAGGTGCCGGGCTCGCCGAGCCGGCGCGCGCCCACACCTTCCTCACCGTCGTCGCCAGGCTCGCCGTCGGGTTCTCCGGCGAGCGTCACGGCCACGACGCTCTGCCGGCCCAGCTCGGGCGAGATCCCAGGCAGGGCCTCGGGTGGGGTCCCGGGCGAGATCTCCGGCGGCCCTACCGCCGCCGTCGGTCCGTCACCGCTCGGCGAGCCGGCATCCTCGAGCGGAACGTCGTCGAGCCGGACGCCGTCAAACTGGACACCGTCGAGCAGGACGCCCTCGAGCAGGAGGCCGTCGAGCAGGGCGCCGTCGAGCAGGACGGTCGCGCGCCGCGGCGTCCCGTAGGCCAGGGCCGGCGAGAACAGCACCGCTTCCTTCAGGTCGCGGCCGTCGGCGACGAACTCGATCTCCCAGCCGGGCGGGACGAGCGCCGTCGGCAACCCCGGTGCCGCCTTCACCGCGACGGCGGGCACCCGCTCCGCGAGCGCGAAGCACCAGGGCAGCGGCGGCTCGCTGGTACCGGCGGCGAACCGGCGGCCGTCCGCGCGGCGCGCCGGGTCGACGAACACCGCCTCGATACCCGCCAGCTCCACGTCCCGGACGTCCGCTCCGCGCGCGTCGAGATCCGCGTCTGGCGCGTAGACGCGCGCGTTGTGGACGGCGATGCGCAGGTGCAGGGGGTCACGGTCGACGGCGACGAGTGGGTGGCCGGCGGCGGCCAGCGCGAGCAGGTCCCCGCCGATGCCGGTGCAGAGGTCGGCGACGCGGCCCAGCCCGGCGAACCGGGCGGCGCGATGGTGGGCCGCGGCCTCGGCTGTCGACTGCTCCAGCCCAGCCCTGGTGAACAGCATCTCGCCCGCGCGGGTGAACGTGCCGGCCGCCCGCAGGCGCAACTCCGCCTGGGTGAACGCGGCGGCGACCAGCTCGGGCGGCACCCCCGCGGCGCGCAACCGGGCACCGGTCCCGAGCTCGTCGCCGGCCTCGAGCGCCGCGGCCGCCCGCGCGAGCAGCCGCCCGCCCCGCGTCGAGGTCAGCTCGCCCAGCCAGTCAGACCCGGCCGAGCCCGACTGGCCGGCCTCGCCGGGCTCGCCGAACGAGCCGGACTCAGCGGGCGAACCGGACTCGGCGGGCGAGCCAGAGCGGCTGGACGAGCCGGACGGACCGGCGGTCTCGCCGTCCACCAGCTCGTCTGACTCGTCCCGCGGCGGGCGCTGGCTCAGCTGTGACGGCCCTTCGCCTGGCGGCCCATAATGCGGGCCATCTCGCGCTTGGCGTCCTTCTCCGCGAGCGCGGCGCGCTTGTCGTAGTTCTTGCGACCGCGGGCGAGCGCGACCTCGATCTTCGCCCGGCCGTCCTTCCAGTACAGGACGAGCGGAACCAGGGTCAGGCCGCCCTCCTTGGTCTTGCCGACGAGCTTCTCGATCTCGTCGCGGTGCAGCAGCAGCTTGCGCTTGCGCCGCGGCGCGTGGTTCGTCCACGTCCCCTCGGTGTACTCGGGAATGTGGACGTTGTGCAGCCAGACCTCACCGTTCTCGACCTGCGCGAACCCGTCGACCAGCGACGCCCGCCCATGCCGCAGCGACTTGACCTCGGTGCCGGTGAGCACCACGCCGGCCTCGTAGGTGTCGAGGATGTCGTACTCATGCCGGGCACGCCGGTTCTGCGCGATCGTCTTGCGACCGGTCTCCTTCGGCACCGTCTTCCCTCAACCGTCTTCCGTCTTGCGTCGTCTTCTGACTGGCGTCGTCTTCTGACTGGCGTCGCCCTCTGGCTGGCGTCCGCCTCGCGCGTCCGCGAGACCGCGTTCTGTCTCGCGTTCGCGAAGCCGCGCCCAACCCCGCGCGGCCAGCACCCCAAGGTCACGAGGGTACCGCCACGCCCGCCGCTTCGGGCGCCGCCGAGCTTCCCGTGATCGTTCGGACGACGGCGACGGCGAGCGCGGGGGCGGTGCCGCCCGCCTCGCGTCGCCTCGCGGCAGCTCTGCGGGGCTCGCTACGCCCGCAGGTGACGATGGAGAGCCAGGCTGCCCATCGCGGCCGCGGCCAGCGCGCCCAGCGCCATGACCGCGCCGCCGGACACCCACACCGCGTCCCAGCCGAACAGCGGGAACGTCGTCTGGTGCGCGAAGCGCCCGTCGACCAGGAATGCCTTACACATAACCAGCGCGGCCGCCGCCACCATTCCACCCGTCAGTCCCGACAGGGCGCACTCCAGCACGAACGGCGCCCGGATCGTCGCGTTCGTCGCTCCTACGAGCCGCATGATCGCCGTCTCCCGGCGGCGGGCATGTGCCGAGACACGGATCATCGTGTAGATCAGCGCGCCGGACGCGGCCGCCTGCACGGCGGCGAGCGTGAACGCGGCGACGCTGAACCCGTCCAGCACCCGGTAGAGCGGCCGCAGCAGCGCGCGCTGGTCGCGCACGGCCTCGACGCCGTCGCGGCCGGTGTAGCCGAGGACGATCTCGTCACCCGCGCGCGGGTCGACGAGCCGCAGCCGCAGCGCCGCCGGCAGGTCGGCCGGCCCAACCCCGGCGACGACGTCGGGCGAGGACCGGAAGTCCCGCTTGAAGCGCTCGTAGACCTGCTCTTTGTCCTCGTAACGGACGGCCAGCACGGCGGGGTCGGCCTTCAGGTCGTCGGTCAGCGCGGTCCGCTGGGCCGGGGTGACGTCGTCGGTGAGGTCGATGACGACCTCCAGCTGGTCGACCAGGTAGCCGTCGATCGTGTGGACCTCGGCGCGCAGCAGCAGTCCCGCGCCCAGCATGCCCAGACACACAGCCGCGGTGATGACCACGGCCGACGTCACTGCCAGGTTGCGCCGCAGGCCGGCGCCGAGAATCGCGAGCAGTGGCCCGATCCGCACCTAGTCCACCCCGCCGCCCGCGCCCGCGGGAGTGCCCGCGGCGGCCGTCATGCCGGTCGTGCCCTGGCCCGGTGTCGCGGCGGCGGTGCCCGTCTCGTCCGCCTCGTACGCGCCGCCGTGCTCGTCGCGGACGCAGGCGCCGTCCGCGAGCTCGATCACCCGGCGGCGGCGCGCGTCGACCAGCCCGGCGTTGTGCGTCGCCATCACCACCGTCGTCCCGGTCCGGTTGACGGCGTCCAACAGTCGCATGATTCCCTCGCTGGTGGCCGGGTCGAGGTTGCCGGTCGGCTCGTCGGCGAGCAGGACCCGCGGCCGGCCCACGAACGCCCGCGCGATCGCGACCCGCTGCTGCTCGCCGCCGGACAGCTCGTCGGGGTAGCGGTTCTCCTTGCCGGCGAGGCCGACGAGACCGAGCACCTCGGGCACGACCGCGCGAACGACGTGCCGCGGCCGGCCGACGACGTCGAGGGCGAAGGCGACGTTGCCGGCGACGGTGCGGTCGGGCAGGAGCCGGAAGTCCTGGAACACGCAGCCGACGGCGCGGCGCAGCAGCGGCACCCTCCGGTCGGGGATCGCGGCGAGATCCATCCCGTCGAGGGTCACCAGCCCGCTGGTAGCTCGTTCCTCGCGCAGCAACAGCCGCAGGAGGGTCGACTTGCCCGAGCCGGACGGGCCGACGAGGTAGACGAACTCCCCCTCGTCGATGCGCAGGGTGAGGTCACGCAGCGCCGGCCGGGTGCCCGCCGGGTAGGTCATCGTCACCGCGTCGAGCCGGATCATCCCGGGCCCCTTCCGGGCGGCCGGTGCGGCGGCGCCTGAACCGCCGCCGCCCCGACCATCCCAATCCATCACCGTCCGAACTGCTCTCACCACTGTAGGTGACTAGATGGTCGTGACCGGTAAGCGGGCGTACGGTGAACAGACAGCGTCCGACAGTGTGGTCTTAGGATCATGGGTTCTTAAGGATCATGACCTCAAAGAATCACGACGGGGAACTTGGTGGGCAAGAGGCCCTCGCGGCCTGGTAACCCACCGGCGGATCCGGGAAGAACGCATCGTGGGGCGGCGCCCGCCCCGGCGGACGGTAGAAGGGACGGCGGCTATGTGCTGTGACGACCTGGTCTGCGCGCGGTGCGCGAGCCCAGTGGCCGAAGGCCGTTGCCCGACCTGCCGGGCCGCCCGCGCCGAGCTCCACCACCAGTCCGGTGGGTTCACGGTTTCCCCGCAGCTGGTCGCCCTGCTGCTCCTCGTCCTGACCGCGCTGGCGCTGCTCGCCGCGCATCAGGTCCAGTAGGCACCAGATCCAGCAAGGCGGGCACGAATACGGGCACGGGGTTGGGATTTCGCCCGTCGGAATTCGGATAGGTCGGGTCATTCCCGGACCAGCTGACCGTGGCGGATCCTGGAACCATGGCATCTGGTCTGGACCGGCGTTTCCTGAGGACAGCAGGCCGGCCGCGGACACCGCTGATCATCATGGCGGGGGTCGTGGCGATAATCCTGGCCGCCGTCCTGAGCGCATGCTCCGGCGGCACGCCCGACGACACCGGCCCCGGGACGCCCGGCGGGCCGACTACCGCGACACCGCTCGCGCCGGGCGGCGTGCCCGCGTCCGCCGCGCCGGGCGACGACCCGCGGGCCGACCGGGTGATAGCGACCGGGCTGCGCTCGCCCTGGGGGCTGGCGTTCCTGCCGGACGGCGACGCGCTCATCGGCGAGCGTGACAGCGGCAAGATCCTGCTCATGCCGGCCGACGACGGCGGAGGCAAGGGCGGCTACGGCACCCCGGTGGAGATCGGCGCGCTGCCCGGCGTGTACCACGTCGGCGAGAGCGGCCTGCTGGGGCTGGCGGTCTCGCCGACCTACCCGTCCGACCACCTCGTCTACGCCTACTTCACGACGCGCACCGACAACCGGATCGTCCGGTTCACGCTCGACGGCACCGGCGACGGCGCGGGCGCGGGCGCGACGCCCAAGATCGGCCAGGTCACGACCATCCTCACCGGTCTCGCCTCCGCGCAGTTCCACGACGGCGGCCGGATCGCCTTCGGCCCGGACGGGATGCTCTACGCCGGCGTCGGGGACGCCACGGACCGCACCCGGGCGCAGAACCTGGCGAGCCTCAACGGCAAGATCCTCCGGATGCGCCCGGACGGCTCGGTCCCACCGGACAACCCGTTCCCGGGGTCGCTGGTCTACAGCCTCGGCCACCGCAACGTGCAGGGGCTGGCCTGGGACAGCGCCGGCCGGCTGTGGGCCACCGAGTTCGGCCAGGACACCTGGGACGAGGTCAACCTGATCCGGCCGGGCGCGAACTACGGCTGGCCGGTCGTCGAGGGCGTCGGCGACACCGACGGCGGGCGTTTCACCAGCCCAGTGGCCACCTGGCCGACCGACGACGCCTCACCGAGCGGCGCGGCGATCGCGGGCGACGTCCTCTACGCCGCCGCGCTGAAGGGCGAGCGGATCTGGACGATCGACCTGCGCCCGGGCCTCGCCCAGGGCACCGCCTCGCCGACCGCCCCGACGACGGGCGCGCCGACGGCAGGCACGCCCAGGGCGGTGCGCGCCGACGTCTACGGCCGCCTGCGCACGATCGTCACCGCCCCCGACGGCACCCTCTGGGTCGCCACCAGCAACACCGACGGCCGCGGTCAGCCAGCCCAGGACGACGACCGCATCATCTCGCTGCGCTAGCCGCGTCATCCGGCCGCCAGCGGTGTCACCTCGCTGCGCCGGCGGTCGTTGGCTCTGTTCGTCTGGCGGCGGAGCCGGCGTCAGGCGGCGGAGCCGGCGTCAGGCGGCGGAGCCGGCGTCAGGCGGCGGAGCCGGCGTCAGGCGGCGGAGCCGGCGTCAGGCGGCGGAGCCGGCGTCAGGCGGCGGAGCCGGCGTCAGGCGGCCACCGGCCACCTGCTGGCTTAGTCCGGGATCCGGTAGGAGCCGATCTCCGCGCTCAGGGTGACGACCTCGCCGATGACGATGATGGCCGGAGAGCCCAGGCCGGCGGTGGTGACCGCGGCCGCGATGTCGCCGAGGGTGCCGGTCACGACCTGCTGGCGGGTGGTCGTGCCGGCGTGGATGACGGCGACGGGGGTCGCCGCGGGTCGACCCCGCTTGACCAGCTCGCGGCTGATCTCCGCCAGCGCCGCGACGCCCATGAGGACGACCACCGTTCCAGGCCCGGAGGCAAGGGCATCCCAGTTGGATGTCGATCCGGGGTGAGAGGGGTCGACATGCCCCGAGACGATGGCGAGGTCCTGGGTGACGCCGCGATGCGTGACCGGTATGCCGGCAAGCGCCGGCACCGCGACCGCGCTGGTCACCCCAGGCACCACCTCGCAGGGCACCCCGGCGGCGGCGCAGGCGAGCGCCTCCTCGCCCCCACGGCCGAACAGGAACGGATCCCCACCCTTGAGCCGGACGACGCGCCGGCCGCGCAGCGCCCGCTCGACGAGCAGCACATTGATCTCGTCCTGGCTGAGGTTGTGACCATGCGGCCCCTTGCCCGCGTCGACGATCTCCACCTCGGGACCGAGGTCGGCGAGCAGCTGGCGGGGCGCCAGCCGATCGACGACGACGACGTCCGCCCGGCGCAGGAGGTTCAGGCCGCGAACGGTGATCAGATCGGCGGCGCCTGGCCCGCCCCCGACCAGCGCCACCCAGCCGACGCCCGCGCCCGCCGTTCCCACACTCGACTCCACCGTCAGGTCACCTTTCCGCCATCCGGCCGCCGGCGCGGCCATTGTCAGCCTCCACGCCCGCGTCAGGACCAGGTCAGTCCGCCGGCGGAGGCGGGGTCCCTCCCGGCTCGGCGGTGTCGGCCAGCTCCAGCAGGTCGGCCAGGTCCGAGAACTCCGCCAGACCGCCCAGTTCCGTGAGGTTCGGGGGGTCCGTGAGATCGGGCCCCGGCGCTGGATCCGCCGGGTCGGGAGGGTCCACCGGTTCGCCGAGCTCGGCCAGCAGCTCCAGCAGCCGCGCCCGCTCGGCCCGCAGTTCGGCCGACCGCCGTCCCGGTGCGAGCCGCGCCGCCGACCAGGACCACGACCACGAACCGTGCGGACGCCCGGCGGGCGGACGACGTCGTCCTGGTGAACCGGGCGGCCGGGTGCGCATCGTGAGTCGGCGGCGTTCGCTAGTTGGCGCCCGACTCGGCCGAGCGCCGCCAGCGCACCTCGGCGTCGATGAACTCGTCTATCTCGCCGTCCAGCACCGCGCCGGTGTTGGACGTCTCCACGTCGGTCCGCAGGTCCTTGACCATCTGATATGGGTGCAGAACATAGTTACGGATCTGCGACCCGAACGAGACGTCCTGCGGGCCGCCGGTCAGCCGCTGCTTTTCGGCTGCTTCCTCGGCCCGTCGTCGTTCCAGCAGCTTTGCCTGCAGAACGACCATCGCGGCCGCCTTGTTCTGCAACTGGCTGCGCTCGTTCTGGCAGGTGACGACGATATTGGTCGGCAGGTGGGTGATACGCACGGCCGAGTCGGTCGTATTGACGCCCTGCCCACCAGGGCCGGATGACCGGAAAATATCGATCCGAAGGTCCTTGTCGTCGATGTCGACGTGGTCGGACTGCTCGACGACCGGGGTGATCTCCACCCCGGCGAAGGACGTCTGCCGGCGGTTCTGGTTGTCGAACGGGCTGATGCGAACCAGCCGGTGCACCCCGTGCTCGCTGCGCAGCGTTCCGTACGCGTATGGCGCCTTGATCAGGAAGGTGGCCGACTTGAGCCCGGCCTCCTCGGCCTCGGACGAGTCGTACACCTCGGTGGTGTAGCCGTGCCGCTCGGCCCAGCGCGTGTACATCCGCAGCAGCATCGCCGTCCAGTCGGCGGCGTCGACCCCGCCCGCGCCGGCGGACAGCTGGACGATCGCGTCCCGCTCGTCGAACTCGCCAGACAGCAGGGTGCGGACCTCCAGCGCCGAGATGTCCCTGGACATCGCGGGCAGCTGGTCGGCGGCCTCCGCCATCAGGTCCTCGTCGTCGAGGTCGAAGGCGGCGATGAGGTCGTCCAGCCGGCGGCGCAGCCCCTCGACGCGGCCGATGTCGCCACGCACCGACGACAGCTTGCGGGTGACGGCCTGCGCCCGGTCCTGGTCGCTCCACAGGTCCGGGTCAGCGGCTTCCTGCTCCAGGCCCTCGGCGCGCCTACGCAGCCCCTCGACGTCCAACACGGTCTCGATACCGGTCAGAGTCGCGTCGAGGTTCTTGAGCTCCTCAGCGAAGTCGGCGGCCATGCCCTCAACCTTACCGGCGGCCATGCCTCCCCGACGCCGGCAGTGATCGCGCGCCGCTCGCCGCCGGCCCGGCCGTGCCCGCCGACCGCCGCCGCCCGGTCTCCACCCGCGCGCGAGCCGCGACCGTGGACCGCCATAACGGCGGCCGCGAGCCGACGAGGCAGCGGCGACCGCGGCCGGCGAACGTGCCCGCCAGCCCGACCCAGCCCGGTAACATGCAATTGCACGAAGATACTTCCCGGAAACATTGTCGGCGTGTCCCGTAATGCAATTGGGCGATCGCCCACATCGCTTCTTCAGTCGAGACGCAGGCCACACCGCTGTCGAACCGGGAGCCGGCTCGACCCTTGGATCGAACGCTATCTTGAATCAAAGGTCCCCGCTACGCCGTGAGGTACTTCGAGATGCGATCACATCGCGGTCTGCCGGCTCTACGGGCTCCCGCGGCGACGGCCGGGGCTCATCTCCTCCTTCGCTCGTCCCCCGTGGGCAGCGGTCCCGACGCCGCCGAAGCGCCCCCCCGGCGATCTGCTGGCGCCCAGTCGGCGGGAACCCCCGCGGTGACCATGGCGGAGCCGCGCACGGCCACCGGCCCACAGCCAGTACCGGCCGGAAGCGGATCACGGAGGTCGTCGCCGTGCCGTACGTCCTCGACAGACGTCTCCTGCTACGCGCGTTCAGGGCCTCGGCGGTGGTCGCGGTGAGCTTCGACCACCAGCCCAACCTTGAACCGTTGCGCAGCACGACCGATCTGCACCAGGCCTGTTCCGCCGCCCTCATCCAGGCGATCGACGGCTACGAGACGTCCGACCTGACCAGCACCGCGTCCTCGATGCGCCCGCTGGAGAACACCACCCGCACCATTCCGCGCCAGCGCCGGCTGCGCGGGCGGGACGCTCTCGACTGGATGCGGCTGCACGCCGCCGTCACGGTGGTCTCCGCGGGCACCGACTATGACCGAGGTCTGCATTCCGACGCCGCCGCCCGTTCCGACCGGGCCGCGAGCCTCGCCCGGGCGGCCGGCGACGGCCCGCTCGCGGCGCGGGCGCTCGCGCTGCGGGCCCGGCTGGTGCGCCAGCACAGCCCAGCGGTCTCCCTGCAGATCGCCGGCGCCGCCGCCCGGATCGCCGGGCACAGCCCCGCCCGCGCGATGATCGCCGGCAAGGTCGTCGCCGGCGCCTACGCCGCGGCGGGCGACCTGGCCGGCGTCCGCGACGCGGTCGCCCGTGCCTGGCGCACGATGGAGCTGCTCGACGACAACGCCTACGGCCGGCCGGGCTTCGCGCTGGAGACCTACTCCCCCGCCGACCTGGCACTCGCCTCGGCCGAGGCGCTCACCACGGTGGGCGCGGCCGAGGAGGCCCGACCGTACCTGGAGAAGGCGTACGCGCTGATCAAGGACAGCGGCCAGACCGGTATGATCGTGTCCGTCCTGATGGCGCAGGCACGGGCGGCGGTCAGCGGTGACCGGCCGGACCACTTCGAGGCGGCCGAGCACGCGGCGGCGGCCGTGGCGCTGGCCGCGGACCGGCCCGCCGAATGGGTCGCCCGCCTGGTCCGCGACGTCTCGAACCTCGCCGAGACGCACACCGGCCACGCCCTGGACGACCTGGTCGCCGCGACCGCGGCCTGGGTCTGAGGACTTCCCTCCCGCCCGGCGGGGCTACCAGGGCTGTCAGGACTGTCAGGGCTCCACTTGCTGCTGGCGCACGATGGTCTGGGCATCCGCCGCCGCGTGGACCGTGACCGGGCCGATGCCGAGGAAGCCGACGAGAGGCAGGTCGACGACCCGGCTGCCCTGGACCTCGACGGTGTCCTCGTCGAGGAGCGACCCGGTCAGTACGGTCGCCCCGCTGGGGTCGGCGCGGTCCTGGTAGTCGGCGACCGTCGTCAGCACGTCCGACAGCGGCAACCGGTCGAGCTGCCCAGTGGTCGTGTAGACGGCGTTCTCGTCGATCCGCTGCGCCGCGGCCAAGGCCGCCCCATCGGCCGCCGACGCGACCGAACGGCGGGCCAGGTACACCGCGGAGACGTCGGTTACCACGATGGCCAGCATCGCCGCGATCATCACGTAACCCAGCGTCAGCATCATGATCGACCCGGCATCGGCCCGCCCACCCGAACGGCGCACCGATGGGCGAACTCGCATCCACGTGGACACAACGGCGCGAACCCCTGTCACCCGTCCATTGTCACGTACGGCGCCCAGTCAGGGACAACCCGCCCAACCAACACGCCACATCCATCATCGAATCCGCGCCACACCTCCTCACGGCCAACGACCTCGCTACCGGTCAGCGCTGGTTACCGGTGCTTCCGACCGGTCGGGCGGCGTGGCCGTGCAGCGGCGCGGCCAGACGGCGGCGCGGCCCGTCAGCGGCGCGGCCCGTCAGCGGCGCGGCCTGACACCTCTGGCGGCGAGCACTCCGCGCGGGTCGACCTCCCACGAGGTCAGCTACTTGCCCAACCGACAATGTCGCCGGTTCCCGTTCTTTGGACGCCAACAGCGATGTGGTTCTCTGGACGTAGGTTCAGGACTCGCCAGGAATCGGACACAGGCAGGCAAGCGCACGGGCGGCCGGCCCGGCGGTGCCGCCATCGGCCAGACGGCCAAGGCCGCCTCGCGGCCGGGATGGGAGACACCGTGCGCAGGCGCGAGGCCGACACGCTACTGCGCTTCGTACGGGTGGCCCGCCCGGTGGCGGCGACGGCCGTCAGCGTGACCACCGCCGACGACGGGGAAGACGGCGGCCGGCGAGCCCAGGCTGACCGGATCGTGCGGCACTGGCGCAACGAACTCGTTCCGCTGGCCGCGTTGCCCGGGGTCGGCGGCCGGTTCACGCAGCCGATCCGCGAGGTGCTCGCCGGCACCGTGCAGGGGCTGCTGGTTCTGTCGCTCGCGCAGCTGTGCGGCGTGACGGACGAGGGTGAGCAGGTCCGGCTCGTCGCCGCCCTGATGCTGCGCGAGGACCTGCCCGCCGGTTGGACACCGCCGGTGCCCGACCCGGCCCACAGCACTGTCGCCACCGACGACGCGGCCACCGCCACCGCCACCGACGACGCGGCCACCGCTGAGGTCGCTGACGTCACTGACGACGACGCCCGGTCTGACGGCGGCGGCGCGGGCGGTGGCGGCCCAGCCGCCGGCGGCGCCCTCGACGCCACCGAGGCCGCTCCGAGTCCCGAGGCGGCTACAGGCACGAGCGCGGACGCGGGCACGAGCGCGACCACAGGTACGAGCGCGGTCGCGGGCGGGACCGTGGACCCCCGGGACGCGGACGAGGAGTCGGCGACCTGGCGACTGGTCGCGCGGCAGATCCCAGTGGCCGTCTACCGCGCGGCTCGCGAGCTGTGGACGATCCACAGTCTCTCCGGCCAGCGCGCCGAGGGACGCCTATGGCATCGCGCGCTCGGCAACCTCCCCGCGGTCGGCGTCGTCGGTGCCACCCTCGGCGAACGCCACGCTCTCGCTGACATCGCGGCCGCCGCCTACATCGAGCTCGGCCTGACGGCCGTGGAGGCTCCGGGGCCGTCGGTGGCCGCGCGCGCGGCCACCGCCGCCAAGGGCGTCGCCGCCCAGCTCCCCGCCCTAGGGCGCGCCGTCAGGTCCCCGTTCCGCAAGCCGTAGGGGCCGCCCGAGGCCCCGGCGGGTCCCGCCGGGCGATGTCCCATCGCGCAGGTTCCCGCCGCGCAGGTTCCCGCCGCGCAGGTTCCCGCCACGCTGGCTCGAGGCCGCCCGGCCAGATGCCCGCGCCGCACCGGGCACCCTGACCTCGAACACGTAAGGGCCCCGCACACGCAAGGGCCTCGAACACACTCTGCCTCGCCCGCGATGACCCCGCCACGCAAGGGCCCCGAAACGCGCGAGGACCCAAACCCGCGAACCGTTCATGATCTGGCGGGATCCTCGGAGCCCCAGCTCCCAAAATCCCACCAGATCATGAAACATGGCATCAGCAGCACCGACCCGTCACATCGCAGGCACGCCGGAACCTGCATGGTCGCCCATCGCGGCGATCACCGAAAGGACGGTCCGGTCACAGCCAGCACAGATCGGCCACCGTCAGGACGGATCGGCCATCGCAAAAATGCGCCATTCACCGCCGCCAAACCTTCAACCGGACGCGCTCACGCGAATTATCTCTTCTCAATGCCGGGCGCACGTTCGATGTTGCGTGACGACGCGTGTTCGCATGCCGGTCAGGTGGCCGCCGTTTTGGGAGTCCAGGCTGGGGCAGGCTGTATTGGCTATTAGCTGGCCCGGTCGCCGAGCAAGCCGACCTCGCCGCGGGGTTCCGGGTCGTTAGTCCCGGGACGTTCGCCCCCGGGGACGACCGGGATAGCCGGAGGAGGCGCCCGTCGTATGCCGATTCTCTGCCGTCCGGCCGTAATGGTGCCGGAACATACCATCACGATGGGCGAGACGCTGGACCTGGCGCGTCAGCTGCATGCAGACCATCCGAAACTAGATCTCGTTCTCCAGCTCATTGAGAACACCGGCGTGCATAAGCGCCACCTGGTGCGCCCGCTGGACCAGACACTGCGCCATCCCGGAGTCGAGGTACGCAACCTCGTCTACGAGGAGGAAGCCAGGCGGCGAGTACCGGAAGTCACGCTCGCCGCGCTCGCCGCGGCCGGGGACCTGGGCGCCCAGGACATCGACGCCATCATCTTCGTCTCCTGCACCGGTTTCCTCATGCCGTCGATGACGGCATGGATGATCAATAATCTGGGATTCCGGAACGACACCAGGCAGATTCCGATCGCCCAGCTCGGCTGCGCTGCGGGCGGCGCCGCGATCAACCGGGCGGCCGACTTCTGCAATGCCTACCCAGGGACGAACGTGCTCATCGTCGCCTGCGAGTTCTGTTCACTGCTCTACCAGCCGTCCGACAGCGACGTGGGCTCGCTCCTGTCCAATGGGCTGTTCGGCGACGCGGTGGCCGCCGCCGTCGTTCGTGGACGCGGCGGGTACGGCGTGCGGCTCGAACGCAACGGCTCCTACCTCGTGCCGGATACGGAGCACTGGATCTCCTACGCGGTCAAGGCAACCGGTTTCCATTTCCGGCTGGACAAACGAGTCCCGACGACGATGGCGATGCTCGCGCCGGCGCTGCGCACACTCGCGGACAGCCACGGCTGGGATGCCGCCGCTCTCGACTTCTACATCATCCACGCCGGCGGTCCCCGCATTCTGGACGATCTGAGCGACATCCTGGGAGTGGACACGGAGTCCTTTCGCTACAGTCGGGCGACCCTCACCGACTACGGCAACATCGCGAGCGCCGTAGTATTCGACGCTCTCCGCCGCATGTTCGAGGAAAACACGCTCGAACACGGCGCCGCCGGGGTGATCGCCGGTTTCGGTCCTGGCATCACGGCCGAAAGCTGCGTCGGCACCTGGGCGGTCCCCACGGGTCAGCCTTCCCCCCAGCCGTCCCAGTCGCCCCGAATCGCGACCGCGGAGAGCGGGATGTCATGACGATCGAGACCAGGAGAGCGACGGGAGCCAGGCAAGGAACAGTCAGGCAGGAAACAGAGCGGCGGATCGTGCACTGCCCGTTCGACCATGCGACCGCGCTGGAGTTCGACCCGTTGTTGCGGCGGCTGCGTGAGGAGGCGCCCATCGCGCGCATCACCATGCCCCACGGCCAGGGCTGGGCCTGGCTGGTGACGCGGTACGACGACGTGCGTACCGTCGTGAGCGACCAGCGGTTCAGCCGCGCCGCCGGAATCGGCCGCGACCTTCCCAGGATGACGCCCGAGCCCATCGCTCAGACCGACGCGATCAACCTGATGGACCCGCCGGCGCACACGCGGTTGCGCCGGCTGGCCGCCCAGGCGTTCACCGCGACCCAGCTCGAACGCATGGCCCCGAGAATCCACGCGATCGTGGACCGGCTCGCTGACGGCCTGGCCGCCCATGGGACTCCCGCCGACTTCACCCGGCTGTTCGCGACCAGGCTGCCGCTCGCCGCCACCTGCGAGGTCTTCGCCATTCCCGAAGCCGACCGGCCACGGATCCGGCGGCTGGTGGTCGCGCTCATGTCCACCGACCGGGGGGCTCAGTCGACGCGGGACGCGAAGGCCAGCCTGCGCGCGTACTTCGTCGATCTCGCCGCCGGCCGCCGCGAGCGGCCGGGCGACGACCTGGTCAGCGCGCTCGCCATTGCTCGCGATGGTGGCGGCGGCGAGCCCCTAGGCCTCACCGAGCTGGCGATGCTGGCGATGACCCTCACGATCGCTGGCCATGACACGAGCACATACCAGCTCGGCAACATCCTCTACACGCTGCTCACCCACCCCGAGCAGCTGGCGCTGCTGAGGTCACGCCCCGATCTCCTGGAGCCGGCGCTGGAAGAGCTGCTGCGGTTCATCCCGTTCCGTCAGGGCGTTGGCATCGCCCGGGTCGCCACCGAGGACGTAGAGCTCGGCGGCGTGACCATCCACGCGGGCGACGCCGTCCACGTCTCCTACCTTGCCGCCAACCGCGACCCCCGGATGTTCCCGAACCCGGACGAGCTGGACCTCGAACGTCGGCACGGGCCGCACATGACCTTCGGCCACGGCATCCACTACTGCGTCGGCGCCGGCCTCGCCCGGATGGAGCTGCGTATCGCCTTCGAAACCCTGCTCGCCCGCTTCCCGGACCTGCGCCTGGCGGTGCCCCCCGACGAGATCCCCTGGCATACAGGTTCCATCTGGCGCTACCCCGAACAGCTCCCCATCGCGTGGTGATCCGGCGCGATCCGCTGAGTGGCGAAAGCCCAGCCTGGGCTGGATATCAGACCGGTCCGCTCGGCGCCGGTCGATGACGACCGCGCGCTGACGGTTCACCGCTTGAGCGGTCCGCCGCAGACCAGCGGCACCTCCCTTGATCTCAGCCCGCAATCCGGCTGCTGGCGGAGATCGGCTCGCCTTCCGCGTCGTCGTCGCGGCACGATGGCGAATAAAGGGCACAAAGAGCCTAAATGAGTGCCGATGGTCATCGACCGGGCCGGCGATCTGCAGTTTGCCCAGAATCTGGTACTTCGCGCACGTCCCCATGCTCGACGACCCGCTCCAGCCAAACCAAGCAAGACAGATCAATCGATGAACACACGGAACAACCGCGAACCTACGGACCAGCGCGCCAGAACGGTTGTAAATGACGAGTCACGACCTCCCGTCGGCTCGCCCTGCGGCCCCCCATACGCTGCCTGCCTCACCAACAGGGGGGTTGGAGATGACCTACGGGGGACCGTATCCGCCACAGCCGCAGCCACAGCGAAACTGGCGGCGAATCGCAAAGATCACAGCAGCCATCATGGGCGGACTGTTTCTGTTCTTCCTGATCCTCGGTCTCGTACTGCCGAAGTCGGACAAGAAGGCCACAGCCGCGGACATTCAGACGGCAACCCCGACGGCGACGTTCTCTACTGCCGAGCCGACGCCGTCAACACCAGCACCGGTTGCCACGCAGGTGGCTGCGACCACACCAGCGGCGGGGCTCCTGGCACCGGCAACGACATCAGCCGCCGCGCCGGCGCAAAGGACGACCCAGCCGGCAGTACCCGCGGCCACGCAACCAGCACGTACCGAACCGGCACAGGCCGCTGCCCCGCCCCAGCAGCAGGCCCCGCCGCCCCAGCAGCAGGCCCCGCCACCTCAGCAGGCCCCCGCGCAACCCGCCAGCGTGTACTACGCGAACTGCTCCGAGGCTCGTGCCGCCGGCGCCGCACCCCTACATCGAGGCGATCCGGGATACCGGAGCGCTCTGGACCGGGATGACGACGGCGTGGCCTGCGAGACCAGCTGAGCGGACATAGCAGCTAAAGCGGACATGGCAGCTAAGCGCGCATGACCGCTAAGCGCACATGGCAGAACGGCCCCGGCATCGGTCGGGGCCATTCTGTACCCGGGGCTGGCGCCGAGAGGGGTCCGACCCATACCGCCCGATAACGGGCACATATGGAACCGGTACAACCCCATCGGGGTCCGGGCCGGGCTGGACCAGCCGCACGGGAGCGATGAAAAGTCGCCGACGACCGGCAACGCGCGAGGCCCACGGTGATCTGGTGGGATTTTCGGAGTTCCGACTCCGAAAATCCCACCAGATCATGAACCAGACCATGATCTGGTGAGGTTTTTGGCACCGGCCGACCAGAGGTCGCGCCGTTCTCCCGCTAGGGCTCGGTGTCGGTGCCGGACCGGTCCGCGCGGTACTGGTCGATGACGACGGTGAACGCTCCGTTGAGCGTGACGTCGGCGAGGCCGGAGCCGAGGACGCTGACTCCGGGGAGTGGGGCGACGGTGCGGACGCAGACGACGAAGACTGCGCCCGGTTGCAGGGTCTCGGCACCGTCGCCGGGGTCGGACGCCCCGCAGTTGGCGCCCTGAGGCGCGAACCGAAGCTCGGGAGCGGTGTCGATTCCCTGGTCCTGAAAGGCGAGCTGGGCGGCGAGCCGTGCGCGGGTCAGGCCCTCTTCCTCGTTGGCGGCCGTCGAGTAGGCCCGGCCCGCCTCCCTCGCCGCCTGCGTGACCGCGAACGCCGAACGCTGCACGGAGAACAGCGCGAGGAAGAAGTAGACGAACGGGATCAGCAGCACCACCGAGAGCCCGACGAACTCGATCATCGCCGAACCGGCGTCCGGCCGCCGTGCCCGCTCGTCGCGCCCATCCCGGGCACCACGACCCGCCAGGCCAACCGGACGCGGACGCGTGCGGAGAGCCAAATCCGCCCGCCACCGGCGGAATCTCTCTGCGCCGGGCTTCCGCGCCTCGACAGGGCGCGCCGTCGCCACAGGCGCTACCACCGGCGACAAAGCCCGCGCCGACGCCCCCGTGCCGTCCACGGCGACGTTCACCCAGCCCGCGCCTCGAAGATCGCCAGGACTGTATCCGGATCCGAACTCCGAGCCCTCGCTGGTTCGGATCCGGGTACAGATCCGCTGATCAAGTTCACGGCGCGGCGGCGTGGCCGGGCCGACCTTGGCTGAAGCGGCACCAGGCGGCGCATGCGACGACGACGGGGATGACGACGGGGACGACGGGGATGGTGTCCGCGGGAGAGCGGCCGGCCTCTGCGGATCCGGCGTCGTCGTCATGGGGTCTCCTTCACCGCGTGGCCGGTGACGTGCACGGTCACGCCGCCCCCGAACGGGAGCAGGCTGAGGGGAACGCGGACCTCGCAGGTCACCTGGACCAGCGGCACGTCGCCCGGACCGTCGATCTGGGCGCCCGTGCAGGCCGTGTCGGACCGGCCTGGGATGGACTCGGCGATCAGTCGCTGCGCGTAGGGGCCACCGTCGGCCGGGTCGACGCCGAGGTTCGCGCCGTGCCGCGCGCCCTCCGCGGCGTTCGCGGCGAGGGTGTTGCGGACGTGCAGCACCAGGCCGACCTGGATGATCCCCAGGAAGAGGAACAGCAGCAGGGTGCTGACCAGCACGAATTCCACGATCGCCGACCCGGCGTCGGCCCGGCGCGGACCAGCCTGGCGCACGCCGACCCGATGCACGCCGACCTGACACGCACCGGCCCGACACGCACCGGCTCGGCGCACGCCGACCCGACACGGTCCAGCCGAGCCCGCGTCGGCCCGGTACCGGCCGTGGGCCGGGTGTCGGCCGTGGGCCGGGTGTCGGGCCGACCGGCCCGGAGTTCGGGGCTGTCGCGCCTCGTGATCTCCATCGGCCCCCGCCGGCTGGCCGTCGCGGACCCGGGCGGGAGCCCGGACCACGGCGGCCAGCCGGCGCCGGCGCGGGGACTCAGCCGCCCGCACCGCCGCCTCCGCCGTCGCCACCGATGCCGGTGACCTTGCTGATCGCGGCGGTGAACATGTCCTGCAGTGCCGGAGTGGCGATGGTGGCGATCGCGACCACCAAAGCGGCGGTCATCACCGTCACCATCACCCAGCCCGGCACGTCGCCGCGATCCCCGCCACGGTGGGCCGCGGCCGGGTGCCGCCGTTCCCACCAAGCGAAGTAGCCGACGACCAACGTCGTCGCCATCCGTGCCATCTCGTCCTCCCAGTCCGGCTGACCGGCGACACGCGACGATGGCGAAGCCTCGCGCGGCCGCGGGCCTGCCTATTCGCAGCAGAACCCCTGGCCCCCTCGACCCCCTCTAACCGCTGACCCCCCACTCACGGAGCGACCCCTCAGACGCTCCGCGACCCGGCCGCCGCCGCGCACTGGCGGCGACCCACGCGCCTCATCGCGCGAGACTCACGGGTGTCACCACACCCGATGCCATGACCGGACCTCCGACGGCGCCAGGCTGTGCCCTGATCGCCGCGAGGAAGGCACCTCGGCCGGATACCAGCGCGTCATTGCGCGAAGAACGTGAAGCTCACGAGCGCCGGATAGAAAGCGAAGATCACCGTCGTCGGCAGCACCAGGAAGACGACGGGAATCATCATCGCGATCTCCTTGCGCCCGCCGGCCTCCAGCAGCTGGCGCCGGCCGGCCTCCCGGACGTCGACCGCCTGCGCGCGCAGCACGTCCGCCAGCGGGGTGCCGCGCTCGATCGCGACGGCCATTCCGTCGACGAACCGCGCGAGCGACGTCAGCGTGGTCCGGTTGGCGATTCCTTCCAGCGCCTGCACCAGGGTGGCGCCGGCGCGGGCGTCGGCGAGCGCGAGCCGCAGCTCATGGCCGAGCTCGCCGCGGGTCAGCCGGGCGACCCGCTCGAGCGCGCCGACCGGCGACTCCCCGGCGGTGACCGCGAGCGCGAGCAGCTCGGCGACCGTCGGGAACTCCGTGAGCATCTGGTCCTCACGCTCCCGGATGGCCCGGGTGAGGTACCACTCCCTGGCGACCACACCGCCCGCGACCCCGGCGACGATCAGCGCGACGCCGACGGCGGGTGGCGGCCCGATCCCGGCGGTCGCGCGCAGAACCAGCAGCAGCGCCCCGACGAGGCCGCCGACCACCGCCCAGATCACCTGCTGGGCGCGGAACTCCTCAACGGACGTGCGGCCACCGGCCTGGGTCAGCCGGCGCGCGAGGCCCGCCCTGCCGCCGAGGAACCGGTCGAGCCGGCGGGCCGCGTCCGTGAGGAACGGCCGGGCCAGCGCCTCGACCGCGGCGAGTGGAGTGGGTGCCGCGCGCCCGGCCCGGCGAAGCTCGCGGGCGGTCCGCTCGTCGAGCAGCCGGGACGGCGCCGGGGTGTCGCGCAGGTAGGGCTCGACCCGATCGGCATAGCGGATCCGGCGCGCCCGCGGCGAGCGCACAGCAATGATCACCAGGCCGGCGCCGGTGAACAGTCCCAACAACGCTCCGGTGGCGGCGAGGCTCATCGCTGACCCGTCCCCTCGTTCCCGGCTTTCTGGATCATGTTTGCCTGGGTCATGACTGTCTGGGTCATGACTGTCTGGAGCACGGTCGCCTCGGTCACGGTCGCAGCACCCGTCCCTCCTCCGGCAGCCGGCCGATCCGTTTCATGAGCAGGTAGGCGAGCAGCGAGACGACCCCGCCGCCGACGAGCACCCCGACCCCCGTCGGGCTGTCGTAGGCGGACACGTTCTGGCCACGGGTGGCGAGCAGCAGCAGCACCACCCAGGGCGCCGCGAGGGCGAGCCGAGCCGCGTTGACCGTCCAGCCCTGCCGCGTCTCCAGCTCGGCGCGGGTGCGGGCGTCCTCGCGCAGGAAGGTGGACAGCGTGCGCAGCAGCCGGCCGAGATCCGTACCGCCGACCTCCCTGGCCAGCCGCAGCGACTCGATGATCCGGTCGGCCACCGGATCGGCGAGCTCGTCGGAGAGCCGGTCCAGGCAGGTGCTGAACGAGCCGGTCGCCCGGTACTCCTCGCCAAACCGGGTGAACGCCCCGCGCAGCGGCGCCGGCCCGCGCTGACCGACCGCGGCGAGTCCCTCCGGCAGCGACATCCCGGCGCGCACGGCGCTGGCGAGGTTGTCGACGACGTCCGGCCACATCGCCCGAAGGTCGTGCATCCGGGATCGGCGGCGGCGAACCACCAGCGTGCGCGGCAGGAACGCGGCGAACACGAAGAACGCCGCGGCGAGCGAGACGGTCGACGTGAAGGCGAAGATGATGAAGCCGACGACCACGCCGACGACCACGCTCACGGCGACGAACTGGCTGGGGCTCAGCCCTCGCACCCCGGCCTGGGCGAGCAACTCGGCGGTGGACCGGTGCCAGTTCGCCTCGGGGCTCGCCTCCCGTGACCGCTGCCGGCGCGGGCCGACGATCAGGAAGAGCCCGAGGCCGAACAACAGCCCGACGAAGATTCCCATCAGCCCACCCCCGTGGCCGTCCGCTGGGTCCGCTGGCGTATCTGGCTCCGCCGGCGAGTCTGGCTCCGCCGGCGGATCATCGGTCGACCGCGATCTCGGGCCAGCCGCCGCGCTCCGGCGGGGCGAGCACCGCGGCGAGGTCGTAGCCGGCGCGGGCGAACCGCTCCGGGTGCGGCGGGTAGCCCTCGGCGCGCACCAGCGTGTCGCCGTAGGCGCGGAAGATCTGCGCGACCTCGACGACGTCGCCCTCGGCGCGGCCCGGCAGGGCGACGATCTCGGTGGCGCGTCGCCGCCCGTGCGCGTCCTTGGCCAGGTGGACGACGATGTCGACGCTGGCGGCCACGGTCGGCACCACGAAGTTGTGGCTGACGTTCTCACCGGCCAGCAGCGGCAGCGTGCACAACTTCGTGACCGCCTCGCGGGCGGAGTTCGCGTGCAGGCTGCACATCCCGGGCAGGCCGGAGTTCAGCGCGATCAGCAGGTCCAGCGCCTCCTCCTGGCGGACCTCGCCGACCAGCAGCCGGTCGGGGCGCATCCGCAGCGCCTCCTTGATCAGCCGCCGCAGCCGGATCTCTCCGCTGCCCTCCAGGTTCGCCTGCCGGGTCTGCATCGCCACCCAGTCCGGCGAGCGCAGCCGCAGTTCGAAGACCTCCTCGCAGCTGATCACCCGCTCCCTGGCCGGGATCGCCGAGCCCAGGCAGTTGAGCATCGTCGTCTTCCCCGCCTGGGTGCCGCCGGCGACGATGATGTTGAGGCCGGCGACGACGGCGGCCTCGAGGAACGCGGCGGCGGCCGGCGGGAGTGTGCCCATCGCGACCAGCTCGTCAAGGCTCGACGCCGAGAGGATGAACTTGCGGATGTTGACCGACCAGTGCTGGCGGGTCACGTCCGGGATGACGACGTGCAGCCGCGAGCCGTCCGGCAGCATCGCGTCCACGAACGGCGTCGACAGGTCCACCCGCCGCCCCGACGACTTGAGCATCCGCTCGACGAGGTCCTGCACCTGGTCGGCGGTGAGGATCGTGTTGGTGAGCTCGCTGCGGCCGTGGCGGGCGATGAACACCCGGCCCGGCTCGTTGATCCAGATCTCCTCGACGGTGGGGTCGTCGAGGTGGCGCTGCAGCGGGCCGAAGCCGGCCACGGCGTCGTAGACGAGCCGCGCGGTCAGCTCTCGGTCCGCGACGGCCGGCAGGTCGCTGGTGAGGACCCGGTCCTCATAGTCGGTCAGGACGTCGTCGACCAGGCGGCGCACGGCCATCGGCTCCCGCACCGGGTCCAGCGAACGCCGCCGGACCAGCTCCCGGACCTCCGCCTCCACGAGAGAGCTCGCGTCGAGCCAGCCGCCCGGCCCCGGACCGCCCGTCAGGCCGCCGTTCAGGGAGCCACCGCCCAGAGGGCCCCCGCCCAGGGGGCCACCACGTACAGCCGCCACGAGAGTCCGCCGCTCCTCGTCCAGGCGCACGTGTCACCACCTCGCGTCAGCGGGCAATCGCTACGAAGGGTAGGAACGTCGCCACATCCCGGCAACCCCTGATGAAGGGGGCGCACGGAACCAACATTCGCACAATCCCCGTCGGCTCGTGGTGGCGGGGTATGTTCGGCTTGGCGCTTTCCGTGAGAACGTCATCACTTGAGCAACGAGGGCGATGACGAGAGGTGATGTTCATCGGCCCGACGGATCGCCGACCCTCGGCACGGGTCCGGGTCGACGCGACCGGCGCAGGTCGGGCGGTCCGGGTCGATGCCCCAGATCACGGCGGTTCCGGCTCACAGCTCGCGGCTCCCGCCACATCGCCGCCTCGGACCCGCCGCGTCGAGGCAGCCGGCGAGTCACGAAGGAAGCCAATCCGGACAACCCGGTACCGGGCGACCGGACCCGTCAACGGCGACAGGCCACAGCCATGTACCTGATGGCACCTTCACCCGGCGCGCGCTAACCTGGCGACGCTTAGCAACCTTCCACGTTCGCTCAGTCACGAGCCGTTCGGCGACGGACCTTCCCCCCACGTCCACCGCCTTGTCGGACCGCCGTGGCATGCCTCCCGGGGGTGTCAACTGTGGGCGTTCCCATGCCCGACCAGTCCGACGAGTGGGGCGCCGAGGGCAGCCTCGGCGAAGCGGCGCTCGGCGAGGCGTCCCACAGTGCGGCCGGCGAAGGCACTGATGACCGCGACGTCACCACCGACGCCCCCCTCAGCCGCGCTCCCCATGGCCGGCACGGCGACGGCACGAACGCCGTCGCCGGCGAACACGACGCCGCCGCCGCGAACGACGCTGGCGGCGCGAACGACGGTGCCGAGACCGCCGGGTGGGACCTGTTCCGCCGGATGGCGATGAGCTGCCCACTGCCGGTCTTCGCCACCGACGCGGTCGGCCGGCACGTCTTCGTCAACCCACGATGGAGCGAGCTGACCGGCGTCGAGCCCGACGAGGCCATGGGCTGGGGCTGGGAGCGCGCGATCCACCCGCACGACCTGCTGGTCGTGACCAACCAGTGGGGACGGGCCCGGTCGGGCGGCGACGGGCTGTGGGTCCGGCTACGGCTGCTGCGCCCCGACGGACTGCACCGGGCGGCCATCCTGCAGGCGGTACCGACGGGAGTCGAGGGAGGCGTCCCGCGCTTCATCGGGACGCTCACCCCGCTCCCCCCGCTGCCGGCCTCGCTGCCGACTCCCCGCCACGGTGCCGGCGCGGCGCCCACGCCCCTGCCACCGCCGCTCGCGGCTCCGCCCGGGCCGGTCCCGGCGGAGCAGGCGACGGCGAAGGAGACGACCACGAGGGAGACGGCCACGGGGCCTCACGACGCGCCGGGCCGGGATACGCCGGAGAGGGACGGTGCCGACGACCAGGGCCGTACCCGCGAGGACGACGGCCGCGCGACGATCCCGGTCCCGGTGCCACGGCCACGGACCGGGCAGGAGCCACCGTGGGTGACCGCGGCCGGTCGCGGCACGCCGGAATCCGAGGGTCGGGACGACGTGGCGCCCTGGAGCGGCGACGACCTGCCCGCCTGGGAGGCCGAGGACGGCGGCGACGGCGAGGTTGGCGAGACCGCGGGCAGCTGGTGGGACGAGGCAATGAACCTGACCGGCCGGGACGACGTGGGGGCAGCCGGCCTGAACGCCCCGTTCGACGAACGTGGCCCGGGCCGCTCCCGACGTGACCATCTCGCCTGGGACGGCAACCGCCGCCGCGCCGCCGCGCCCGATGGCGGGGACACCTGGCCGGGCAACACGGAGACGAGGACCGCGCCGACGCTGGGGGGCGAGTGGCGCGCCGCCATCGCGCTGCACGGCCGGGACGCCGGCAGGCACGACGTCCAGGACCGGGATCCGGCGGCGGCCCATCCGCACCCGCACGACAGCCGCCAGCACGCCCGGGCGCACGCCCAGGCGGGCGGCCAGGGCCGCGGCCCGGCCGGCGGCGACGGCCAGGGCCACACCGGCGGCAACGGTTCCGGGCAGGGCGGCGGGCGCGGCTCCGGCATGGGCGACAGCGGGCGCGGCCAGCCCGACCGGCTACCGCCGGCGGAGTGTGGATGCCTCTATGGGGAGCTGACCCGCGCGGAGGCGGCCTGCCGCGACCGGGAACGCTGGCTCACCAGCCTGCTCGCCGAGCTGCCGGCCGCGGTGCTGCTCGCCGACGCGCACAGCCAGGTCGTCGGGGTCAACCAGGCGTACTGCGACCTGTTCGACCTCGCCGAGGCGCCGGTCGACCTCGTCGGCACCGACTGCCGCCTGCTGCTGCGTCCGCGTACCGGCCTCGTCGACGACCCGGCCGGCTTCGCCGACCGCCTCGACACGCTGCTGCGGCGCCGGCGCACCCTGCGCCGCGAGACGGTGATGTTCGCCGACGGCCGGGTCTTCGAACGCAGCCACCTGCCCCTGGTCAGCCCGGACGGCTACCGCGGCCACCTCTGGCTGTACGTGGACGTGACCGACCGGCGCATCCTCGACGCGGAGATCGAGGGCCTGATCTCCGAGCTGTAGCCGCCGGAGACCTACAGTCCGCCGTGGTAGCGGGCCTCCAGCTCGCGGGCCTGGCCGACCCAGTCGTCGGAGACGATCCGGGTCCCGAACCCCTCCAGCAGCGCCACGAGGCGCTCGACGTCGGTGTCGCCCATGGTCGCGAGCTGACGGAACGAGGTGACGCCGAGCCCGCGCAGCCGCGCCTCGATCACCTGGCCGATGCCGACGATCTCCTTGAGGTTGTCCGCCGAGGCCACCGGCTCCGCGAGGCCGCCCCAGGACGGGAACGTCTCCGCCGCCGTCCTGGGCTTCGGCCGCGCACCGGCGTTGGCCGGCGGCACCTTCGCCGCCTGAGCGGCCGGGGCCAGGGGCGCGGCCACCGGGGCGCCGGCCGCGGGAGCCCCAGGGGACGCGGGGGCCGCCGTCTCGCGGCGGGGCTCGCCGGTGGCCGGTGCGTCGCCGTCCGCGCCATCCATGCCAACCACGCTCGCCATGCCAACCACGCTAGCCACGCCGATCGGGACGTCCAGCCCGTCAGCCGTGTCCCGCGGGGCCTCGGTCGCGGGAGCCCTGGTCGTGGGGACCGTGGGGGCCTCGGTCGCCCGGGTGGTCGCGGCGCTGGTCGCCCAGGTGGCGGCGAGCGCCTCGACCTCGGCGATCCTGCGGAGCAGCCCGGCGCGTTCGGCGGCCCACTCCGCCTGGCGGACCTCCAGCCGCTCGGTCAGCGCGGCGGTCTGGTGGGCGGCCTCCTCGGCCTCGGTCCGCACGGTCGCGAGCCGCGCGGAGAAGCTGGCCGCCCGGGTCTCCGCCTCGGCGAGCGCGGTCCGCAGGTGGGCGGCCTGGCCATCCCGCCCGTCGCCCTCGCGGCGCAGCTCCGCCTCGATCTGGGCGATCCGTGCCTGCGTCGCGTTGACCTGCTCGGCCGCGTTCGCCGCCCGCCGCTCGGCCGCGCTCACCCGGCTCTCCGAGGCGGTGGCCCACAGCTCCGCCGCCGCCAGGCGGGACGCGAGATCCGCGTTCTCGACCGAGCTGCGTTCCTCCTGCCGGCGCAGCCGTTCGGTCAGGGCCGCGATCCTGTCCTGGTCGAGCGCCGCGAACTCGGCGTCCGTCCCGGCATCGCCGATGGCGGCGTCCTGGGCGGTGTCACCCTCGGCCACCTCGGCCACCTCGGCCTCGGCCGTCTGGACCTGCGTGATCTCGTCTTCCGCGGTCCCGGCCTGCGCGATCCCGGTCCGGGCGATCTCGTCCTCCGTGATCCCGGCCCGGGCGGTGTCGCCCTGCGCGATCCCGTCTTCCGTGATCTCGGTTTCCATGATCTCAGCTTCCGCGATCTCGGCTTGGGTGGTGTCGCTCTCGGCGGTCAGGTCCCGCACGGGCTCGTGGATGGCCCGGTCCGCCTCCGGGCCCGCCGCCCGTCCGCGTCCGGTTCCGCCAAGAACCGACACGTTGGTGGTCGCGGCCAGCACCGCCGGGCCACGCGGCCGGCCGGAGGCGGGCATCGCCGCGGCGGCACCCATGCCGGCGAGCGCCGGCCGCTGCCGCCGGATCGGCCCGATCAGGAAGACCCATGCCAGCGCGGCACCGAGAACCAGCGCCACCAGCATGAACGCCAGGATCTGCTCGGCGAGGTAGAGCACGGGAACCAGCCTCCCTCCCTCGCCCGGATCCCGGGCGAGGGCGGTCGAACACGGACATCGATCGATGAGTGACCGGAGTGAGCGACCATCAGCACAAGATCGTCACGGGCCGGTGAATCTGGAGCCACGGACCACCGACCACCAGCCTCGGCCCACGTGCGGGCGAGGCGATGATCGCTTGTTGAGAAAAACCTCTGGTCGGGCAACGCGCCACGACGACCGACTCCGGCCCCGCGTTGCGTTGTCCGATACGTGCTCGTCTGGCACGGGACAATAGCGCGCCAGCCACGCCAGACCAGACAGCGACCCGCCGAGCGACACAGCCCGGACACACCGCCCCAATCACCTCGCGGGCCGGAGGGCGGGAGCGGGGTCGGCGGCGAGGACGAGCCGATCCTGGCGACAACCCGCGCCCACGGCAAGGCCCGGGCCGGCGGCAAGGGCCACGCCGGGCCGGGCCGGGCGGGCCGGGCGGGCCGGGCGGGCCGGCGGAGCGTCCGACGAACAGGGACGACCCGAGCCGCGCGCCGTCAGAACAGGTCTGCGATCTCCTGGGTGGCGTACCAGAGGAGCTCGTGGCCGTCCGCGCCGTCGACGATGAACGCGGCGTCCTCGCTGCCCAGATCGGCCGCCATGACCGAGTCGGCCGCGGCGGCCACGGCGGGCTCGGCGTCGGCGGCGTCCGCGTGCACCGCGCGGACCCTGGCCAGCGGCACGGCCGCGGTGACCTCGACGACACCCCGGTCGAGGTCATCCCTGACCCGGACACCCGCGTCGTCGACGTCGACGGCGAACACCACCCGGCGTCTGGGCGCATCGGCGTCGGCGTCGAGCAGGCGGAGGCAGGCCCGCGCGGCGGCGAGCAGCGCCGCGTACTCCATCTCCTCCGTGTCCGACCAGGCGTACCACTCCCGGACAGCCGGGGTGACCGCGAATCCCAGTCCGGCGGGCACGGCACGTTCGTCGATCACTGCTCGCGCAGCCGTCGGCGTTGACGGCAGGTAGACACGCACGCCGTCAGTCTGCCCCTTCCGTCGCGAACCCGTGAACGGGGGTCGATAGCAGCGCGTGACGGGGGGTTACGCGGAGCGATTCGCGGGCATCGACACGAGCAGTGACGGAGGCATTCGCCACCGCCAGCCCAGCGGGGTTTCCCCTCGACCCGCTCGCAAACAACGAGGGGAGCCCACCACTCGCCAAAGGGGGGGCACGCCGATGGCAACGGGTAGTCAGCAGTGTCACCTTTGATGGCGTTTTGTCCGATATTAAGCGCAAGATCGATACCTAGAGTATTTTCGATCTAGGTAAGATGGTAAACGGACTCTTTCGGCAGCGTTACTACCGCTGCCGCGTCTGGTGATCCCGCACGATGCCGACGGTAGGCCTGACGATCAAGAGGGGTCATGGCGACGTTACGGAGGGTTCGGATGCTCGTTCGAGGCTGGGGGTGAGTCGGGTGAGCCGGGAGTACGCGAAGGCCGTTGGTTCTCGCCTGAGGGCGATCCGTATTCAGCAAGGCCTCTCGCTGCAAGGCGTGGAGCAGAAGTCACGCGGTCGGTGGAAGACCGCGGCGGTCGGCTCCTACGAGCGCGGCGACCGGATGATCAGCGTGCATCAGCTCTCAGAGCTGGCCGGTTTCTACGGGGTACCGGTCTCGGCGCTGCTGCCGAACGAGGATCAGCTGCCTCCGCGCGAGCGGCGGCCCAGGACCGTGCTCAACCTCGAGAAACTGGCCGCGGCCCCGACAGACACCTCCGCCCTGGTGCGCAGGTGGGTCGCGCAGATCCAGCGGCAGCGCGACGACTACGCCGGCCACGTCCTGTCCATCCGAGACGGCGACCTGCGCGCACTCGCCCTGCTGCACGACACCACTCCGCAGGAGTTCGCCGACCGGCTGCGTTCCTGGGGAGTTCTGGAAACCACCTTCCCGGAGCCCGACGAGCCCGAGTGAGGCGAAGGCGCCACGGCGCCCTCGCCGTCGGCGCCGCACGCCCGGCCAGGAACACACATACCGAGCGGTACGAGCGGTCAATGCGGACCGTGGACCGGAACCTCGGTGACCTCAGCCGACCCCGGAAGGTGCCACCCGGCGGGTGGCCGGCTCGAGAACACCCCGTGTGAACGGCCCACGCGGACGTGGCCGTGGCCCGCGCGACCCGCACGACCCGATCTTCGTCGATCGGAGCCGTCGCGAGCCGCCGCAGATCGACGCGGAGATGCCGCGCCACGCACACCCCGCCAGCAGCCCAGGCCATCGGCGGCGGACGCGAGGCCGGTCGCGCGGGCTTCGGTCGCCGCGCTGGGAGGTGGTGGCGATGCCACGCAAACAGGCTCCGCGCCGAGGGCTGGTCCTCGGGGCCGGTGGAATACTCGGCTCTGCCTGGATAATCGGCGCTCTACGGGCGTACCAGGCCCAGACCGGCGACGATGCCCGGTCCTTCGACCTGATCGTGGGCACGTCGGCCGGTTCGGTGGTCGCGACGCTGCTCGGCCTGGGTGTCGACGTCGACACGATGGCTGACTCCGAGCGAGGACTGTACGGACCGGGCGCGCCCATCCTGGACTACCGGGACCTCGGGGCGTCATTGCCGCCGCCGCCCAGAATGCGGATGGGTTCGCCGCGCCTGCTGACCAGCGCGGTGCTGCACCCCCGCCGGACGACGCCGATGGTGGCGCTGGCCGCACTGCTGCCACAGGGCCGTGGCACGATCGCCGCCGTCGGCGACCTGATCGCGGGCGCCGCCGCGCGGCACTCGGCGAGTGCCACCACCTGGCCACGCCCGCTTCGGGTCGTCGCGATGGACTTCGACACCGGCGCACGCGTGCTGTTCGGCGCGAGCGGTGCCCCCAAGGCCATGGCTTCCCAGGCCGTGATGGCCTCGTGCGCCATCCCCGGCTGGTACGCCCCCGTCACGATCGGCGGCCGGCGGTTCGTCGACGGCGGAACCCGCTCGCCGACGTCGCTGGACCTGTGCGTGGACGCGGGGCTCGACGAGATCCTGGTGCTGGCGCCGGCCTGCGCCTTCGACGGCGACCGGCCGCGGCACCCTGTCGCCATCGCCGAGCGCCAGCTACGCCGGGCCGCCACCCGGCGGCTCGCCAGGGAGATCGCGCTGGCGGAGGCGACCGGGACGAGCGTGTGCGCGCTGGCCCCCGGCCGGGAGGACCTCGAGGTGATGGGCGGCAACGTCATGGACATCACCCGGCGCGCCGAGGTGTTCGAGACCGCGCTGCGCACCTGTGCCGCCGCGTTCGCCGAACGGGCCGCCGGCGCGGCCGAGCCGGCGGCGGTGCCGGAACGCGCGGCCGCGGTGACGGTCCAGCCGACGAGGCCGACGAGGCCGACCACGCCGAGGAGACCCACCGTGCCGACGGTGGCGCCCACGGTCACCAGCACCGCGCGCCTCGCGGCGACGCCCACCCGCCGCACCGGGCCGGTGCGGCGCCCGACCCTCCGGGACGAGCCCGAGCTCACGGTCCGCGAGGAGCCCGGTCTCGCCGGCTGACCGGGCCGCCGGGGAGGGGTCCCCGGCGGCCGTTCAGCGGCGGGCCGGCAGGCGGCGGCGCTGGCGCTGGCCGCGGGGCGTGCGGCCGGTCAGGCGGGTCGCGAGGTCGCGGATCGCCGCTCGCGCGGGCGACGCGGGGGCGATGTCGCGCAACAGCTGACCGGCGGCCTGGGCCGCGTCGAACGACGCCAGGTCGTACGGGACCAGCGCCATCGGCTCGGTGCCGGTGTGCCGGTTGAGCGCCCTGGCGATCTCGCGGCGCGGGTCGCCGCCGGCCACGGAGGCGCGCAGCCGGTTGACGACGACCAGCGGCTCCACGCCGGGGACCAGCTCGCGCAGGTCCGAGAGCCCTCGGACGAACCGGACCAGGGCGACGGGCTCGGCGGAGGTCACCGCCACCACAGTGTCGGCGTCCGCCAGCACCGTGAGCGTGGCTCCGTTGCGCCGCGGGGCCGACGTGTCGAAGCTCAGCTCCTCGTCGGCCTCGAGGCAGAAGCCGCAGTCGACGATGACGAACTGAGCGAGCCGCCGGGAAAGGTCCAGCACGTTCTCCAGCGCGGACGGCCGCAGCTCCGGCCAGCGCGACGGCCTGGCGATGCCGGGCAGCACCCGCAGGCCGCCGCCGAGGTCGCGGCACAGCACGGCGAGCCGAGGCACGTCGAGCGTGCCTTGGTTGGCCGCCCGCGCGGCGGCGGCGAGGCCGGGCGCCTCCTCGAGCAGGCCGACGAGCTGGCCGATGGACCCACCGTAGGAGTCCGCGTCGATGAGCAGCGTGGACGCGCCGAGGTCCGCGAGCTCGGCGGCGAGGCTCAGCGCGATCGTCGTGCGCCCGGGGGCGCCGGTCGGGCCCCAGACGGCGACGACCCGCCCCTGGCCCACCGGCGCGTGGGCACGCTCGTCGTCGAGGTCGTTCGTCTCGTCGAGGACGGGCGGCAGCATGGCGCCGTAGCCGACGACCGGCTCGCTGAAACCGTGGCTGATCGACACCGGGCCGATGGCCGGGCGGGTGGTCAGCGCCTTGGTGGCCTCCACGACGGCGGCGGCCACCGTGTGGGCGGTCGCGTCGGCCGTGATCACGGCGACGACGCCGAGCTGGCGCAGCCGCCGGTCACCCGCCTCGTCGCCGGGCGCGATCAGGCCGACGACGGCCACGTTCGCCTGCGCGAGCCGGGCGAGTGCCTCCCGGTCGAGGCGACGCAGGTCGGCCGAGAGCAACGCGGCCCGCGCCGCGCCCGTCGTCGCGGCGGCGAGCAGGTCCGGAAGGTCGACACAGCGACGGACGACGGTGACGCCGAGGTCATTGCGGTCGAAGGCGGAGACCAGTCCGGCCTCGACGACCGAGTCCGTGACCGCGGTCAGGATCGGCAGGCTCACCGGCCGTACCCCGGCGCCGCCGTCGGCCCGGTCTCGCCCACCTGACCACGACCGTCACGTTCCAGCTTCACGATGTCGACGCGCTCGCTCTGCGACGCGGCGACCGCCCGGATCGCCGCGTCCACGGGCACTCGCAGCGTCAGCGACCGGTCGCCTGTCGCGATCCGCAGCTCGCCGAGGAACTCGACGTCGTGCAGGACCATCACCTCGGCGCCGGCCCCGCCGGCCGCGGGGGTGCCCACGCCGTCCGACTGTCCCTGCCCGTCCGGGGTGGCGGCCCCGCCGGAGGTGACCGTCGCGTCGACGGCACCGGCCGGCTGGTAGACGTACACGTCGACGTGGTCACCGGGAACCAGGGTGGGAACCCTGCCGGCCTTGACCACCACGGGCACGATCCGGGTCGCCGCGGCGTCGGCGGCGGCGAAGTCTCCTCCGCTGAGGAGCTCGCCCTTGCCTACCGGGCGGGCGAGCGTGCCGCCGACGACCTCCTTCGACCGTCGCCCCGGGTAGTAGCGGGCGGCCGTGGCGTCGTCGAGCTGGGCGCGCACCGTGACGAGATCCGCCGCGGTGACGACGTGACCGGCGGGCAGATCGGCCCTGGCGGCCACCCAGGAGGCCGTCTGGTCCGCCGTCGCGAACAGCCGGGCGCCGATCACCACGGACACCAGCACGAGCAGCACGCCGAACAACAACCGGGTGTCGCGCCAGCCGCGGCGGCCGATCCGGCGGGCCGGCGGTGACGGCGGGGTGATCGGGTCCGCCCGCCTGCCGGATGGGCGACGTCCATCCGGCGGGGACCCAGGGCCGAGGGCGGGCGCCAGGTCGGTCACCGTGGTCTCCTCATCGTGCTCGATCACCCGCGGGCGGGTGCCCCGGAGTGGCGGCGGTTCCCACGACGGGACTCGTGCCCGACCGGCGAGCGACCGCCGGTCGTGGTCGGACCGTCGCGCCGTGCGCTTGACGGGCGACGCGCACGGATATGCGGCGTTGCACAGCGTACGCGCCGATGGACCACATCGTGGCACCTGTGGGGATCTCCCACTGGACACCGAGTTGGACGCTCCAGAAGGCCCACGAGATGTCCTCGGAGCAGCAGTTCCCGCGGCGTTCTTGGACTTGGCGCGCGGTATCCGCGAATCGGTCACCCGACGCGTACGGACGGGGCCGGAATGTCGCCGGCCCGAGGTCTTAGCGGTCTGACCGGGCGCGATCGAGGGCAGTTATCCACAACCGAAGGCATCCGAGCGCATCCCGGCGAGAAAACCTGGTACACACGTCGTAGACACCGGTCGGCCTCCACGGAGCCCTTAAGCGCTCAGAGCCCTTAAGCCTGCAGAGCCCCTGAGCCCACAGAGCCTCTGAGCCGCTCCAGGGGCGGCCAGCCGCACCTGTCCGCCCGCGCGCCTTCCCGGCAGCGGGCGGCCGGGCGGTGGCGACACCCGGGGCGGGGCACGCTGGTCGCTGGGATGGAGCCGAGGGGCACACGCGGTCGCGACGGGGGCCGTGCGGGCGGTCGGCCGAACGGATGTCGGACGGGCGGCGGAGGGGATAGAGGTCAGCTCGATGAACGAACGGTTCCTGCAGCTCACCGACGTTGCGGAGATCCTCAACATCTCGGCGTCACAGACCTACGCGTTGGTCCGCAGCGGCGAGCTGCCCGCCATCAAGATCGGCGGGCGCGGCCAGTGGCGGGTGGAACGCAGCGAGCTGGAGGCCTACATCCAGCGCGCCTATGAGCAGACCCGGGCATTCGTGCTCGCCAACCCGCTGACCCGCCACGAATCACTGCCAGACGACTGACCGCCGCGGGCGCCTGGTCGGCGACGGCGGAGCGCCCGGCGGTCAGGTCCCGCGGAGCAGGACTCAGGTCCGGCGCAGCAGGACGATCGCGGCCAGCGGAACGGTGCAGCCCTCGACGGCGCGCGGCCGGCGAAACTCGCCCGGGGCATGCTCGGCGAGGTCGACGAAGTCGGCGCCCACCCGGTCGATCGTTCCGCTGACCGTCCGTCCGTCGGCCAGCATGACCAGGCAGCCGGACCGGTCCCTGGCGACGCCGCGCAACGCATGCCGCAGGTCGAGGCGGGCGCCCACCCGGCCCTCGTGCCCCGGGTGCGCCGCCTCGCCACGCAGCCCGCGCACCGCGAGCAGGGACCGCACCGGGATCAGGGCCTCGCCCCCGCCGGCATCCTCGGCGAGCAGCCAGTCCGCCCCCAGCGCGAGCAGCCGACCGGTGATCACGCCTCGTTCCGGACCGGGCTGGCCGAGGATGTCGAAGCGCATCCGGTGCCCGACGGCCGGGCGTAGCCGGTCGACGAGCCTCAGGTAACCGATCTCCAGGCGACTACGGTCCGCGACCTCGGCGGCAAGCTCGGCGGCCTCGGCCGCGTCCCACTGCGCCTCAAGATCCGCGAACAACGCCTCCCAACGCAACCTGGCACCCCCTTTGGCCGTCCCGACAATACGGACCGATCGGGTCCGCCCAGGCAGCCGGCACCAGACCGCCGGGCACACCCGCCGGCCGCCAGGCAAGCCCGGGCGGGCCGAGCGCCGTCAGCCCGTACCCGGCCAGACAACCAGGATTGACACTTTGCCGCCAGAGGGCTACACAAGCAAACAGAAGCAAACGAAGTACTCCATGGCTTCGCTGCCGAGCAGAAAGGGGTCGTACCGAACGGGGCCCACCACAAGCGGACCCGACGGAACTGGCTTCGGCGAAGCAGCTTGTCCGCCACCTCGGGTGGTCTCCCGGTGACCCGCCGCCGTGGAGACGGTCCCGCCCTGGGTGGCGCCGGAGGCGGCGGGCTGACAGGCGAGTGCCCGTTCGGGGGGATGACCCCCCGAACCATCCGGGGCGGGCCCAGCGTGTTCGCTGCCCACAGGGCGGCCACGCGACGGCCCACGGCGCGAAGCGAGGCGCGATGAGATCGATCCGGCGCGTGTTTCGGGCCGTCCTCCCGATCGCGTTGGCGGGTGGCGTCGCCGCGATCCTGCTCGTCGCCGGCCCCGGGCTCGCGGACCTGCCGACGGGCGTCGGCGACGTTCCGCGCTGGTTCTCGGACGCGCCCGAGCAGGCGCTGGTCACGGCGGTGGCGGCGGCCGCGTGGGCCTGCCTGCTGTGGCTGTGCCTGGGCGTCGTCATCGGGTCGCTCGCGGCGCTGCCCGGGGCGGCCGGGCGTGGCGCCGGACGGCTGTCACGCTGGATGCTGCCGCGCGCGCTGCACCGGCTGCTCGAGGTCAGCCTCGGCCTGACGATCGTCGCGAGCAGTGCGGGTGGGCTGATCGCCGCGACGCCCGCGTCCGCGAGCGTGCCCCGCGACTCGCCGACGGCCGCCCAGACCCACGCGTTTCCCGACGTCTCCGCGCCCGTCGTCCCGGCGCCGGCGCAGAGCGGGGCCCCGGGCTCCTTCCCAGATCTGTCGGCTCCGGTCGTCAACCCGAGGTCCCCAGATCTCTCGGCCCCGGTCGTCAGCTCGGGGCCGGGCACGAGCTCGCCTACCCGGGGAGGTCCGGCGCCAGCGCCAGCGCCGCCGCCGGCCGCGAGCAGGGCACCGGCCGCACCCACCCGCAACCCACCCGCGCCCGCGACCCGCCCCCCGACGACCCAGCCCCCGGCTCCGGCGCCGGCGCCGGCCACCACCGCACCCGCCGCACCGCCACCGGCTCCGGCTCCGGCTCCGGCCACCACGACACCGGCCACGCCACCGCCGGCGGTTCCGGCACCGGCCACCACCCCACCAGCGGCTCCGGTCACCCCGCCGGTCCTGGCACCGGTCACCGCGACGCCGGCCCCGTCGGCCCCGACGACCGGACCGGCAATCCCGCTCACTCCGAGTGCTCCCGACGCCTCCGGCCAGCCGTCCGGGTCGCCCACCGCCCCGGCGTCCGCCTCCCCAGGGGGGCCACAGCCCGGGCTGCCCGCGGGCACCCCGATCGTCGTGCTCACCCCCAGGGACCAAGGCGTCCCGCCCTCAGCCACTCCTCAGACGGGCGCCCCTGCCCCCGGCGCCCCGTCGTCCTCCCCCAGCCCGACGGCGGCCTCGCCCTCGCCGACGGCGCTCCCGGCCCCGCCGTCCCAGCCGGTCGACCCGACGTGGACGCCCGCGGCCACACCAACGCCGTCCATGAGCCCGACGCCCTGGACGCCGACGATGCCCACGACCGCCCCACCCCCGTCCACCGTCCGCCCGGCCGGAATGCCGGCCGGGGGCTTTCCTGACCTGACGGCGCCGACGATTCCCTCCCCCTCGCCGGGCCTCGATCCGCTGGGCGGCTCAGCGCCACGTGGGATCGGCGAGCCACCCGGGAGCGGCTCGTCGGCGGAGGTGGTTGTCCACCGGGGCGACTCGCTGTGGACGATCGCCGCGCGCCACCTCGGCCCCAGCGCCACCGATGCCCAGATCGCGGCCGAATGGCCACGGTGGTGGGCAGCCAACCAGGACGCGATCGGCCCTGACCCCGGCCTGATCCTTCCGGGGCAGCGGCTCCGGCCGCCCGACGGGCCCTGACCCCGCCCATACGGCCCGGCCAAGGAGGCACGCCAGATGACTCTTCCCAACGCTCGCGCGGGGCGGCCTGACCCGCCCGAGTCGCGCCCGGCCGCCCCGTTGCGCGGGCTCCGAGCGTTCGTGACCGAGCCGCCCTATGACGATGAGGCGCGAAACGCCGACGACGATGAGGCGCGAAGCGCCGACGATCACAAGACCTCCGGCGCGCACGACGACGAGACCCGAGCCGTGCGGGGCGACAAGACCCGAGGCGCCGACGACGCGGTGCGGCATACCGGCGACGACAGGCCGGGCGGCGCCGGTGAGGACCAGGTTCGGCGCACCGGCGACGACGAGATGCCCCGGACCCGCGTCGGCCGACGCGCTCTGCAGACCGGCGGGCGACGCGGCCCCGGCACCGCCGGCTCGTCCCACGGCCGGAGCGCGCGGCACGGCGCCGTCGCCCATCGTGGCCCTGGCGACGTTCGGCTTCCGCCGCCAACACCGTCCCCGGCCGTCACGGTCTCCCACGAACTCTCCCGGACGACGGACGACGTCTCGCTGCGCACCGCCTCCGGACGGTCGAACCTGGCGGCGCACCCGACGGCGCGCCGGGCGCCACTCCGGATACCCGCGCAGGCCCGGGACAGCCGTTTCCGGGAGAACCCGGGCCCGGCCGCGACGATCTTCGTCCGGGCCGTCGTGGAGGTGCTCGCCGGCGTGCGGCCGGTCTCGCACCTGGCCGGCTGGGCCACCCCGCGGCTACAGGCCGCGCTGGAGAAGGCCGGTGGCCAGTACCCGGGCCGCGGCTCGGTCCGCAGCATCCGGATCGGCGAGCCGCGGCCAGGCGTCGCCGAGGTCGTCGCGGTGGTCAACCGTGGCGACCGGGTGGCCGCCCTCGCGCTGCGCATGGAGTCGACGGGCGGGCGCTGGCAGGTGACCAACCTCCAGATCGGCTGACGCCCAGGGTGGGCCGCCACCCGAGGTGGGCTGGAGGCCACAAAAGCCCGGCCAGGTAGATCGTGGCGTCAACGGCCACGTCAGGAGGCGGGAAGCCGAGCGGAGATGCGCCAGCCGGCCGCGGTCCGGACCAGCGTGACGTCATTGCGCTCGGGGGCGCCCTGCTCCTTACGCAGGACCACCTTGCCGCTCGCGTCCAGGATCTCGTAGGCGCCCAGCTGCTCGGTGACCCGTAGCACCACCCGGTCCTGGGTCTGTTCCCGGATCTGCAGGTCCCGGACACGCAGCGACAGCCCGGAGACATGCCCGCCCTGACGGGCGACCTGCCGCAGCAGGGCAAGATCGGCGGCGTAGACCGCGCTGCCGGCCTCGTAGACGTCCCCCAGCGCGGACTCGTCGACCTGCTCGAACGCGCGGCCCCTGGCCGCGTCCAGACCGGCGAGCACCGTCTCCCAGGCCTTCTCCGGCGGCTGGCTTGGAGAAGGCCGCGTGCTCTGGGTTCCGGGGGTCGTCGGCTGTGACGTGGATCCGGCTGGCTGGGACGCGGATGGCGTCGCGCCGTCCGGCCCCGCTGGGTCGTCACCCGTTGACGTCAGAAGCAGGATGACGGCCGCCATGACCGCCACGAGCACGACGGCGCCGGTCACCACCCACCACGGCCGGGTGAGGGTTCCCAGCCGCGGTCGCCGCCCCGTCGCCTCGCGTCGGTCGGGTGCCCCGCCCAGCCGGGTAACTGTGGACGCCGCGAACTGCCCGTCGCCGGGTACGTCAACCGGTTGCCGCCACGGTGGCGCTTCCGGTACCAGCGAGACCGGCGGCGAGGGCGCTGGCGAGGCCGCCGGTTCGGCGTTCTGATCGGCGCCGCGACGGCCGGCGGCGCGAGCGGGTTGGCCGCCGCTCCCCAGCGGCTGGACAGAGCCGCCACCCGACCGGCCCAAGAGCGCGAGCGCCGATTCGGACGGCGCCGGCGGAGCCGCGTCGGCGGCCGGCGAGGCGTTGGGCACGAGCAGGTTGTAGAGCTGGGTGGCGGTCGGGCGGCGGTCCGGGTCGGGGTTCATCGCGTCGGTGACGAGGGCCCGTAGGGACTCGGGTACGCCCGACAGGTCGGGCTTCTCGTGGACGACGCGGTAGAGCAGGGCATGGATCGGTCCGATGCCAAAGGGCGGGTGCCCCGAGGCGGCGAAGGCGACGACACCGCCCCAGGCGAAGATGTCCGCGGCGGGGCCTACGCGTTCCCCCCGGGCCTGTTCCGGCGCCATGTATCCGGGGGTCCCCGCGTCGTGCTCGCCGGGAACCGCGGTGCCGTCCAGCGCGACGGCGATACCGAAGTCGATGACGAGCGGGCCGTCGGCGGACAGCAGCACGTTGGAGGGTTTCAGGTCGCGGTGGATGGTCCCCGCCGCGTGGATCGCGGTCAACGCGGTGGCGACCGCAATGGCCAGGCGCTCCAGCCGTGGGAGCTCGAATGGCCCGTTAAGCTGAACTTCCTCCGCCAGCGTGGGACCGTTGATGAACTCGGTGACCATGTAGGGAACACCGTCGGCGGTGCCGACATCAATCACGTCCGCCGTACAGAATCGGGCGACGCCGCGGGCGAGTTGCGCTTCACGCTGGAAGAGCCGTACGAACTGAGGATCGGCGGCCAGGTCTGGGCGGACAACTTTGATCGCGACCGCTGGCCCCGATGGGGCGCGGGCAAGGTAGACGCTTCCCATCCCACCCCGGCCGAGCACTCCCTCGACCCGGTACTCACCTACCTGAACCGGATCGTGCTCGGCAAGCGGCTTGAGCCAGCCGGGTGCCCGCGACACCGGCGACGCCAGCGGTGCCGACGGCGCGGGGGTTCGCCACCGCGGGAGAGACTCGCCGTCGGTCGGCGTCACCATGGCGGTCCCGCCCACGCGTATGCGGACATGTTTCGTTTCCGCATACGCGGCCCCCGCTGCACCGACGTCTCCCACGAACCGTCGAACGCCGGATCATCCGGCCCGCCTGACCATACCGCGCGAAACGTGACGACGCCGGCACGTCCGCCGCAATGCGGCGGACGTAGTTCGGTGTCAGCCGTCAGGTGTCAGGTGTCAGGTGTCAGGTTACGAGGGAATTCCCAATTTAGGGCTCTTGACGGCCCATTGATCCCGCTAACTACCTGACAATGGGCCTAACCCCGGCGGGCGGGGTCGCCGTGGCAGCGCTTGTACTTGCGGCCGGACCCGCACGGGCACGGCGCGTTGCGGGCGGTGCCCTTCGGCTCGCCGCCCAGGCCGCCGGCCGCCGCACCCCCGCCGGCTCCGTCGCGCCCGTACGCCGTCACCGGCTCCGGGCCGCCGTCGACCGACGGTGCCGAGTACTGCAGGCCCGTGCTTGGCCGGCGAGGCTCCAGGCCCTTGACGAACACCGGCGGCGGCGTGGGCGCCGTGGGTACCGGCGGGGTAGGCGCGGGTGCGGCCTGGCGGGCCGGGGCCTGGCCAGCCCCCTGCGCCCGCCGGTTGGTGCGCGCGCCGCCCCGTGCCAGCGGAGCGGTCTGCGCGGCCGGCGGCACGTCGCGCTCCGCGGCCGGCGGGTTCACCGCGGCCAACGGCTTCGGCGCGCCCAGCGTGGGAGCTGCCCCCGCCGCCGGCTGACCGCCCTGTTCCTCGTCGCGACCCGTCACCTGGACCTCGACGTTGAACAGCAGCCGGACGGACTCCTCCTTGATCCCTTCCATCATGGTCTGGAACATCGAGTAGCCCTCGCGCTGGTACTCCACCAGCGGGTCACGCTGCCCCATCGCCCGCAGGCCGATGCCCTCCTGCAGGTAGTCCATCTCGTAGAGGTGCTCGCGCCACTTCTTGTCCAGCACGGCGAGCACGACCCGCCGTTCGAGCTCACGCATCACGGGTTCGCCGTCGGGGCCCGTGCCGAGCTCGGTCTCCCGCCGGTCGTACGCGTCCTGCGCGTCGGTCTGGATGTCCTCGACGAGCATGTCCGTGCTCAGGCCGTCGCGGTCGTCAGGCGACGGTGCCTCCACCCCGACCGGGTAGAGCTGGCCGAGACCGGTCCACAGCGTGTCGAGGTCCCACTCCTCCGCGAAGCCCTCGGCGGTGGCGCCCTGCACGTAACCGGCGATCGTGTCGTCGACGAAGTGGCGGACCTGCTCGTGCAGGTCGGCGCCCTCGAGAACCTTGCGGCGCTCCTCGTAGATGACGGTGCGCTGCTTGTTCATGACCTCGTCGTACTTCAGGACGTTCTTGCGGATCTCGAAGTTCTGGCCCTCGACCTGGGTCTGGGCCGACCGGATCGCGCGAGTGACGATCTTCGACTCGATCGGCACGTCCTCGGGGATCTGCAGCCGGTCCATGATCCCCTCGACCGTGGACGCGTTGAACAGCCGCATCAGGTCGTCGCCGAGCGAGAGGTAGAACCGGGACTCGCCGCTGTCGCCCTGGCGGCCGGCGCGGCCGCGCAGCTGGTTGTCGATCCGGCGGGACTCGTGCCGCTCAGTGCCGAGCACATACAGCCCGCCGAGCTCGCGGACCTCGTCGTGCTCGGTGGCGACCGACGACCTGGCCTTCTCCAGGGCCTCCGGCCAGGCGGCCTCGTAGTCCTCGGGCGTCTCGAGCGGGGACAGCCCGCGGGAACGCAGCTCCCCCTGGGCGATGAACTCGGGGTTGCCGCCGAGCATGATGTCCGTACCGCGGCCGGCCATGTTCGTCGCCACCGTGACGGCGCCGCGCCGCCCGGCCTCCGCGATGATCATCGCCTCGCGCTCGTGGTGCTTGGCGTTGAGTACCTCGTGCTTGACGCCCTCTTTGGTGAGCTGCTTGGACAGGTACTCGGACTTCTCGACGCTGGTCGTGCCGACGAGGACCGGCTGGCCCTTCTTGTGCCTGGCCACGATGTCGTCGACGACCGCGGAGAACTTCGCGACCTCGGTCTTGTAGACGACGTCGGGCTGGTCGGCCCGGATCATCGGCTTGTTCGTCGGGATCGGCACCACACCCAGCTTGTAGGTCTGGTGGAACTCGGCGGCCTCGGTCATGGCCGTACCGGTCATCCCGGACAGCTTGTCGTACAGCCGGAAGTAGTTCTGCAGGGTGATCGTCGCGAGGGTCTGGTTCTCCTGCTTGATCTCGACCTTCTCTTTGGCCTCGATCGCCTGGTGCATGCCCTCGCTGTAGCGCCGGCCGTGCAGGATACGGCCGGTGAACTCGTCGACGATCAGGACCTCACCGTCGGTGACGATGTAGTCCTTGTCCAGCTTGTAGAGCTCCTTGGCCTTCAGCGAGTTGTTCAGGTAGCCGACCAGCGGGGTGTTCACCGACTCGTAGAGGTTCTCGATGCCGAGCTGGTCCTCGACCTTCTCGACCCCGGACTCCGTGATGGCGACGGTCCGCTTGCCCTCTTCGACCTCGTAGTCGACGTCACGGATGAGCAGCGGGGCGATCCGCGCGAACTCCGTATACCAACGGGTCGGCTGGTCGGCCGGGCCGCTGATGATGAGCGGGGTACGCGCCTCGTCGATGAGGATCGAGTCGGCCTCGTCGATGATGGCGAAGTTGTGGCCGCGCTGGACCAGCTCCTCGCCGCTCCACGCCATGTTGTCGCGCAGGTAGTCGAAGCCGAACTCGTTGTTGGTGCCGTAGGTGACGTCGCAGGCGTACTGCTCGCGCCGCGCCGAGGGCGGCATCTGCGGGTGGATCACGCCGATCGAAAGGCCGAGGAAGCGGTGGACGCGGCCCATGTTCTCGGCGTCGCGCTGGGCCAGGTAGTCGTTCACCGTGATCACGTGCACGCCCTTGCCCGCGAGCGCGTTCAGATACGCCGGCAGCGTGGAGACCAGCGTCTTTCCCTCACCGGTCTTCATCTCGGAGATGTTGCCGAGGTGCAGTGCCGCCCCGCCCATGATCTGCACGTCGAAGTGGCGTTGGCCGAGGGTGCGCCGGGCCGCCTCGCGCACCGTGGCGAACGCCTCCGGCAGCAGCGAGTCGAGCGTCTCCTCATCGTCCGCGAGGCGCTGGCGGAACTCGTCGGTCATGCCGCGCAGCTCGGCGTCCGAGAGGCCGACGAAGTCGTCCTCGATGAGGTTCACCTGCTCGGCGATGGCATGGAGCTTGCGCAGAATCCGTCCTTCGCCGGCGCGCAGGATCTTGTCTAGTACCACGGGCGAGACTCCTCGGGCTGGCATGTCGACGGGCGGGCCGACACCACGATGCTAGCCCTTCAACGGCCCTCGATCGGAACCCACGACACTCCCTGGCGCCGACTCCGCGAGATGTGTTGGGTGTCGGTCCCTCACCGGCCGGGCAAACGGCCGCATGATCGACGGGCGGAAAACCGGAAGCCCTGCGCGCAGGACCCTGCAATCGTGTGAGGCGCGGGGCGGCGACGGTACGCACCGGCCGGTCCGCGCCCGTCCCCCTAATTCCGGAGGAACACTCCATGTCCGTCCTGGAGCCGGTAGAGATCACCGCCGGCGCGCTGCACCTGCGCCCCTGGCGGCCGGACGACGCGGACGCCGTGTTCGCCGTCTGCCAGGACCCGGAGATCCAGCGCTGGACGAGGGTGCCGGTGCCCTACCGGCGCGAGGACGCGGTCGGGTTCGTCGCGGCGATCACCCAGGTCGGGTGGCGCACCGGCACGGGCGCGCACCTCGCGGTCGTCGACGCGACCACCGGTGGCCTGCTCGCCTCGGTCGGTCTAGCCGACATGCGCGACGCGGACGGGCTGCCGGGCGTCGCGCCGGGCGGGGACGCCGAGGTCGGCTACTGGTGCGCGCCGGACGCGCGCGGACGCGGCGTCACCACGGGCGCCGTGCGAGCGTTGTGCCGCTGGGGTTTCGGCGGACTGGGCCTGGCCAGGATCCGATGGATGGCGCTGACGGGCAACGAGGGCTCGCGACGGGTGGCGGTCAAGGCCGGGTTCGCGATCGACCCGACCCCCCGGCCGCTCCCGCACCCCCGCGACGCCGGCACCGCCGAGCACTGGACGGGCCTGCTGCTGCCATAGGGCTGGTGCCGCGCGGTGCCCCGCCTAGGTGATCTCGAGGAGCTTCTCGCGGACGGCGTAGACGACGGCCTCCATCCGGGAGTGCAGCTGGAGCTTCTCCAGGATGTTCCGGATGTGGTTCTTGACCGTGTTCTCGCTGATGAAGAGCTGCTTGGCGATGTCGCGGTTGTTCATGCCCTTCGCGACGAGCCGAAGCACCTCCATCTCCCGGTCGGTCAGCCGTGGGGTGGGCAGCTGCGGCCGGTCGTCCTTGTTCTTGATCATCGAGGCGAACTCGCTGAGCAGCTTCGACGCCATCGACGGGCTGATCAGGCTCTGCCCGTTGTAGACCGCACGGATGTCCGCCGCGACCTCGTCGATCGAGATCTCCTTGAGCAGGTAGCCCATCGCGCCGGCCTTGATGGCGTCGTACAGGTCGGCCTCCTCGTCGCTGATCGTCAACATGACGATCTTCGCGCTGGGCACCGCCTGCTTGATGGCGCTGGTCGCGTCGATGCCGCCCCGCCGCGGCATCCGCACGTCCATCAGAACGATGTCCGGAGCCATCTCGCTGGCCATCGTCACCGCCTCGGAGCCGTCGGCGGCCTCGCCGACGACCTCGATATCCACCTCCTGCGCGAGCACCATCTCCAGCCCACGCCGAAACAGCGCGTGATCGTCGACGATCAGCACCCGGATCGGGTTCTCCTCCGATGGCGCCCGCGGCGTCTCGGGCGAGCGCTGCTCGTCCACCGTCATCTGGCCTCCCTTGACCGCTGCCCCGATATACGGATGGCGGCGCGGCCAGACCCACGCGCGGACACCGCCCGTCCACGCACCGGCCCGGCAGCCAGACAGGGCCGAACTTCTCTCATCGGCCCATGGCGCCCGCCACCCGACGCCGATGATCCCACGTCGGTGAGCCTTTCCCCCACCGATCCGCGTTCCCCACCGATCGGCCAACATCGGACAAGGCACCAATTTCCAGGTTCGGCCTCATTCGGGCCCGGCGCGGGGGCCCACGGGGATCGCTGTGATACGTGGTCAGAGGTACATCGAGCGGCCGAAGCTGGAGGGCCGCCGGGAGTCGGACAGCGGCCGGCCCCCTGGGAGCCCGGTCGGGCTCCCAGGGGGCCGGCGCGGTGGGCCGGACAGGCCGGCTCTCACCGCGGGTGTTCCCTGAGACCTCCTATGACGCCGTTCCCACCCGTTCGCGCTCCTCGTCCGAGGCTGTCGCCGGGTCGTCCGGGTCGATCAGGTGGATGACGCCGTAGTCGTAGCCGTGCCGGCGGTACACGACGCTCGCCCGGCCGGTCGCCACGTCCTGGAAGAGGTAGAAGTCATGGCCGACGAGCTCCATGTTCGACAGCGCGTCGTCGAGCGTCATCGGCGCTGCCCGGTGCGTCTTGGTACGCACGACCATGGGTGAACGGTCCGGCTGCTCGTAGCGGTCGAGGTCGAGGCCATCGAGGTCCGGCTCGTCGATGACCCGCGCGCCGTTCGAGGCACCCGCGGGCCGCTGGCCGGCGCCGGTCGTGCCTCGGCGCCCCAGGGCGGCCGCGACGTCCGCCGGAGTGGCCACGCCACCACCGCCCGAAGGGGCCAGCCCGTCCGCCGCTGCCAGGCCCTGCTCGGGCGGGGCGGGCGCCGCCGAGCGCCCGTTCTGCTCCGGCGCCGCGGGGGTCGGGCCGCCACGGTCCACGATCGGTGGCCCGACGTAGGCGTGCCCGTGCCCCTGGCCGTGGTTGCCGTGCTGGTGGTCGACACGACGCTCGGCCGCCCGGCGCAGCCGTTCGGCGAGCTTGTTGGTCGCGCCGTCCAGCGCGGAGTAGGGGTCCGCGGCCGCGGCCTCGGCCCGGATCACCGGCCCGCGGCTGTAGAGGGTGAGCTCGACCCGCTCGCGGACATCCGCCAGGCGGGGGTTGCGTTCCCTGGAAAGCTCGACGTCGACCCGGATGACCTTGCCGTCATACCGCTCGAGCTTCGCGAGCTTGCTCTGGACGTGCGTACGGAACCGTTCTGGAACCGCCGTGTGCCGGCCCTTGACCACGATCTCCACGCGATCCACCTCCAGTTCGCCGGCCGGGTGTCCGGTTCGTGGTGCGGCGGCCTAGCCCGCATCCGGACGGGAGCCCGGCGCCCCGGTGCTGGCTCGAACCCGGACGGGCCCGAACGAACCGGGTCTAGTCGTCAGTACTGGCTGTCCCCCATCTCGTAAAACGCGCGCGCCTGCGGCCGCTTTGTGATCTCGATCGGTCCTGCCTGCCGGTTCCGTCCTCTCCTCTGGCTTGGGTGTCACGGATGTCGGCGCCCGCCCACCGGGGAGCGGGTGGTCGGACGACCCGCCCGTTCACCGGTAGGCCATCTAGTTTCACCCTTCCGGTACCCGCGTGGTGGGCAATCGGACACGTGGGCGCGCCGAGGTGCCGTCGACCGCCGCGATGACGGCGGTCGCCAGCACCGGTACCCCTGCCCGGCGAAGCGCCCGCACCGCCTCGGCGAGCGTGGCGCCGGTGGTCGCCACGTCGTCGACCACCACGATCTCGATCCCGCCGCCGCGGCCCGGCTCGCGGCCGGGCTCCAGGAGCGCCGCCGCCACCCGGGCCGCCGGGGCCGGGCGGG
>NZ_KI912266.1:144875-148388 GCF_000235425.2 Pseudofrankia saprophytica
GCACTGCCCGGGGCGGCGAGGATCGGAGGACCGGTCAGCGCCACGGCACACGCCGCGCACACGGCGGCGCCGGCGCGCCCGCAGCCGGCGCAGGCCCGTGGCAGCACCAGATCCGCCAGGGTGCCGAACGCGGCGTGTGCCCGCCCGCGAGCGGCCGAGTACGCCCACCCGCCGCGGCGCTGTGATCCGGTCACCCGCGCAGCATCGGCCAGCGCCCGGTCCCGCGCCAGGCCCGGTGCCCGCCCTGTGGACAACCCACGGTGGCGGGCCGCCTCGGCCCGATTCCTGTGGACGAACATGGAGGGCCCGCGACGTCGGCCGCCCGACGGCGCCGATACCGGCCGCACCGGGCTCTGAAAGGATGTGACGGATCATCCGGGACGACGGGAGCGCGCATGGCCGTAGGTGGACCGGTCGCCGGCCCGTATCCGCCGCCGCCCCCGCCCGGCCCCGGCCAGCCCGTACCCGGCCCGTGGGGGCCCGGCCTGTGGGGCCCCGGTCCATGGGGCCCGACCGCGCCGGCAGGCCCGCCACCCGGAGCGGGGGGCTGGAGCCCAGTGCCCGCCCCTGGCCCGGACGGATGGGGGCAGAACGCCCCGGGAGCCCCGGGAGCTGGCTGGTCGGCGCCGGGTTCCGAGCTCGTCGGCGGTGACGGCGCGGACGGCGCCCGCCGGGGCGCGTTCCGCCGGCCGGCGGGGCGCCCGGCCAGCGCCGCCACGGGCGTGGTGCCCCTGCGCCCGCTGAACGTCAGCGAGATCCTCGACGGCGCGTTCGTGACGATGCGGACGAACCCGGGCGCGACGCTCGGGCTCACCCTCGTCACCGGCGCGGTGTTCGAGACCATCGGCGCGATCATGGAGCTCCTGGCCCAGGACACGTCGTTCGCCTTCTATGCGCTGCTTCAGGTCGTTCTGCGTGGGCTCAACGTCATGCTGGTGATCCTGCTGGCCGGGGTGCTGGCGGTCGTCGTCGCCGAGGCCAGCCTCGGCTCGGGACCCGCCGGCGGGTCCCGGATCAACCTCGGGGCAGCGGTCCGTCGGGTCGCGCCCCGGTTGCCGGGGCTGGCGGGGCTGGCCCTGCTGGTCACGGTGCTGATGATTCTCGGCCTGGCCACGGTCGGCGTGGTGTCGGTCTGGCTGGGGGTGCTGTTCTGCTTCGCCACCCCGGTGTACGCGCTGGAGGGCGGAACGGTCACGGGGGCGCTGCGCCGCTCGCGCTACCTGATCCGGGGCGCCTGGTGGCGAACCTTCGGCATCCTGCTACTCGCCGGGGTGATCGCCGGAACGCTGGTACTCGTCGTGAGCGTGCCGATCGCCCTGTTCACCGCGCCCGCGTCGTCGTCGCTCGGCGAGTCCTCCGGGCATCCAAGCGTCGCCGGCCTCGTCATCCAGGCCCTGGGGAGCCTCCTGGTCGTCACGATCGTCACCCCCGTGCTCGCCGGCGTCATCGCGGTCCTCTACATCGACCGGCGCATCCGCCGGGAGGCCCTCGACGTCGCCCTCGCGCGCGCCGCCGCCACCGGTGCCACGGACGTCGTCGCAGCGGCGGCCGCTCCGCCAGCCGCCGGCTTCCCGACCGCCGGCTTCCCGACCGCCAGCGTCCCGGTTCCCGGTGCCCCATTTCCCGGTGTTCCGGTTCCCGGCCTCCCGCCGGCCGGTGCCTGGCCGCCGGCCCAGGCGCCGGTGCCGGGCCAGAGCGGGTGGCCGCACCACGGTGGGTGGTCCTGATGGCGACGCTCGGCGGCCCCGTCACCCGCGAGGGCGCCCAGGACGAGGCGCGCCGGGAGCTCTCGCGCGACATCTACGGCCGTCAGGACGGCCGCCACTCGCCGAACTGGCTGCACCGCCTCGTCGACTGGATCAACCACAAGCTGGGCCAGATCTTCGACTGGCTCGACCCCACCGCCCACCAGCCCGGCGGTAGCAACTACACCGGGCTCGGCATCTTCGCGGTACTGCTGGTGCTGGTCGCGCTGGCGGTCGTGCTGCGGCTGTGGCTCGGCCCGGTCCGCCGCGCGGCCAGGAACCGCTCGGACGAGACCGATCTCGCGAGCACGCTGACCGCCCGGGCGCTGCGCGCCGAGGCCGAGGAGCACGCCGGTGCCGGCCGCCACGCCGAGGCGGTCCGCTCCCGGCTGCGCGCCGTGGTGCGGATGCTGGAGGAGAAGGGTGTGCTCGACCCGAGAGCCAGCCGCACCGCCGGCGAACTGGTCATGGAGATGACCGCGGTCACGACGACCGGCATCGACGAGCTGCGGGTCGCGGTGGCCGTGTTCAGCGACGTCTGGTACGGCGGCGGGCCGGCGGGCCCCGAGTCGTACCAGGCCGTCGTCCGGGCCGACGACGCGCTCGCGAACGTCCGCCGCCCGGCCCACGACGACCACCCCTCCGGCCCCACCCACGCGGTGCCCGCATGACCGCCCCGACCGCCCCCGCCTCGCCTCCGGCGCGGCGGGCCCAGCAGGACGGGACGCCTGGCGCCGGCGGGCCGGGCGGCCCCTCGGCTACCGGCTCGACGTTCCAGCCGACCGGGCCGCGCCCGGCCACGCGGCGACGGGTGACGATCGCGCTCGCCGTGGTCGGCGTGGTCGTCCTCGTCTACTCCCTGATCGCCGTGGCGATCGGCGGGCCGGCCGGCGGCAAGGAGTCCCTCGACGCCAGGTCGCCGGCGCCCGCCGGCACGATGGCGCTGGCCGAGATCCTGCGCCACCGCGGGGTCGACGTCACCTCCCGCGACGACGTGATCGACGCGCTGAGCGCCCCCGGCGAGGCCGCCGACCTGACGATGGTCGTGATCAGGCCGGGCCGGCTCGATCGTTTCACCCTCGAGAACCTGCGTCGGCTCGCCGCGGACGGCGCTGACGTGGTGCTGGTGGGGGCCGACTCCGGCGTGCTGGCCACGCTGGACGTGCCCGTCGACACCGTCGACGGGATCACCCTGCCCGGCGCGAAGACCCCGGCCTGCGAGCTCGCCGAGGCCCGTACCGCCGGCCGCGCGACGATCTCCGGCTCGGTCCTCTACGACCGGCCCAAGGAGGCTCCCGACGGGCGCGCGGCCGGCGTCGCGGCCACGTTCTGCTACGCGTCCTCCGCCGGCGGTGCTCCGCTGGCCGTGATGACGGCGCCGGGCTGGGCCGGACGGCTCGTGCTGCTCGGCGGGGCGGGTTTCCTCACCAACGCCGATCTCGACCGCGAGGGCAACGCCGCGCTCGCTCTCGGCCTGCTGGCCCGCCACCCCCACCTGGACTGGGTGATCCAGGAGCAGGTCCTCACCGACCCGGCCGACGGCGACGGTGTCGCGGACCTGCTCGGGCCCGGCTTCTGGCTGACCTGCCTGCAGATCCTCATCGCGCTCGTCCTGCTGGCGCTCTGGCGCGGACGGCGGCTCGGCCCACCGGTGCCGGAGCCGCTGCCGGTGGTCGTGCGCGCCGCCGAGACCACGGAGGGCCGCGGCCGGCTCTACGCGGCGGCCAGGGCGCGCGACCTCGCCGCCGAGGCGTTGCGCGCGGGCCTG
>NZ_KI912266.1:148488-170221 GCF_000235425.2 Pseudofrankia saprophytica
CGGCGCGCCCGGCGCCGGCGGCACGGTGCGGGCCGGCGCCGTGGCGAAGGAGATCAGCGGTCCGGACCCGGCGACCCTCGTCGCCTCGGTCGCGCAGCGGACGGGTCGCCCGGCCTGGAAGATCTGGGCGCTCCTGTACGGTTCGGGCGGGTCGCCCGTGGCCCAGAGCGCACCGCCGCCGCAGGCCTGGCCGGCACCCGGCGGCGCGTCCGCCATGCCGGACACCCGGCAACCGGACACCGGACACTCGGACTCCGGACAACCAGAACCGCGGGACGACGCCGCGCTGCTCCGGCTCGCGAAGTCACTCGACAAACTCGATCGGCAGGTGGGTGGAAGGTGACAACTCCGTACCCCGGCGCCTTTGCTCCCGGCGCTGCGACGCCGGGTCCTGGCACGGCCGGCGACCAGGGCTACCCCGGCGCCACCAGGCCATCCGAGGACCCGGCGCCCGAGGACGAGGCGGCAGGCGAGGTCACCATCGTCGGGGGCCGCGCGCCCCAGGCACCGTTCGGGTCCCCACCGCTGGCCGGGCCGCCCTCCGGTCCGCTCGCTGGTCCGCCAGCCGGGCCGGCCGGGCCGCCGTCACCCCCGCCACCGCCGTCGGTGCCGCCGCCCCCGACCCCGCCGGGATGGCCGGCCACGCCCGTGCCGGCCTCGGGCCCGGCGCTGTCCGTCCCGCCACCGCAACCACCACCGTCCCCGACCCCTGTGCCGCAGCCCCAGCCGGTGCCGCAGCCCCAGCCGGTGCCGCAGCCCCAGCCGGTGCCGCAGCCCCAGCCGGCGGCGTGGCCGACGCCCGTGGCCACGGCGCCCCCCGGCCTGCCGTCCGCGCAGGAGCAGGAGGCCGCGAGGGCCGCGCTGATCCGGCTGCGTTCCGAGGTGGGAAAGGCCGTCATCGGCCAGGACGCGGCCGTCAGCGGCCTGGTGGTGGCGCTGCTCTGCCGCGGCCACGCGCTGCTGGAGGGCGTTCCCGGCGTGGCGAAGACCCTGCTGGTGCGCACCCTGGCGAGGACGCTCGCGCTGGAGACCAAGCGGCTGCAGTTCACCCCCGACCTGATGCCCGGCGACGTGACCGGCTCGCTGTTCTACGACAACCGCAGCTCCGAGTTCGCCTTCCGCGAAGGCCCGGTCTTCACCAACCTGCTGCTCGCCGACGAGATCAACCGCACCCCGCCGAAGACCCAGGCCGCGCTGCTGGAGGTCATGGAGGAGCGCCAGGTCAGCGTCGACGGCAAGCCTCGGCCGCTGCCCAGCCCGTTCGCCGTGCTGGCGACGCAGAACCCGGTCGAGCACGAGGGCACCTACCCGCTGCCCGAGGCCCAGCTCGACCGGTTCCTGGTCAAGGTGACACTGCCGCTGCCGTCCCGCGACGACGAGGTCCGGGTACTCGCCCACCACGCGGCGGGCTTCGACCCCGGCGACCTCGACGCGGCGGGCGTGACGGCGGTCGCCGGCCCGGCCGAGCTCGCCGTCGCCCGGGCGTGTGCCCGCGCTGTGCAGGTCCGCCCCGACGTGCTCGCGTACATCGTCGACCTCGCCCGGGCGACCCGTTCGGCGCCGTCGGTCCTGCTCGGGGTCTCGCCGCGCGGGGCGACGGCGCTGCTCGCCACGTCGAAGGCATGGGCGTGGCTGTCCGGCCGTGGCTACGCCACCCCGGACGACGTGAAGGCGCTCGCCCGCGCGACGCTGCGGCACCGGATCAGCCTGCGCCCCGAGGCGGAGCTGGACGGCGTCACCGCGGACGTGGTGCTCGAGCAGGTGCTCGCGACCGTTCCCGTCCCCCGCTGAGCAGCCGATGGCGATAACCGGGCGGGCGGCGGCATGCGCGTTCCTCGGCGCGGTGGCGGTGGCACTCGCGCCCGTCCCCGGCGTCGTGATCCTGATCGTCGACCTGCTGATCGTCGGGCTCGTGCTGCTCGACCTGGCGCTCGCCGGCTCGGTCCGGGCGCTGGAGTTCTCCCGGAGCGGGCCGCGCGGCGCCCGGCTCGGCCAGCCGGTGCCGCTGGTGCTCACCGTCAGCAACAACGGCCCCCGGGCGGTACGGGCCAGGATCAGGGACGCGTGGCCGCCGTCGGCCGGCGCCCGGCCGCTGACCTACAGCGTGACCATCCCGGCCGGCGAGCGGCGCTTCCTGGAGGCGACCCTCTACCCGACCCGACGCGGTGACCGCGAGCCGTTCCGGATCACCGTCCGCTCGCTCGGCCCGCTGGGCCTGGCCGGGCGGCAGGGCCGACACTACTGCCCGTGGCGGGTACGGGTGCTGCCGCCGTTCCACTCCCGCCGGCACCTGCCGTCGGCGCTCGCCCGGCTGCGCGAGGTCGAGGGCCAGGTGGCCATCCGCGGCGGCGGGGCGGGCTCCGAGTTCGACAGCCTGCGCGACTACGTGATCGGCGACGACGTCCGCAACATCGACTGGCGTGGCACCGCCCGGCGCGGCGCGGTCGTCGTGAAGACGTTCCGCCCGGAACGCGACCGCCGGGTGGTCTGCGTGCTCGACACGGCCCGCACGTCGGCCGGCCGGGTCGGCGACGCGCCCCGGCTCGACCACGCGCTCGACGCCGCGCTGCTGCTGACCGCCGTCGCGCTGCGCGCCGGCGACCGGGTGGGGCTCGTCGCGCACGACAGCGAGGCGCGCCTGGTGCTGCCGGAGTCGAGCGAGGGAAACCTGCTGTCGCGGATGAGCGAGGCGATGGCGACGCTGGAGCCGGCACTCGTCGAGGCCGACCACGAGGGCATCGTCTCGACGGTGCTGCGGATGACCCGCCGGCGCGCGCTCGTGGTCATCTTCAGCGAGCTGGTGCCGGCGGTGATCGAGGAGTCGCTGCTGCCGGCGCTGCCCGCGCTGACCGCCCGGCACACGGTGCTGGTGGCCGCGCTGCGTGACCCCAGGCTCGCTGAGCTCGCCGCCGGCCGGGAGACCGTCCGCGACGTCTACGCGGCGGCCGCGGCCGAGCAGACCCTGCTGCGCCGCCGCCAGCTCACCGAGGAGCTGCGCAGCCGCGGCGTCGAGGTCGTCGACGCCGCCCCCGACCGCTACGCCCCCGCCGTCACCGACGCCTACCTCTCCCTCAAGGCCCTCGGCCGCCTGTAACTCGCCGCGTTCGCCGCCCGAGGCCGCCGAAAGCCGCAGCGAGGCAGGCGATATTGGGTCAGGACTGCCGGTTCGGCCCCAATATCGCCTGCCTCCACGCCGGGCTGGGCGCAGGCGCCGACCCGGTCCTTGCTACGCCTGCTCGCAGCGGGCCTTGAGGCTTTGGGCTTCGGTGTCGACGTAGCGGCGGGTCTGACGGGCGGTGAGGAGGCCGACCACCGAGGCGAGCGGGCCCGACTGGCGGATGCTGAGGGTTACGGTCACTCCCAGCTCGGCCGCTCCGATTCGGGGGGTCTCGCTCTCGGCGTCCGGGGCGTCCGGGGCGTCCTCGATGCGGTGGTCGGCGACGGTCCGTACGCCACCGCTGGAGGACGCCCAGGTGAACGAGCGGGCCGGGATCCAGTCGACGATGGTCCAGGTCAGTGTCGGTAGCTTCGGCTGCTTGATGCTGACGACATCGCCCTTCGTCAGCTCACCGGCCGGGCCGTCGGCGCCGGGGACGTACTCGGGCGCGGACTCCACCCGCAGCACCTGGCTGACCGTCGGAGTCCATTCCGGCCAGCGCTCGACGTCCCGTAGCACCGCCCAGACCTTCGCCGCGGACGCGGCGATCCTTACGGATGTCTCGTAGTACACGGCGTCCTCCTGTCTCACTGCCCGCCCGGCGGACGGCCGGTGCCGCGGGGTAGGCGACGTCGCGCCGTCGATGATCGATCGTCGACGGCCACGGTGCTCCTAGGTTGCTCGGCCGCGAACCGTAGGTAGACGGCCGCCCGGTCGCGGAAGGGTTGCAAAAAGCCTCGAATCGAGGCGACCTACGCTGGTGGCCATGAGCCACGCATCTGTCGCGGACCGCGACCGCGCGCACGACGCGACGGTCCGATGACCCGCGTCGACGTCGAGTACCGCACCGGCGTGCACCGACGGATCGCGGCGGGGGCTCGGCTGGTCGGGAGCTGGGACGCGGCCGGCCGGCCGAGCGACACCTGGGCCTCGGTGCCGATGACGGCGGCTGTCGGCCCGGATGGCGCCGCGGTGTTCCGGGCCAGTGTGACTCTCGATGTCCACACGCCTAACACCTTCCGCTGGGGTGTGTGGCTGGTACGCGACGACGGGTCGCAATTCTGGGGAATCCCCGGTGAAGTAGCGGACCCAGCCTCCACGGACCAGGTCCGCACGCTTGCTCTCGGGCCGGACGCCCTGGCGGAGGTGAGCACCACCTTCACACTCAGCAGCCATCACTTCCTCGGCGCCGTTCCGGAGTCGGAGTCGGAGTCGGAGCGGATCCTGTTCCGGGTCTGGGCGCCACGTGCCCGGGCCGTCGAGGTCGCGTTCGGCGGCGAGAGCGGCTATATCTCCGACGACGGCCACGGCGAGGACCCGACCATCGCCCGCCTGCCGATGCGACCAGGGTCGGACGGCGTGTGGGAGGCCTCGACGGCGGGGTTCGCCGGCTGGACCGGACGGCGCTACCTCTACCGGGTCACCCGGGAGGACGGCTCGGTTGTCTGGCGCACGGACATGTACTCCCGGCAGCAGTCCGGTGGCGGCGACGTCAACCCGCGCGGCGCGCACTACGACGGGACGGCGGCCGACCTGGACGGAACGGTCAGCTGCTCGGTGGTCGTCGACCCACAGCCACCGTCGGGGGACTTCTGGGCCGACGAGTTCGATCCGGCTCACCCGGTGCCGCGCCGCGTCGAGGATCTGGTCATCTACGAGCTGCACGTCGGCGCCCTCGGCTTCGGCCAGACGCGGGCGGGCACGTTCGCCGACGCGATCGCCTTCGTCGACTACCTCGCCGACCTCGGGGTCAACGCCGTCGAACTGCTGCCGGTGCTCGAGTTCAGCGGTACCCGCTCCTGGGGATACGGCACGTCGCATTTCCTCGCCGTGGAGAAGAGCGCCGGCGGCCGCGACGGGCTCGCCGAGTTCGTCCGTGCCTGCCATCGCCGCGGCATCGCGGTCCTCGTGGACCTCGTCTTCAACCACTACACCCAGGACGCCGAGCGGGCCGCCTGGATGTATGACACCACGACGCCCAGCCACAACGCGTACTACTGGTACGAGGGCTCGGACGCCGACCACACGGATTTCCCGGACGGCGGTTACGTCGACAATCTCTCCTCCGGCTACGCGCCGCGCTACCTCGAGGAACAGGTACGCGCGCTGTTCGTCGCGAGTGCCGTCGCGCTTCTTGACGAGTTCCACGTCGACGGTTTCCGGCTGGACCAGACGACGTCGATCCACCTGTACAACGCGCTGCACGCGGACGGCCAGCCGGTCATGGCGGCCAACGTCGCCGGCCGCAAGTTCCTGCGCGAGCTCTGCCAGACGCTGAAGACCATCGCGCCGGACGTCGTCCTCGTCGCCGAGGACCATTCCGGCTGGGACGCGGTGACCCGCCCGGCGCCCGCGGGCGGCCTCGGCTTCGATGCCAGCTGGTACGTGGACTTCTACCATCACCTGATCGGGGACAAGGGCGAAGGGCCGGAGTACGCGCGGCTCCTCGACACCGCCGGCCGGGATCTCACCGGCCCGCTGGCGATGGGTCTATTCGCCGGGGCGCTGGTCGGCGCCGCGAACAGGACGGTCGTCTACCCGGAAAGCCACGACGAGGCGGGGAACGCCGAGCACTCGGAACGCAACATCCTGGTCGCGGTGAACAACGCGCCACTCGTCGGAGAGACCCGCTGGTACGCCGAGGCGAGAATCCGCTGCGTCACCGCGTTGGCCCTGCTCGCCCCGGGCACGCCGATGTTCCTGATGGGCGACGAGGTCGGTGCCGCCAAGGCGTACACCTACAACCATTTCACGGAGGACAAGGAGGACCTGTACGGGCTGCGCGCGGGGACCGGCGCCGGCCTGTTCGCCGCCCACCGCGACCTCGCCCGGCTGCGGCTCGCCTCGGCCGCCGCGAAGTCCCGCGACGTCGAGATCCTGCACACCAACGACCCGGCCCGGGTGATCGCCTTTCGCCGCTGGTCCGGCCCGGCCGGTGACGCCCAAGGCGGTGACGCCCCAGGCCAGGAGATGCTCGTCGTCGTGAGCCTGAACAACGCCCCGTTCCCGAGTTACCTGCTGCGGCACCCTTCGCTGGCGGGCGCCGCCCCGTGGCGTCTGCGGCTGAACACGGATGCCGCGCCGTACGGCGGCCGCGGCGGTCCGGCGGGCGAAGAGACGCTCACCCCGGCGGCCGATGGCACGGTGGACCTCGTCCTCCCCGCCGTCGCCGCCCTGGTCTTCGAGCGGAGGAGCGCCGGCTGAGGCCCGGTCAGCGATAGGACGAGGTCAGGTGACGGGGGCGAGGTCCGCGCGGAGGGAGGCCTCCAGGTCGCCCTGCTCACCATGGGAAGCGGCGCGGGAGCCGTAGATCCAGATATAGGCCACGAACAGCGCCCAGGCGAGCACGCCGATGCCGATCCGGACCGCGGTCGGCAGGCCGGACGGCGTCACGAACGCCTCGATCACGCCGGAGACGGCGAGCGCGACCGCGAGCCCGATCGCGATCGACACCGCCGCGCGGCCCTCCGCCGCGAGCGCCTCCGACCGGCGTCGGCCACCCGGCGCGATGATCGACCAGCCGAGTCGCAGGCCGACCGCTCCGGCGACGAAGACCACGGTCAGTTCCAGCAGCCCGTGCGGCAGGATCAGCGAGAAGAACTGGCCGCTCTCGCCGCAGCTCGACATGTAGCCGCCGACCACGCCGAGGTTCAGCGAGTTCTCCAGCAGGACGACCAGTGTCGGCAGGCCCAGCAGCGCCCCGAGGGCAATCGCCTGCGCCGAAACCCAGGCGTTGTTCGTCCAGATCTGGCTCGCGAACGAGCCCGCCGGGTTCTCGGTGTAGTAGGACGCGAAGTCGCTGCGACACAGCTGGGCCACGTCGTCCGGCGGGACCAGCCTCGCCTGCGCCGTCTGGTCGTAGACGACCCACAGCGCGCAGGCCAGGGCGAACAGCACGCAGAGGACGGTCGTCGCGATGGCCCACCACCGGCGCGCGTAGACCGCCGCGGGGAAGGTGACGGTGAAATAGTGGGCGACCACGTGCCAGCCGGGGTCGACGGTGCCGGTGACAGCCGCGCGGGCGCGGATCACCAGTGAGGACAGGTCGTCGACCATGGCCTGGTCGCGGGAACGACTCCTGATCACCGACAGCTGGGTGGCGACCCGCTGGTAGAGCTCGACCAGCTCTTCCAGCTCCTCGCGCGGCATCTTGCGGGGCCGGTTCGCCCGATCGACGAGGTAGCGAAGCCGAAACCACTCCGGCCGGTGGACAGCGACGTACGCGTCCAGGTCCATCAGCCCGCCCTCTGCCAGCCCAACCTCTGCGCCTTTTCCATCCCCACTCCTCGAAATACTCTCAGACCGCTTGCCGCCCCCGACGTCCCCCGTCGCAGACCCGACCCACGGGCGGCGCGGCCAGGCCGGGAAGGCGGTAGAAGGCCAGAAAGACGGTAGCGAAGCCGACCCATGAGGTCGCGGGTGACGTAGATGGACGACGATGGACGGGCACCACCAACGACACGGCGGTTGGCGAAGTAGGCGATTGGCCCAGTAGAGGGGACCCCAGATGGGTGAGCACCGGGGCGCGCGGGACGCGGCCGGATGAGCCAGGTCGTCACCGGCGAGGCGGTCGCGATCGACCTGCGCCCGGCCAGGCTCGGCTCCCGCATGATCGCCGGGCTGGTCGACCTGTTCATCCAGCTGTTCGTGCTCTACAGCGTGCTGGCGGTCACGGTGCTGGCGGTCAACCCGCAGGACGACGCCCTGGCCGTCGCGATCGTCATCGTCGTCTACGTGGGGACGATGCTCGGCTACCCGGTGATCTTCGAGACGTTCCTGCGTGGCCGGACCGCCGGCAAGATGCTGATGAAGCTGCGGGTCGTGCGCGACGACGGCGGCCCGGTCCGCTTCCGGCACGCGTTCGTGCGCGGGCTCATCGGGGCGGTCGTCGAGCGGCCGGGGGCCCTGTTCGGGCTGCCGGCGGTGCTGGCGATGCTGTTCTCCCAGCGCGCCAAGCGGCTCGGCGACCTGTTCGCGGGCACCGTCGTGATCCACGAAGGGGTGCCGACGATGACCGGGGTGGTGCCGGCGGTGCCGATGCCGCTGGCGGCCTGGGTCACCAGGCTGGATCTCACCGGCCTCGACGACGAGCTGACCGGCACCGTGCGCGGCTTCCTCGGCCGGGTGCACGAGCTGTCCCCCGAGGCCCAGCAGCGGATCGGCGCCGAGCTGGTCGCCCAGGTCCGCGCCGCCGTCACGCCGCCGCCTCCGCCGGGCACCCCCGGGTGGGCGTACCTGTCGGCGGTGCTGGCCGAGCGGACCCGCCGGTCCTACCGGCGGCTACGCACGGTCTCCCGGGCCCGGTACGGCCCAGGGGAGATCCCGGGCGTGCCCCTCGAGTACTACCCGAGGCACCTGCTCACGCCCGAGGTCCTCGCCCCGCCCCCGCCCGTCTACGTCGGGCCGTCACCGACCGGCGGCTACCAGGCTCCCGGCGGCTACCAGTGATCCGAACTGGAAACATTGACATCGTCAGGTGAGGTTTCCAGTCCTCCCGGAGCCGGCGAGCGCGGCAAACCTGACGAGTCGATGTCAGGAACCCTGCTGCCAGGAGTTCAGATACCGCACCTGGGTCGGCGTGAGCGTGTCGATCTCGAGGCCCATCGTCTCGATCTTGAGGCTGGCCACCTGCTTGTCGATCTCCACCGGGACGTCGTGGACACCCGGCGCGAGCGACCGCGCGGCCTTGGTCAGCCACTCGGCGGTCAGCGCCTGGTCCGCGAACGACATGTCCATCACCGCCGCGGGGTGGCCCTCGGCCGCGCCGAGATTGACCAGCCGGCCCTCGGCCAGCAGCAGCAACCGCCGGCCGTCGGCGAGCACGTACTCGTCGGTGCTCGGCCGGACGCGGCGCGGCCCGTGGGTAGCGAGCGCGGCCAGCCCGACGACGTCGATCTCCACGTCGAAGTGCCCGGAGTTGGCCAGGATCGCGCCGTCACGCATCAGCTCGAAGTGCTCGGGCCGGATCACGTCCCGGTTTCCGGTGACCGTGATGAACACGTCGCCCACCGCCGCCGCCTTCGCCATCGGCAGCACCCGGAAGCCGTCCATGGCCGCGTCGAGCGCCTTGGTCGGGTCGATCTCGGTGACGACCACGCTGGCGCCCATCCCCTTGGCCCGTGACGCCACGCCCCGGCCGCAGTAGCCGTAGCCGGCGACGACCACCGTCTTGCCCGCGAGCAGCGTGTTCGTGGCCCGGAAGATGGCGTCCAGGGTGGACTGACCGGTGCCGTAACGGTTGTCGAACATGTGCTTGGTGTCGGTGTCGTTGACCGCGACCACCGGGAAGCGCAGGGCGTCCTCGGCGGCCATCCGGCGCAGCCGGATCACCCCGGTCGTGGTCTCCTCACAGCCGGCGAGCACGCCGTCGAGCACGTCCTGGCGGGCGGTGTGCAGGGTGTTGACCAGGTCGCAGCCGTCGTCGAAGACGTAGTGCGGGGCAAGGTCGAGAGCGGCGTCGATGTGCGCGTAGTACCCGTCGCGGTCGACCCCGTTGCGGGCGTACGTCGACACGCCGTACTCGGCGACCAGCGCCGCGGCCGTGTCGTCCTGGGTGGACAGCGGGTTCGACGCGCACAGCACGACCTCGGCGCCGCCGGCGACCAGGGCGCGCATCAGGTTCGCGGTCTCGGTGGTGACGTGCATGCAGGCGGCGATCCTGGCCCCGGTGAAGGGCCGCTCGCGGGCGAAGCGGGCGCGCACCTGGCGCAGCACCGGCATGGCCCGGTCGGCCCACTCGATCCGGGCGACGCCCTGCTCGGCCAGCGAGAGGTCGGCGACGTCGTGCCTGGGCAGGCCGGCTGCCGGCGCCGCCGGGGTGGGGGTGGTCACGGTCATGGCGCTGCCGCCTGTCGGTCTCGGTCGTGGGGCCAGGTACCGGTGGGTGAGGTACGGCTGGGTCAGGTACGGCGCCGGCCACGCCGGCACGGCTGGCACGGCTGGGCACGGTGGGTTGTGGCGCGGCGCCGTACCGAGAACGACGATCCAGCCGGCAGGCGGGCACTGTCAACGAAGCTGACAGAGAGCTGTAAGCTTCCGTGCGAACGAAGGCTCGCTCCGGCTACGCTTTCCCCGTGATCGCTCCCAAAGCCGGCGCAAATCGGACAGCTTCGTGGCTGGCCGGGCCGCGACGGGCCTTCATGGAGGCCCAGGTGCGGGAGGAACGGTTCGTGCGCGAGGTGCTCGATCGGCTACGAGGGCGCATCCGGCTGCGGCCGGAGCAGCGGCTGCCGATCGCCAAGGCAGCCGACGTGCTGGACACGACGCCACGGATGCTGCGGTACCGCGAGTCACTTGGGCTGGTGACGCCGGCTCGCTCGCCAGGTGGGCACCGCGAGTACGGCGAGCGCGAGCTGCTCGCCGCCGCCTACGCCGACGAGCTGGAGCGCCGTTACCAGATCAGTCCCAGTGACCTGGCGTTCGCGGTGCGCGTGCTGGCCGAGCCGGCGGTCGCGGCCGACGTGCGCCGCCTCGGCGAGCTCACCCGCCGTATCAGCTCGCCACCACCGATGGCCGCCCTCGACTTCGAGGCCCAGAAGGCCCGCCGCCTCCTCGACCTGCCCTGAGGCGGCAGACACACCGAACAGCCTGGTAGCAATGGAGGATCATCGCGTGGGCAACCCCGCAACTCGCGGCTAGGCACTTATGGTGACACGGGTACAGCCTTCCGTAGTCAACAGGCCCGTCCGGTACGGTTGTCCTTGCTCGCGACGAACCATTTGCGCGGGCGCGGACCGGTCAGCGGGCACCAGCCCATCCACGCGTCGGCCGGCCGCGGACCTGGCCAGCCGCCGAGGCCGGACCGGTCAACGGCCACCAGACCGGACGCCGTACGGCGACCTTCCGGCGGCTCGCGCATGCTTGACAGGTCCACCCACACGTCCCCGGCCTCGCCCGGCCGGGCCGACGTCACTGATCTCCTGCTGGGGGTGACGGCCACGGCTGCCGGACGGGACACGCAGACTCCGGTCACGCCGACTGGACGGGCCGCGCGGCGCGCCGCGGGCACGACGCCAGCGCGGCGGCACGCGGGCCACTCCGCCCAGAACGGCGACACCGGGCCGAAGGGCCGGCCCGCCCGGGCCGCGGCCCGGGGCGGCGCGGCGGGCGAGTCGAGCAGCCTGAGCGGCCTGCTGGAGGATCCGGGCCCGCCGGAGCCACCGCGCCGGAGCCGGGCATGGTTCGCCAAGCGGGGCGCGGTCCTTACGCTGTCGATCGGCCTGGTCATGGCGCTGCTCGCGCTGCCCGTGGTCGCCGGCGCCGGGCTGTTCGCGAAGGCGTCGGCTGACCACTTCATGGGCCTGCCGGCCGAGTTGCTGACGCCGCCGCTGCCGCAGAACTCGCAGATCCTCGCGGCCGACGGGAGCGTGATCGCCACGCTGCACGGCGAGCAGAACCGGGTCCTGGCCAAGCCCGAGGAGATCCCGCAGGTCATGCGGCAGGCGATCGTCGCGATCGAGGACTCCCGGTTCTACGAGCACGGCGGATACGACTCGAAGGGCATGCTGCGGGCGCTGCTCCGCAACAGCGAGTCCGGCGACGTACAGCAGGGCGCCTCGACGCTGACCCAGCAGTACGTCAAGAACGTGCTGCTCCAGAACGCGCGCACCCCCCAGGAGCGCGAGGCGGCGATCGACACCTCCGTGTCCCGCAAGCTCCAGGAGCTGCGTTACGCGACCACGCTGGAGAAGGAGCTGTCGAAGGACGAGATCCTCGTCCGCTACCTCAACATCGCCTACTTCGGCGACGGCGCCTACGGCGTCGGCACCGCCGCGCAGCACTACTTCGGCGTCAACGTCTCCCAGCTGACGCTGGTGCAGGCGGCGCTGCTCGCGGGCCTGGTACAGAGCCCGTCGCGTTACAACCCGGTGCTCAACCCCAAGGACGCGATGAAGCGTCGCAACGACGTCCTCGACCGGATGGTCACGTCGAAGTTCATCTCCACGACGCAGGCCGAAGGCGCCAAGCAGATGCCGATCACGCTGAACATCACCAGCGGCAGCTCCGTCGACTCCTGCGCCGAGGCGTCCGTGATCGCGCCGTTCTTCTGCGACTATGTCCGTACGGAGCTCCTCGCGAGCAAGGCGCTTGGTGACACCCAGGACGAGCGCGACCGCCAGGTCTACGAGGGCGGCCTGCAGATCCACACCACCCTGGACCCGAAGGTCCAGGCGGCGGCGCAGGCCGCTGTCGACGCCACCGTCGGCAAGGGGAACCGGGTCTCGGCCACCGAGGTCATCGTCCAGCCCGGCACAGGCAACATCCTCGCGATGGCGGTCAACCGGGACTTCGGCGACGACGCTTCCAAGTTCCAGACCAAGCTCAATCTGGCGACCCACGCCGGCTTCGAGCCCGGATCGACCTTCAAGGCATTCACGATGGCCAAGGCGCTCGAGGAGGGCTACGGCCTGGGGACCCAGTACTACTCGCCGGCCTGCGTCATCGTCGAGGAGTTCCCACTCGGGGGCCGCGGAGAGGAGGGCGGCGACCAGTGCGCGAACGAGGGCTACTCGAACGCCGAGGCGAACGAGGCCGGCACCTTCGACATGAGCGAGGCGACCTGGAAGTCGGTCAACACCTACTTCGTCCAGCTGCTGGCGGACGTCGGCGTCATGCCGACAGCCGAGCTGGCGAAGCGCCTCGGTATCCCGGACAGCACGTATGACGGTCTGCAGAGCGGGCTGGGCCCGTCCTTCGGCGGCCTGACGCTCAGCCAGCAGATGAAGATCTCCCCGCTCGTCATGTCGAACGCGTACGCGACGTTCGCCGCCGGTGGGAAGTACTGCACGCCCAGGTTCGTGACGTCGGCGACCGACTCGTCCAACAAGAACGTGGACATCGCGCCGCCACCGAACTGCACACAGGCCATCGACAAGAGGATCGCCGATACCGTCGCCAGCGTGCTTGCCGGCGTCGTCACCAGGGGCACCGGCACGAAGGCGGCGATCGGTCGGCCCGCGGCTGGCAAGACCGGAACGAACGACGACTTCACCAGCGCCTGGTTCATCGGCTTCACCCCGCAGATGGCCTCCGCGGTGGCGGTCGGCGACCCTCGGGGCAACTCCTCCGACTACGCGCTCACGAACGTCCAGGCGGATGGAAAGACGTGGACGCACGTGTACGGCGGCGACCTGCCGGCGATCATCTTCAGCCGCACGCTGAAGCCGGCGCTGCAGGGCGTACCGGTGGTGCCACTGCCGAAGGCGGACCCGAAGACCGCGCAGGGCACGAAGAGCGGCCTGCAGAACCCGGACAAGGTGCCGGCGCCCACCGTCACCCCCGGGGTCATCCTCGGCCCGGACGGCCAGCCGCTCCCCGGCCAGACCCCGATCACCCCCCAGCTCCCGGGTCAGCCCGGCGACGGCCAGACCAACCCCTTCGACCAGAACCCGGACCAGGACGGCAACGGTCAGGGGCCGGGCCCCCAGTGACCCCGTCGCCCAGGCCTGGGCGTCCCACCCACTGACTCAAACGCGCCGGGCCCCCGCCGGACAGGCGGGGCCCGGCGATTCGTTCCACTCGCTGACGAACTCAGACTGGAACTGTCGAGGGAAAAGACGTCTGTCTCGGCCGGGTCGAGGCAGGCCCCGACGACGTCGCGGACCTTCTCCCTGAATCGGAAGGCTCGATCAGCACGGCACGCGGGACAGCGTCGCTCCCTGACGAACAGCCGAGCGAGCCGTTAGCGGACCCGGTCGAGGTCGTGGATGGCGGGCTCGAGGCTCGGGTCGATGCCGATCAGCATCGCCAGGTAGACCGCGGCGTAGTCGAGCAGGCCGACCAGGGACGCCAGCCGCTCCACCGGGTGGGAGCCGGCCGCCGAGAGCTCCGTGACGCCGACCCCGCGCTCGGCTGCGACCCGGACTCCCGCGTCGGCCCGGCGGCTCACGTCCGGATGCTCGTTTCCCGGGTCGCGCAGCAGGATCAGCCGCAGCCGGGTGCCCAGCTCGTCATCGACCCGGTCGCGGAAGAAGTCGTCGAGCTCGTCGTCGCCGCCCGTCGCGGCGGCCGCGCGCGCGCCGAAAACGCCGTCGAAGGCGGCGATCTGGTAGATCGCCGGGTGCGGCAGGCCGCCGTGCAGCACGGGGTACTTGGCGGTGACGGCGAGCTGGGTGGCCGCGCGGCTGGCCGCTGCGGCCGTCGCTGGCGACGTGCCCCAGATCATCGGCAGCGTGCCGGCGAGCTCCAGGGCGAGCAGCTTCGCCGGGTTGACGAACGACTCGCTGGACGGGCGGCTGCGGGTGGCGATCTCCTCGAGCCTGACCGCCGCCGCCTCGACACCGACGGCCGCGTCCCGGCAGACCCCTAGGGACGCGGCGGCCACCAGCAGCGGGGTGGCCAGGGCCCACAGGCTGGCCCGTTCCGGCCTGGTGCCGTCGATCGCGACGAACGGGGCCCTCGCCCGCTCGGCGAGGTACTGCAGTGGCGTGTCAGCCGGGCCGACGGCCACGATGCGGCAGCCGCGCCGGTCGGCCTCCTCGACGGCGTTCAGCGTCAGCGGGGACCGCCCCGAACCGGAGACGGCGAGCACCACGTCGGCGACACCGACCCAGCCGGGCAGCCCGTGGTCGTGATGGCCGATCACCGGCACCGGGCTGGTCGACCCGGCCGCGGCGGTGAGCACGTCGGCCGCGCCGGCGGCCGCGCCCGTGCCGACGACCAGCACGGCCCGCGGCCGCCCGTCGGCGCCCAGCCGGCCGGCACCCGCCTCCTCGGCGAGCCGCCAGGTCTCGCGGATCTGCCGCCCACCGGTCGCCAGCTCCCGCAGGAGGCCACCCGGGTCAGCGGCCGCCAGCCGTTCCGGTTCGTCCAGGACACGCTCGTCGACGTACATGTTGGTCGTCAACCGCCCGCGTGTCCCCAACAGTCCGGGGAGACCCGCGACCCGGCGAACCTGGCCTCGCCGCCCATGTCAGGACGAGGCTGGCGTGGCGGGCTCGGGGAACGGCGTCGCCTCATCGAGGAGCATCACCGGAATGTCATCACGCACCGGGAAGGCCAGGTTGCAGGCGGTGCAAACGAGCACCGGGGCACCGGCCAGGGTGTCCTGGCGCAACGGCGCGTGCTGCGGGCACGGGCACGCAAGGATCTCCAAGAGCAGCGGATCGAGGCTCATCTCGGCAACTAGTCCCTTCCACCACGGATGCTGGCCAGGACCTCGTCCCGGAGCCGGCTCATGGTGTCATCATCCTCCGCCTCTACGTTGAGGCGGAGCAGCGGTTCGGTGTTGGACGGCCGCAGGTTGAACCAGGAGCCGTCCGCGAACGACATGGTCAGCCCGTCCAGGCGGTCGATGTCGGTCGCCTTGTCCGCATAGGCGGCTTCGATCGCCTTCATCGACGCGGTCGCGTCCGCGACCTCGGAGTTGATCTCACCGGACGCGGCGTAGCGGGCGTAGCCGTCCAGCAGCGTCGACAGTGGCCGGTCCTGGCCGCCGAGCGCGGCGAGCACGTGCAGCGCGGCGAGCATGCCCGAGTCGGCCCGCCAGAAGTCGCGGAAGTAGAAGTGCCCGGAGTGCTCGCCGCCGAAGACGGCACCGGTCCTGGCCATCTCGGCCTTGATGTACGAGTGCCCGACGCGGGTGCGCACCGGGGTGCCGCCGAGCTTGGTGACCAGCTCGGGGACACCCCGGCTGACGATCACGTTGTAGATGATCGTGCCACCCGGGTCACGGGCGAGCTCCCGCTCGGCGACCAGACCGGTGATCGTCGACGGGGACACCAGCTCGCCGCGCTCGTCGACGACGAAGCAGCGGTCGGCGTCGCCGTCGAAGGCGAGGCCGATGTCCGCGCCGCTCTCCCGGACGGCGGCCTGCAGGTCGCGCAGGTTCTCCGGCTCGATCGGGTTCGCCTCGTGGTTGGGGAAGCTGCCGTCCAGCTCGAAGTACATCGGGACCAGCTCGATGGGCAGGCCGGCGAAGGTGGCGGGGACGGTGAAACCGCCCATGCCATTGCCCGCGTCCACGGCCACCTTCAACGGCCGGATGCCGGACAGGTCGACGAGGCCGTGCAGGTGGGCGACGTAGGCGTCGCGCAGGTCGACCTCCCGCACCGTGCCCCTGCGCCCGGCAGGCTCGGGAACGCCGTTCGCGACCATGTCGCGGATCTCGGCGAGGCCGGTCTCCTGGCCGATCGGCGCGGCGCCGGCGCGACACATCTTGATGCCGTTGTACTTGGCAGGGTTGTGCGACGCCGTGAACATCGCGCCGGGGATGTTCATCGAACCGGCGGCGAAGTAGAGCAGATCCGTCGAGCCAAGGCCGGCGAGCACGACGTCGGCGCCCTGGCTGGTCGCGCCGTCGGCGAACGCGGCCGACAACGGGACGGACGAGTCCCGCATGTCATGGGCTATGACGATCTCGGTGGCGCCCAGCAGCCGAACGAACGCGGCGCCGGTCGCGCGCGCGATGTCGGCGTCGAACTCGGACGGCACGACTCCGCGCACGTCATACGCCTTGAAGATCCGGGCGAGGTCAAGCCCCATTGCCCTCCACCTTCCGCACCCCGTCTCGCGGTCGGCGCTCCGCCGCGGCTGGCTGTACCTGTCTGCAACGCGACCGACCCTATCGGGCGCACCCGGCCGCTCCGCCAGGCACCCACAGACCGACCACGGCCACGTGCCTTTCGTCGCACGGGTGGCCAGCCGGAGCGCCTGCTCCCGCCGGGCGGGCAACCCGCCGTCTAGGACGTCGGTACGGCTCGCAGGTGGCCGCGGCGGCCCCCGCCGGGATCCTCACGCGGGGGCTCCTCGGATCCGGCCTGCACCGGGCCGTGGCCGGGCACGGGACCGTACCCGGGAACGGGGCCGTAGCCCGGCGCCTCGCCAGGCAGCGGGCCGGGCCTGGCGACCTCGCGGACGACGTCCGCGAGCGCTTCCAGATCGTCGGTGGCCGGGTTGCGCGGGGGTTCCGGATCGATGCGCACGACCGCCCAGCCCCGCGGCACGGTCAGCCGGTCGGCATGCGGGCCGCACAGGTCGTACGAGTGTGGTTCCACGTACGGCGACAGCGGCCCGAGCACCGCGGTGGACTCCGCGTAAGCGTAGGTGAGTGTGGCAACCGCGACCGCGGAACAGGCCGAGCGGGAGCAGCGCCGGGGCTTCACGTTCCGGACGGTAGACCCCGGAACGGGCGGCGGCCACCACCGCCCGCCGTGTCGCGCCCGAGACGGCGGGACTGTGACTTAACCTGACCCGGTCCATCACTTTCCGTTGCCCAACAGCAACTTCGGGCAATAGCTGAAGGTATTTAACCCATCACCACGAGTGCCGATCAGAGTCTCGATCCGATCCGGCGGAACTTTGGCACCGATCCGGCGGGACCCCGGGCGTGGCGCTCCGTGTTCCGACCCGACTACGCCGGGCCGTACGCTGGATCGATGGTGGACGAAGCGCCGGCGTCCGAGCCGTTGCCCGTCGCGCATTTCCCGACGGCCATGCGGCGGCCGATACCCGCGCGCCGCCGGCGGGACCGGCGAGGCCGCGGAATGCGGGGCACCCTGTTCCCGCCGGACGTGCCGGCGTACTCGACCCGCGGCGAACGGTTCGACGACCTCGTGCTCGACGCGGTCGAGCATCTCGACCTTCGCTGGTCCGACCAGCTCGCCGGGGTGGAGTTCGCGGTCGAGGACGTCCCGCCCGTCGGCGTCTCCGACGACGTCGTCCCGCTGGCCCTCTACCAGCCGGCCACCGGCCGCGGCCGGTCCGCGACACCCCGGCGCATCGTGGTCTACCGCCGCCCGCTGGAGGCCCGTGCCGTCGACACCGAGGACCTCGCCGAGCTCGTCCTCGACGCGATCATCCACGAGGTCGCTGACATGCTCGGCGTCGACCCGGCCGTCATCGACCCCGAGGGCCACGGCTGGGGCGAAGAGGACTAACAAGAAGCGCGGCAACCTACGATGACGGCGGATCCGCCCGCATTCGCCGACGTAGCGGCGACCCGACCTCCGGGAGAGCCAGCACGATGAGCGCAGACGCCCACCCCCAAGGCGCCGTCGTGGCGGGGGCTCGCGTTCCCGCGTCACCCGAGCCCAGGGCCGCGAGCGACTCCCGGACCTCCCAGATCGGCTTCGCCGATCCGGCAGGGACCCCGTCCGCGAGCTCCCAGACCTCCCCGATCGGCTCCGCCGACCGTGCAGGAACCCCGGATCCGGCAGGGACCCCGGGCGCCGGCCCGGCATCCCGCGGCGCGGCGGGCGGCGCCGCGCCGGCCGCGCGGCTGCTGCCGGTGTACGGACAGGTGCAGCACTACGCGTGGGGCTCGCCGGCCGCGATCTACGACCTGCTCGGCGAGGTGCCCACCGGGCAGCCGGCCGCCGAGCTGTGGCTCGGCACCCACCCGGTCGCCCCGGCGGAGGTCGACGACGCCGGCCGCCGCCGCCCGGCCGCCGAGCTGCTCGGCGCGCTGCCGTTCCTGCTCAAGGTGCTGGCGGCCGAGAAGGCACTGTCCCTCCAGGTCCACCCGGACCGGGCGCAGGCCCGCGCCGGCTTCGACGCGGACGAACGGGCCGGCATCCCGCTGGACGCGCCGGGGCGCCGCTACCGCGACCCCAACCACAAGCCCGAGCTGATCGTCGCGCTCACCCCGTTCCGGGCGCTGGCCGGCATCCGCGAGCCGGCGCGAACGCTCGCCATCGTTCGCGCGTTCGGCGTCGCGGAGCTCTCGGCCGCGTTCCGGCCGCTCGCCGCCGACCCGGCCCGCGGCGCGGCCACCGTCCTGCGCGCCCTGCTGACCCTGCCCCGCGAGCGCGGCCGGGCACTGGCCGGCGAGCTCGCCCGCGCGGCGGCGACGGTGGCGGCCCGTGGCGACGGCGACGAGGACGTCACCCGGGCGGCGGACCTGGTCGGCCGGCTCGTCGCCGCGCACCCCGGAGACGTCGGCATCGTCGCCGCGCTGCTGCTCAACGACGTCACCCTCAACCCGGGCGAGGCGCTGTTCCAGCCAGCGAGGCTGCTGCACGCCTACGTCCACGGCGTCGGCATCGAGATCATGGCGACCTCGGACAACGTGCTGCGCGGCGGTCTCACCCCCAAGCACATCGACGTCGACGAGCTGCTGCGCCTGCTGGACCCGACGCCCTCGGACGCGCCCGTCCTCACCGCGAAGATCCTGCGCGCCGGCGCGGGCGGGCTGGTGCGCTACTGGCCGGTGCCCGTCGACGACTTCGTGCTCGCCGAGGCCATCTGCGCCGGCGGCGAGGTCACGCTGAACCGCCCGACGGTGCTGCTCGCCGTCGACGGCGCGGTGGACGTCCACATCGCCGGCGACGATGACGGCGACGGCGACGGCCAGGCCGCCACCGGCGCGTCGATCCGGCTGGCCCGCGGCCAGGCCGCGGTGCTCACCGCGCCGGCCACCGTCACGCTGCGCGGTACCGGTCGCGTCTTCGGGGCCCGCCCCGGCACCCGGCCCACCCCCCGGCCGGCCTGAACCCCGGCCGGCCTACCTCGCCGCCGACGGGTCCGCGACCAGGACGGCGGGGTCCGCCGGATCCGCCGGGACGAGCGGCAGCACGGAGCTGACGGTGCGCAGCCGCGGGCCGACGGCGGTCGGCTGGTCGTCCGCGGCGTCCTCACCCGACGACGGGCCGGCCGGCTTTCCGAGCAGCTCGGTCACCGCGACCGGGCCGCCGGAGACGGACAGAGTGCCGCCGGAGTAGCCCGCCGGCAACGCGACCGCGACCGTGCCGCCGCCGGGAACCGTGACCGCGCGGCCGTCGAGCCGCGCCGTCGCCGGGCCGTCCGGCGCCGCGAACAGCACTGCCCCGGCCGCGCCCCGCGGGAGCGGCGGAACATCCAGATAAGGCACCGGAGAGGGCTCCGCCAGCGGGCGGCCGCCAGCCCTGACGCCAGCCGCCGCGTCCGGCGCCCGCCCGTCCGCGGGCAACCCGTCCGCGGGCAAGCCGTCCGTGGGCAACCGAGTGCCCGCGACCCAGACCGCGCCGTCCGGAGCACCGGACGGCAGGCGCAGGCCGGCGACGACCGGTACCGCCCCCGCCGCCTCGACCAGCACACCGACGGACTCGCCGCGGGGAAGCGTCAGCGGGATCGAGACCGCCTCGCCGCCGGGCACCGTCACGGCGCCCGGGCCCGCCGGACTGGTGGGCCGGCCGCTGGCCGTCACCAGCCGGACGAGGACCCGCGCATCCGTGGACGCAGCCGCGACGACCAGCGTGGCGGCGGCCCCACCGGCTCCCGGCGGCGCCAGCACAGGGCCGACCAGCACCGCGCGCCCCGGCGCGGCCGTGCTGGGAACCGGGGCGAGCTCCCAGGCCTCGCCGTCGCTCGGCCGGTCGACCAGCCAGGACGACACCCGCCCGGCCCTGACCTCGACGCCGACCACGGTCGACGCCGCCTCGGGCGCGACGGCCGCGAGCCGCTGGCTCGTGGTCTCGCCGGGCGGCACCGCGACCTCGGTGACGGCCGGTGCCCGGCCGGGTGCCAGGACGTGGACGGCGAGCCGCGCGGGCGCCGAGCCCAGATTCGCCAGGAACAGAAGCGGATCGTGACCGGCCTTCGTCGCCGGGCCGGCGAACCACGTCCAGCCGGCGGACGGCCCGCACCGGTCCCGCGCGGGCCCGGCCACGCCGCCGGGCGCCGTCACCGTCGCCGACAGGTTCGCCACGGCGCTGCCCCGCAACGCCACCGGGCGGCCGGAGGAGACCGCCAGCCGCATCAGCCCGGTCCGGTCGGTCGCCGACAGCTGGGCGAGCGCCGCCAGGCCGGGCGGCGGCTGCTGGGCCGGCGCCGCCGCGAGCCCGGCCCGTTCCTCGGGTGACAGCGCCGCGAGCGCCGTCAGCGCCTTCGCGTCGGCCTCCGACTTCAGGACCGACAGCGCGTCACGGGCATCCGGCGACAGGGCGGCGAGCCCGGAGAGGTCCGACGGAGCGGGCGGCGGGACCGCGACCGGCGGCGACTGGGCGCCGGGTACCTCCAGGTGGCCGCGGCGCGCGTCGCCACGCAGCACAGCCGTCGCCGGCGGGCGCCACGCGGACGAGCCGCCCCCTGCCGCGGCACCGTGCCCCGCCGTCTCCTCGTCCGCCCCCCGCCCGGGCGAGCCGCCGTCCGCGTTGACGAGGATCGCGCCGACCTGGCCACCGGTGCCGGAGCGGGCGACGTCGATCCGGGTCGGCACCCGGCCGGCCGAGCCGAGGTCAGGGCAGATCAGGGCACGGCTGCTCGGCGGGACGCCGACGCGGTAGGCCGTCGCGGCGGTCACCGGCTCCCCCGGAGGCACCAGCGTCGGCAGTCTGTCGGGCACCAGCACCGCCGCGGTCACGATCGCCGCCGTCCCCGCGACGGAAGCCGTGACCGCCGCCGGCACCCGCCCCCACCGGCGCCGCCGGGTGCGCACGCCGCTCATCGGCTCCCCCACCAGACCGCCGCGCCGCCCCGGCGGCGCCGCCACCAGGCTCCGGCCCAGGTCGACACCCCGGCCAGCGCCAGGGCACCGACGACCGCCGCCTCGACGAGCACGAGCGCGCGGTGCGGCGTGTGGTCGTAGCGCACCCGGACCTCGGCCGCCGGGCTCCCGGGCACCTCGAACGCCTGCGCCCAGCCCCAGGCGGCGACGGGCGT
>NZ_KI912266.1:170321-195070 GCF_000235425.2 Pseudofrankia saprophytica
GTCCGCCCGCTCGACGTGGTCGCCGCGCGCGCGGGCCGGCGGGCCAGCCGCGCCGTGGAAGCCGTCGAAGCCGTCGGGGGCGGGGGCGGCGGCGCGCGCTACCGGCGGCGCGGGAGGTATGGCGGGTGCGGGTGGAAGGAGACGGGCTGACGGGACGGCGACGACGCGCATCCCGGCGCGCCAGGCGCGCCAGCACAGGTCGAGGTCGTCGGCGCGGCCGGCGAGCGGGTTCGGCCCGTCGAGCAGCCGCCAGGCGTGCGCGCGGACCAGCGCGCCGGTCCGCTCGACGGCGAGGACGTCGCGGACCGCGAACGCGTCGCCCGGCGCGGGCCGGCGCCGCCCGGCGCGGTCCACGGTGACGCCGACCGGGCCGAGCACGGCGGCCCCCGGGTCGAGCACGGCGCAGGCGAGCAGACGGTCGAGCGCGTCGGGCTCGGGCCGGGTGGACTCGTCGAGCAGCCAGATGAACCCGCTGTCGGGCGGTGCGGCGCCGCCGTGGCGCAGCGCCTGGACGATCGCGCCGGCAGGCGAGGGGCCGGCGACCGGAACGGCGACGATGCGGTCCACCGGGCGGACCTGGCCGGCGACCGCCGCGAGGGCGGCCGCCGGGATGGGTTCCTGGGCCGGTCCGCGCTGGACCGGCAGGACGGTGCCGCGCCCTCGGGAAGCGGCGGACACCGTCACGACCGCGACGACGACCGGCGGCGTGCCCGGCCCTCCGGAGGGCTCCCCCAAGCCCTCCGAGCCGGTCGTGCCGGTCGCGGCGTCCGTGCCGGCAGGGGTGCCCAAACCGGTCGAGGGGCTCAAGCCGCCCGAGCGTGCGGTTCGGCGCGATGGCGACGAATCGCCCTTACGGGCCGCGCCCGGTGGAGGCTCGGTCGGGCCGGTCTGGCCCACCGCGGTCTCCACCGGGTACCCGCGACCGCGCTAGACGGCCCGGCGGCGCTGCTTGCGCCGTTCGCGCTCGGACATGCCGCCCCAGATGCCGAACCGCTCATCGTTGGCGAGCGCGTACTCCAGGCACTCGGCGCGGACCTCGCAGCCGGAGCAGATGCGCTTGGCCTCCCTCGTCGAGCCGCCCTTCTCGGGGAAGAACGCCTCCGGGTCGGTCTGGGCGCACAGCGCGCGCTCCTGCCATTCCATGACCTCACCGAGCAGGTCTCCCAGCCCGATGTCGATCACCTCGGCGAGAATCGGACGCTCGGCGCCGTCGGTGGCGGCGAACGGATTCTGGACCTCGCCGCCACCGACCGCGGTCAGTACGTCGTCGGTGTCGGTGTCGGTGTCGTCGGTGTCGTCGTCCTCGATGTCGGCTTCCCCGTCCACGTCTTCCACGTTCTCGTCGTCAGCGTCCAGGGCGTCGGCCCCGGACGAGTCCCTGGGCGCGGCGGACTCGTCGACGCGGCGGGGAGCCGCGTACGCGAGACCGACCGGGGCGGGCCGCGGAACGCCGCCCGGCGCGCGTGGGATGTCCGGAGGCTCGGGCGCGACCCGTCCGGTGTAGGCCGTCGCAGGGGCCGCCGGCACGCGCAGCTCTGCGCGGGCACGCGAGTCCGCCGGCGGCCTGGGCGCCGGCGGGCGCGGCATGCCCGGGACGCTGGACCGCTGCGCCATCGAGGGCGCGGGCGGCGCGACCACGATGTCGTGGCCGCCAGTCAGATGGTCGACGGGACGTGCGACATCCGCGAAGACAGGGTCGGGCGCGTGCTCGTCGGCGCGCGTCCGCAGGCCCACGGGCGGCGTCGTACGGACACCCGCGTCGGTGTGTTCCATCAGGGACCCCTCCAGACCCGTCGCGGTGCGGTCGGTCACCCCCCGGGCGCCGGCGCGCAGGTAACTGGTGTCCACACCGACCAGGCCGCCATTACCAAAGCGACCCCGTCGGCGGGGGGAATGACACGCCGGTAATTACACGTGCCGAAGTCGACCCGCGTCAACCCTACCGGCGCAACATCTTCTACAACCAGCGACATGACCATAGCTCACAGTCACTGGGCGCCGTGACGGAGGGTCCCCTCTTCCGGGCACCCCGTTACGCGCAGCAGTGGCGACCCACTCAGGATCACCAGGCCATCACCGAGCCGTAGTTCCCCATATACGCGGGGAAATCGGACTTCGTTCAGCGACGGGCATCAGGCGCGTACCCTCCCGGACCACCTTGCAACCACACGGCACAGCCGGCAGTCAGTTACGGGATGTAGTGACTCCGGTGGGTGGCCAGAGGGGGGAGCGCGGAGCGCCCCCGCCCGGGTTCCCCGCTGTCAGACGACGAGGGGAAGGGCGGTGCGGCGTGGCTCCGCCCTGGCCGTGTCCAGACGCTCCTGCGGGACCTCCCCATAGGTGGTGGTCCGCTGCCTGGCCGGGCGGCCAACCAATGCCGCCACCTCCTCGAGCTCCTCGATGGAACGCCGGGAGCCGTGCTGGGAGCCGGCCATCCGGCTGATCGTCTCCTCCATCAACGTGCCGCCGATGTCGTTGACGCCGCCGGCGAGCACGGAACGGCAACCCTCGGTGCCGAGCTTCACCCACGAGCACTGGATGTTGGCGATCGCGCCGTGCAGCAGGATCCTGGCCATCGCGTGCACGGCCCGGTTCTCCTGGACGGTCGGCCCCGGACGGGCGACGCCGGCCAGGTAGATGGGCGCGCTGTGGTGGACGAACGGCAGCGCGACGAACTCGGTGAACCCGCCGGTCTCCTCCTGGATCGAGCGCAGCAGCCGCAGGTGCGCGAGCCAGTGCGCCGGAGTGTCGACGTGGCCGTACATCATCGTCGCCGACGAGCGCAGCCCGACCCGGTGCGCCGTCGTCACGACCTCCACCCAGGCGGAGGTGGGCAGCTTGCCCTTGGTCAGCACCCAGCGGACCTCGTCGTCGAGGATCTCGGCCGCGGTGCCGGGGATCGTGTCAAGGCCGGCCTCCCTGGCCGCGGTCAGCCAGTCGGCCACCGACAGGCCGGTCCTGCTGACGCCGTTCATCACCTCCATCGGCGAGAACGCGTGCAGGTGCAGCCCCGGCGCGGCCCGCTTGATCTCGCGGGCGAGGTCGAAGTAGGCCGTCCCCGGCAGATCCGGGTGGATGCCGCCCTGCACGCACACCTCGGTGGCGCCGACCTCCCAGGCCTCGGTGGCGCGGGTGCCGACCTCGGCGAACGAGAGCGTGTACGCGTCGGCGTCGTCGCGGCGCTGCGCGAACGCGCAGAACCGGCAGCCGGTGTAACAGACGTTGGTGAAGTTGATGTTGCGGTTGACGACGTAGGTGACGTCGTCGCCGACGGTGTCGCGGCGCAGGTCGTCGGCGAGCGCGCACAGCGCGTCCAGCTCCGGCCCGGCCGCGCCGAACAGCGCCAGCGCCTCCGGGTCGGAGATCCCGGCCGGGTCGACGGCGGCGTGCCGCAGCGCGGCCAGCACCTCCGGGTCGCCCCGCCGGGAGGTCGGCCTGGCCGGCCCCTCCAGGGCGGTCGCGGCCCCCACCTCGGGAGCCCCCACCTCGGCGGTCACCGCCGGCCTCGCCGCCGCCCACGTCGCGTCCTCGCCGTTCGGCGGCGCGGCGCGCGAGCCGGTGCCGACGACGCCGTCCACGCCGGTGCCGGCGGCGCTGACCTGGGCGCGCAGCGCGGCCCAGTCGCCGTACACGCTGTCGAAGTCGGCCCGCCGGTCGGTCTCCCGGCCGGCGGAGTCGATCGCGGTGTGCAGGTCGGCCCGCCCGCTGCTGTCGGCGAAGCCACCGTCCGGCTCCTGCCAGGGCAGGCCGACGGGCGCCGCCGTGGGCGCGAGCAGCCCGTCCGGCCCCGCGAGCGCCCCGACGTGCGCGGCCAGCCGCGGATCGAGCCACGGCTCGGCCTGGTACGGCGGGTAGACGGTCAGCCGGGGACGCAGCTCGAAGCCGGCCGCGCCGGTGGCCGCGCGCAGGACGTCGAGCGCCGGCCAGGGCCGCTCGGGGTTCACGTGGTCCGGGGTGACCGGCGAGACACCGCCCCAGTCGTCGATGCCGGCGGAGAGCAGCAACGCGCACTCGTCCGGGTCGACCAGGTTCGGCGGGGCCTGCACCCGCGCGCCGGGGCCGAGCACCAGCCGGGTGACGGCGACCGCCGCGGCGAGCTCCTCGGCGCCCACGTCCGGCTCGCCACGCATCGCGGTGTCGTCCTTGGCCCGGAAGTTCTGGACGATCACCTCCTGGATCGAGCCGTAGGCCCGGGAGACGCGGCGCAGCGCGAAGATCGTCTCAGCCCGCTCGGTCCTGTTCTCGCCGATGCCGAGCAGCAGGCCGGTGGTGAACGGGATGTTGAGCCGCCCGGCATCCTCCAGCACCCGCAGCCGGACGTCCGGGTCCTTGTCCGGGGAGCCGAAGTGCGGGCCGCCCTGCTCGGTGAACAGCCGGCGGGCGGTCGTCTCGAGCATCATCCCCATCGACGGGGCGACCGGCTTGAGCCGGGCGAGCTCGGCCCAGCTGAGCACCCCCGGGTTCAGGTGCGGCAGCAGGCCGGTCTCCTCCAGCACCGCGACCGCGGCGGCCCGCAGGTAGGCCAGGGTGGAGTCGTAGCCCCGCTCGTCGAGCCACTCCCTGGCCGCCGGCCAGCGGTCCTCCGGCCGGTCGCCCAGCGTGAACAGCGCCTCGGCGCAGCCGGCCGCCGCGCCGGCGCGCGCGATCTCGAGGACCTCCTCGATCTCGAGGTAGGCCGCGGGAAGCCGGTGCGGGACCGTCGCGAACGTGCAGTAGTGGCAACGGTCCCGACACAGCCGGGTGAGCGGGATGAACACCTTCGGCGAGTACGTGACCACCCCGGGACGGCCGGCCGACGCGAGCCCGGCGTCGCGGACCCGGGCCGCGGAGGCCGCCAGGTCGCGCAGGTCCTCCCCCCGGGCGGCGAGTAGCACCGCCGCCTCCACGACGTCCAGCGTCGCCCCGTCCCGCGCCCGGCGCAGCGCCCGGCGCAGCGCGGACGCGGGCGGCGGCGGTTCCGGCGAGCCGACATGGAGGGCCGGCAGGGCGTCGGTACGAGAGGAGGAACCGGTACTGGTCAATGCGTCCACCTGATGATCGAACGGCCCGCTCGGTCGGCCGCGCCCAGCACCGGCGGGTGGCCGGGCGGGCGCCGCCGAGGCGTCGGGTGCGGTCAGGACTGTGCAACACACACCGGCGCCCGCGCCAGAGAACAGCACCGGGACACCCCGGCGCGCGAGCAGCCCATACGCGCCGCGGTGCTGGGCTAGGCGGGCGAGCGGCCGGCGTCGCGGGCTCTCGCGGGCGCGCCGGCACCGCGGCGCAGGCCGTCGAGGGTGCCGAGCAGGAAGTTGGTCCGCCGTCTCGCGGCCACGGCGGCGCTGCGGGCCGCGGCGCGCCGGCCTCCGGCGTCGGAAAGGTCGCGGTGGATCTGCTCCCGACGCTCCGCGGCCACCTGGGGGGCGCGGGCGCCAGCCAGGGCGCGGTTCATGGATGCCGACAGGGAGTCGAGGCTCTTCGCGCCGCTGTTGGCGGTGCTGGAGCTACTGGCGGTGCTGGAGTTACTGGTCCTGGCGTTCCGGCTCTCGGACATGGCAATCCCTTCAGCGAACCCGGCGCCGGCCCCACTGCCGCGAAGAGTCGTGATGGTGTCGCTCACCCACCGAGCCCGGGTGGGCCCATGGCGGGCACTGGCCCGGGTCGTTCCAGTGGAGATCGGTGGAGCCGCGCCGACATGACTGTTGGATTCAGCTCCACTTTCACAGGTCTCTCGGGGAAGAATCAAGAGGATTGTGACCACAATGGCAAAGCAGCCCAACCGGCCCAACCGGGTCGAGCCGCCAGCCAGCGCGTACAACCGACCTCCGGCGTCCACGTCAACTCGCGCAGGCCCGGACGGACAGGCACGCGGCACTCTCCATATACGGCCTCTGCCCGGGCTGGGTGTCGTTACCCTGATCGGGTGCCACGTAACCGCCAGGAGGTCCCGCGCGAGGAACGGATTGACGCGCTCCTCGCCGTCGCTGAGGAACAGTTCCTCGCCCGCGGCTTCGCCGGAACGTCGGTGGCGGAGATCGCGCGTGCCGCCGGCATCGAGCCGGGCTCCGTGTACTGGTACTTCCGCACCAAGGACCACGCATTCGCGGCCGTGCTCAACCGGCTGCTCGACGGGGAGATCGACCGGATCGGCCAGCTGCCGGGCGAGCCGGCCGACCGGCTGTTCGCCGCGCTGGACTCGGTCGAGCGCCGCCGCACGCTGCACCCCTGCGTGGCCGAGCGAGCACCACATGCCCCGCCGGTGATGGAGTACCACGAGCGGCTGCACGAATGGCTGCACGGGCTGGCGCTGGCCGCCGTCGCCCATCTGGTGCCGGCGCCCGACCAGGAGACCGCGGCCGACGCCGTCGTCGCGACGATCGAGGGCGGCCTCGCCAACCCGGCGCCCACCCGCCCGACCAGCTTCCTCGTCCGCTACCTGCTAGCCGCGCTCGCCGTCTAAAGGGCCAAAGGGCGTGCGAAAATGATCTTCTTTCGCACACCCGGAGGCCGTTGTCCCCGGGATGACCGACGGACGCGCCACAGCCGCCACAGCCAGAAGCGCCTCGCGACCCAGGGTCGCGAGGCGCTTCGAGACGATCAGAGAAACGATCTGGATCAGGGGCTGGTGCCGCCCATCGTCGGCGATGCCGACGGGATCTGGGTGTTGGCACCGTTGAGGGCGGCGATGGGGCCGTCCTCGGTGACGTCGAGCGTGCCGCCGGAGGCGCCGGACTCGGGCGCTGTCGGCGAGTCCCAGGTGGCGCCGTCCAGGCCCGGGTTGGAGTACTTCTTCACGAACTCGAAGACGGCGTCCGAGGAGACCGTGCCGCAGCGCTGGGTGCGGTCCCAGGCGGTGAGCACGAAGTGCTGGTTGTCGGCGAAGACCGACCGGGTCCACGGGACCGCGATGAACCGGCTGCCGGCGGCGGTCGCGATGTTCTTCAGCTGGGTGATCTGGTCGCTCGGCAGCTTGGAGTCGTACCAGCCGATCACGAAGCCGTGCTCCATGTTGTGCACCGCCCGCTCGATGCGGATGCCCGAGTTCGGGTTGTAGAAGCGGATCGCGTCCGGCAGCGGGTCACCGTCGTGGTTGCCGGACGACGGCGGGGTCTGCTTGTAGTTGACGGTCTGGTCGGCGGTCACGTGCGTCTGGCCCTGCTGGGCCTGGTTGAGCACGCCCGTGCAGCTGGCCGCCTTCGCCGCCGCGGAGGCCGCGGCCACGTAGCCCACCTTGTGGGTGGCCGCCGCCTTGTGGTTGCTCGAGATCGTGAGGGTGAGGACCACGGCAAGCAGCACCACCGCGAGGGTGCCGGCCGTGCCGTAGATGAGGATGGCGCGTCGGCGTTCCTTGCGCTTCTGCTCGCGGCGCAGCGCCTCGAGGCGGGCGTTGCGCTCGGCGGTCTTCTTAGCCACGGTCGAATCCTACGAACTGCCAAATGTCAGCGGTGGAGGAGGAAGGTTCCAGCGTCTCGCGCCGGCCGTGGCGCGGCCGGCGCGGCCGGGTGCCCGACGGCCACGGCGCCCAGCGGAGACCAGCCCGCCGGCAGGTCGAGCACCCGGCGGACCACCTCGGCGCAGAAGATCGTGCTCGACACCCACGCCGAGCCGAGCCCCTCCGTCGCCAGTGCCACCAGGAAGTTCTGCACCCCGGCGCCGCCGGCGACGGTGAACATCCGTTCCTCCGCCCCGGCCCGGCGGGCATCCGGGTAGGCGTGCGCGCCATCGTCGGTGATCAGGGGCACCACCAGCACCGGGGCGGCGGCCAGCACGTCGCCGCGGCGCAGCCGACGGGTGACGGCCGCCTCGTCGAAGCCGTCGCGGCGCAGGTCGTCGGCCCAGGCGGCCCGCATCTCGGCGAGCAGCTCGGCCCGCCGCTCGGCCACGACGACGAACCGCCACGGGGTGGTGTGATGCGGCGCCGGGGCCGTCACGGCCGCCGCGACGGCCCGCTCGATCGCCGCCGGGTCCACCGGGGCGTCGGTGAACGCCCGGACGGTGCGCCGCTCGGTCAGCGCCGCCCGCCGGGCCTCGAGGGTGCCGAGCCGGAACAGGTCCTCGGCCGGCGGGCGGACGACCGACCGCACGCCCCGCCCGTCGTCCGGCACGGCCGCGAAGCCACGCACCAGCGCGACCGGGGTGCCGGTCAGCTTGCCCTTCACCAGCTCCGCCGCCGCGGCGAGCTGGTCGGCCTCGGCGACCTCGGTCATCCCGAGCTCGTTGCCGTAGCCGTCGACGTCGCCGATGTGGCTGCGCAGCGCCGCCATCCCGGCCAGCCCGATCGCCTGGTCGACCACGCCACGCCGCCAGGGCCGGCCGGCGGTGTCACTCACGACGACGGCCACCTCGGCGCCGGTACGGGCGGCGAGCCCGGCGCGCAGCCGCCGCGCGCTCTCGTCGGCGTCGAGCGGCAGCAGGGCGAGGCTGTCCTTGGAGATGTTCGAGGCGTCCACCCCGGCCGCGGCCAGCACGAAGCCATGGCTGGTCTCGACGATCCTGGTGGGACCGCGGCTGGCGACGTCGCGGACGGTCTCGGCCTCGACGGCGGCGAGGCGAGCGGCCTCCCGGTCACCCGTCACCCGGACGATCCGGCCCTCCGCCTTCGAGACGATCTTCGAGGTGACGACGAGCACGTCGCCGTCGACGAGCACGATCCCGGCGGCGGCCACGGCGGTGGCGATCGCGGCCGCCAGGTCGTCACCCGGGCGGATCTCGCCGATGCCCGGCACCGGCATGATCCGCAACCCGCTCCGCTCCGGGTCGACGGCGCCCGCCCGCGTGCTAGACACCGGCCAGCTCCAGCGCGGCGCGCACGATCGCGACCGTCGCGTCCAGGTCGGTCATCAGCAGCGGGTACGCCGCCACCCGGGCCCCCGGCACGGTCACGCCGGCATCGACGGTGTCGACCAGCCAGCCGTCGAGCAGGCCGTCGGCCGAGCCCGGTGGGGTGCCCTCGCCGGCCCGCCGGGCCCCATAGTGGCGCCCGACGGCCTCGGCGGATGTCTCGACGCCGATCGCGCGCAGGCAGGCGTCCGCCATCCCGCGCACCGGGCTCCCGCCGATGATGGGCGACACCCCGACGACCGGGGCCGGCGTCTCCCGCAGCGCGTCCCGAATGCCGGGCACCGACAGGATCGAGCCGATCGAGACCACGGGGTTCGACGGCGGCAGCAGCACGACGTCCGCCTCGGCCAGCGCGTCGAGCACGCCGGGTGCCGGCTTCGCGTCCGCCGCTCCCACCGAGACGATCGCCTCGGCCGGCACCTCGGCGCGCAGCCGCAGCCACCACTCCTGGAAGTGGATGGCTCGTCGGCCCGCCTCGTCGGTGATGACGACGTGCGTCTCCACCCGGTCGTCGCTCATGGGTATCAGCCGGACGCCGGGCCGCCAGCGCTGGCAGAGCGCCGCGGTGACGTCGGACAGCGGGAAGCCTGCGGCGAGCATCTGGGTGCGGACCAGATGGGTGGCGAGGTCCCGGTCGCCGAGGCCGAACCAGGCGGGGCCGACGCCGTACTCGGCGAGCTCGGCCCGCACGGTGAAGGTCTCGTCCTCGCGTCCCCAGCCCCGTTCGGCCGAGATGCCGCCGCCGAGGGTGTACATCACCGTGTCGAGGTCGGGGCTGATGTTCAGTCGATGCAGGATGATGTCGTCGCCGGTGTTGCCGATCACGGTTATGTCCGCATCCGGGAGCGCCGCCTGCACCCCACGCAGGAACCGCGCGCCGCCGATGCCCCCAGCCAGAGCCGTCACCTTCACGTCTGGCAAGGCTAGTACCGGCCGGCTACGTGAGTGCCGCCGTGTGCCGAACCGTGTTGCTTCCAAGCGGCCGATCGTCGAATCGCGGCCCCGCCAGCACGACTGGCGGCGAGCCTGATCCCGTGTGTGGCGCTTGTCCGGAGGCCGACTGGCGGGGTGGGGCCGCTGCCCGGCCGCCAGCCGGACCCGAGTCGTTACCATTCGCGCTATGAAGATCGGGCCGGAAACCCGGACAGGACGTCTTGCGCAGCGGTTTTCACTGAATCCACTGTTTCAGCGGTTCGGGCCGTCGATCGTGCCGCCGATCGACCGGGCGCTGCACAAGGTCAGCGGTGGACGGCTGATGATCGGGCAGATGATGCTGCCGATGGTGATGCTGGAACACACCGGGGCGCGGACCGGTCAGCCTCGGCGCACGCCGCTGGCGACGATGCCCGACGGCGACGGCTTCTGGCTGGTCGGCAGCAACTACGGCCGGTCTGGGCACCCGGCCTGGACGGCGAACCTGCTGGCGCACCCGGATGTCGCCGTGGTGCACAAGGGGAAGCGGCGCGAGCTGCGGGCCCGTCTCGTCGACGGCGCGGAGCGCGACGAGGCCTGGCCTCGGCTGACCACCTTCTGGCCCGGCTACGCCGCCTACGCGAAGATGAACGACCCCTCGCTCGGCGGCGGCCGCGTCCTGCGCGTCTTCCGCCTCGACCCGCGCTAGACCAAAGTCCACGCGATGATGGCGGAGCCTCGCGTGGACGGAGGCCGCCAGGACACGGCATAGACCAAAGTCCACGCGATGATGGCGGAGCCTCGCGTGGACGGAGGCCGCCAGGACACGGCACAGACCCCGCGTGCCGCGGCGGTGACGGACGCTGAGCGCTCGCCAACCGCCACGGGCGGCCTTAGCCCTGGTCGGAGCTGAAGCGGACGCAGCCGGACGGCAGGACGCTGCCGGGGAAGACCCGCACGCCGGCGCGCAGCTCGTTACCCGCCTCGATGCGGGCGCCGTCGCCGACGACGACGCCGTCCAGCACGACGCCATCGCAGACCACCGCGTCCCGGCCGACCACCGAGTCGCGGACCATGGCCCCGGCGCCGACGGTAGCGCCGTCGAAGAGCACCGCGCCGTCCACCGTCGCACCGCTGCCCACCACGGCGCCCGCGCCGATGGTGGCGCCGCCGAGCAGCTTCGCGTCGGCGGCGACGGTCGCCCCGCCGAGCACCAGAGACTCGCCGACCGCCCCGGGCAGGGCGGAGGACGCGATCCGGCCCTGCACCAGGTCACGGGAGCCGCGCACGAAGGCGGCCGGGGTGCCCAGGTCCAGCCAGTAGGTGCTGTCCGGGTAGGCCGCGATCGGCACGCCGGCCGCCAGCAGGCCGGGGAACGTCTCCCGCTCGACCGACACCGGCCGCCCGGCGGGGATGTCGTCGATCACCGAGCGCCGGAACACGTAGCAGCCGGCGTTGATCAGGTTGGTCGGCGGGTCGGGGGTCTTCTCCAGGAACTCCGTCACCCGGCCGTGCTCGTCGGTCGGCACGACGCCGAACGCGCGCGGGTCCTCGACCTCGGTGAGGTGCAGGGTGACCGCGGCGCCACTGTCGGTGTGCCGGGCGATGAGCGCCTGGATGTCGAGGCCGGACAGGATGTCACCGTTGAAGATGACCACCGGGTCGCCCGGGGCGGAGCGCAGAAGACCGGCCACGTTGCGGATCGCGCCGCCGGTGCCCAGCGGCTCGGTCTCGGTCACGTACGCCAGCTCCAGGCCGTGCGCCGAGCCGTCGCCGAAGTACTCCTCGAAGACCTCGGCCTTGTACGACGTGGCAAGCACAACACGGTCGATCCCGGCGTCGCGCGCGCGGGCGAGCATGTGCGCGGTGACGGGCACCCCGGCGACCGGAAGCATCGGCTTGGGGGCGGACATCGTCAACGGCCGAAGCCGGGTGCCCTTGCCCCCCACCAGCATCACTGCGTCCATGTCCGTCAGTTTTCCAGACGCCCAGCAGGGAGATGCTGCCACCCGTCCAAGAGGAGCCGATCGCCCCCAAAACGAAACCTGGTAGCCGTAGGAGGTTCATCGGCCACAGCATGAACTCGCGCACCGAAATATCGTTGCCCTACGAATTTTACCGACCACGCTGAGGCAACGGCGCGGAGATCATCCGAACCGGAGGCCGCGCTCGATCGAACTCGGCTGGCAGGACCTGGCCAAACCGTCAAGAAACCGACCGCACAGCCATCCCGGACCGCACAGCCATCCCGGGCCTCACGGCCCGGCCGGGCGCGCGCCGTCCGGCTCGCCGGTGGTGAGCAGTTCGGCGGAACGGGTGGCGCGGGCGCCGGCGCTGTCCTTGGCGAACGCCAGTGCGAGCAGGAGCCGAGCGCCCAGGCCAGCCGTGAGCAGCACCCGCAGCGGCAGGTACGCCGGCCCGGCGTACTGGCGGCACAGGTAGCGCACCATGCTGCGGTGGTGGGCGACGACCATCCGCCGCGACGTGCGCTTCGTGGAGTGGCCGCCCAGGTGCTCGACGACCGCGCTCGGCACGTAGACGCAACTCCAGTCGGCCAGCCCCAGCCTGCGGTCGAGGTCGACGTCCTCCATGAACATGAAGTACGACTCGTCGAAGCCGGCGACCGCCTCGAACGCCTCCCGGCGCAGCAGCTGGACCGAGCCGGACAGCCAGCCGGTGGTCATCTCCTCCGGCGCGCCGCGCTCACGCCGGTAGGACGCCGTCCACGGGTTCGTCGGCCAGAACCAGCCGAACAGCGCGTGCCCGGCGCCCCGGCCGAGCGAGGGCAGGGCGCGGGCGGACGGGTAGAGCGCGCCGTCCGGGGTGACGATGCCCGGGCCGAACGAGCCGCCGCGCGGCCAGCGCGCGGCGGCGTCGACCAGTTCGTCCAGCGAGCCCGGGGTGAAGGCGATGTCGGCGTTGGAGACGACGATCCAGCTCCCGCGGGCGCCGGCCGCGCCGCGGTTGGCGGCGGCACCGTAGCCGAGGTTGCGCCCCGGCCGGACGAGGCGCGCCTCGGGCCGCCGGGCGGCCGCGGCGGTGGCCGCGTCCAGCTCGGGCGAGTTGTCGACGATGACGACCTCGTAGCTGCGCGCCGTCGCCTTGGCCAGCGTGTCCAGGAAGCTCCCGATGACCTCACCGGACCGGAAGGTCACGACGACAACCCGGATCTCCGGCTCAACACTCACCAACAAGCCTCTTCCTGCTCTGCCCACCCCGTCCCAAAGACGGTAACGCGCCCGGCCCATCCACCTGCTGGCTGGGTCAGGCGCCCCGTCCTGGGCCACGGCGACCAGGCCTCGGCGACCGACCGGGCCTGGGCGAACCGACCCTATGCCTCGGCGACGGCGCGGGCGTAGCTGGCCAGGTGGGCGTCGGCGCTGGCCGCCCAGGTGAACTCGCGGGCGCGGGCGAGGCCCGCGACGGCGAGCTGGGCCCGCCGGTCGGCGTCGTCGAGCAGCGACCCGAGCTCACGGGCGATCGAGTCGACGTCCGGCTGGGTGTAGGCGACGGCGTCGCCGCCGACCTCCGGCAGCGAGAGCCGGGGGGTGGTGAGCACCGGGGCGCCGCAGGCCATCGCCTCCAGCACCGGCAGGCCGAACCCCTCGCCGTGCGACGGGTAGGCGACCAGCTCCGAGCCGCCCAGGTAGCCCGGCAGGTCGGAGAAGCGCAGGTAGCCGGGCCGCAGCACGCGCAGGTGGCTCGGCACGGCGGCGATGGCGGCGTCCACCTCGTCGTCCCAGCCGGAGCCGCCCGCGAGCACCAGGGCCGGCGGCTCGTCACGCCAGTGCACCGCCTCGGCCCAGGCACGGATGAGGTTGGGCACGTTCTTGCGGGGTTCGAGCATGCCCAGGAAGGCGACGTAGCGGCGGCCGCCGAGGCCGAGGCGCATCCGGACGCGGCTCTTGTCCTCGTCCGTCGGCGGGTGGAAGGTCGCCGTGTCGACGCCGTGGTATGCGACGTCGGTCGTGGTCGACTCACCGTCGAGGACGCGGACCAGCTCGTCGCGGGTGGCCTTGGACGGCACGATGATCCGGTCGGCCTTGCGCACCGCGGTGCGCATCGCCGAGCGGAAGAACGTCCCCTTGACGGCGGTGTGCATCTCCGGCTCGGTGAAGAACGTGACGTCGTGGATCGTCACGCACACCGGCCGCTGCGCGCGCAGCGGCATCGTGTAGTGCGGCGAGTGGATCACATCCGCGGCGACCTGCTCGGCCACCAGCGGTAGGCCGGTCTGTTCCCAGGCGAGCCGAGCGGGCCGGTGCGCGATCGCGGCCGGCCCGGACAGAACGGTGGCGTCCGGCGCCAACCGGCTGTATCTTTCTTCGTCCGACCGTTGGCACACCAGCGCCAGATCGGCGCCGGCCGCGCCAAGAGCCGCCACCAGCCCATCGACATAGCGCCCGACGCCGCCACGGTCCGCTGGGACCGAGGTGGCGTCGACGAGCACCCGGGGTCCCACGGCGCTCCTTCCACCGAGACGTGCTGCCTGTCTCTCGTCTGTCCGAATCGGGTCAGGCCTGTGGGGAGCGCGCAGCACCTTGTCGCGCCCCATAGGCCCGCATCTATGGCCGTCCGCTCCGCCCACGCCGGGGAACGTCCCCCGAATTTTTGGACGGTGCATGCGACCGGGGCAACACTACGCCCGCCCGTCATCGGCGACGGACATGGCCGGGGAACCATTGACTCGACGGTAGAGCGCCCAGCACGCGCGCGCTGCCTCAATCCAGCTAAAGTGCTGCGCCCGTTCATGCCCAAGGCGCGACAACCGGGCGCGCAGCGCCGCATCGCCGGCGATCCGGATCACGGCGGCGGCGATCGCCTGCGGGTCGTCCACCGGCACGACCGTCCCCGCCGGGCCCGCGACCTCGACAAGCGCGGGCACGTCCGAGACGACGACCGGCACCCCGTGCGCCATCGCCTCGACGACGGGCAGACCAAAGCCCTCCGAACGCGACGGAACGACCAGAATCGTCGCGCGCGACAGCACCACCGCGAGGTCGGCGTCGTCGATCCGGCCAAGCGAGCGGAACCGCCCGATCGGCACGCCGAGCTTCTTCGCCTCCACATCGATGTCCAGCCCGCCCCAGCCCGGCTGGCCGACGTGCAACAGCGGCAGCTGGACTGCGGGGCCGGTGAGCATTCCCAGGGCCGCCAGCGCCACTTCCAGCCCCTTGCGCGGCTCCAGGGTGGCCAACGTCAGCAGGTAGCCGCTGGGCGGCAGGCCGAGCCGGCGGGCCCGCGCGTCGGCGTCCGGGCCGACGCGCAGCACGGCCTCGGCGATGCCCTCGCCGACGACGTGCAGCCGTTCCTCGGGCACCCGCAGGAAGGAGCGCAGGTCCTCGGCGACGGCGAGCGTGGGGACGACGATCGCGTCGGCGGTGCGAGCGGCGCGCTCCCCCATCTCCTGGTGCCAGCGGGCGCCGTGCGGAGTGAGCGTGCGGGGGTGGGTCCACGGGACGGCGTCGTGGATCGTGACCACCAGCGCCGTGCCCTTCCGCCGAGGCGGGAGCAGCAGCGTCGGGGCGTGCACGACGTCGACGCCGGTCGGTGCCGGCCCGACGCCGCGCGCCCAGGCGGCCGCGAGCGCCCTGCGCCCCGCTGGAAGCCGTAGCGGGCCGAGCACCCCGGGGATGGCCGCGTCGGCCGTCGGCGCCTGCCCGCCCGGGAGCCGGCCGCCGGTCAGCCTGCTGGCGGCGGCGCCGCCGAGGCGCGTGAGGCGAGCCGTCGGACGATGTTCGGGGCGCAACGCGCACCAGCTGGTGACGCCGTCACCCGGCGCGGCGGTGCGGGCCAGGGCGGCGACGAGCTCGGCCGTGTAGCGGCCGGTGCCGCCCGGCACCGGCGCGAACAGCTGCTCGACCAGGAAACCCACCCGCACGGGCCCGGCCCCTCTCAGCGACGCCCGGAGCGGCCCGGCCGACCGGATCCGCCCGGCCGACTGGACCCGCCGGAACGTCCGGAGGACCGCCCGGAACCACCTGAGCCACCGGAACCGCCTGAGCCACCGCCCCGGCCGGTGCCGGCCGGGCGGCGCGCGGCCGGCTGGCGGCGGGCGTCAGCCTGTCGGCCGGGGCCGCCGGGGCCGCCTGGCCCCGCCGTCCCCTCGGGGTGACGGGAGGCGTTCACCCCGGCACCGACCATCACCGCGCAGGCGAGCGCGCCGGCGACGTAGCCCCACGTTCGGTGGTCGAACAGCGCGAACAGGGCGCCCATACCAAAGATCATCAAGCCGAACAGGCCAACGGTGAGCAGGACGGCCAGTGCCCGCTGCGCCTTCACCGGCGGCCGGCCGCGATGGTCGCCGGGTGTCTCGCCATCCCGCGCTCAGCCACGGCGACGGGCATGGGTCAGGACCACGCTGCCGCCGTCGTCGGGGGTGCGCCGGTCGTCCAGCGCTACCAGCGGGGACAGCGGAGCTGCGGCGTTCCAGCCGGCCCGGCCGCCCTTGCTCGACAGCGTCAGGTAGAACCGCTCGGCGCGCTCCGACCGGAACATGTGCGTCTGCTCGACGACGTCCAGGCCGGCGGCGTCCAGCAGCTTGGTCAGCACGTCCGCGGGATAGGTGTGCTTGACGTGGTAACGCTGCCGGTGCCGCGCGAGCATCGCCGGCCAGCGTTCGGCCCTGGTCAGCGCGTCGGCGGACATCACCAGGTCGCCACCGGGGCGCAGCACGCGCGCCATCTCGGCCAGCGCGGCCGCGCCGTCGTCGAAGTGCTCGATCGCGCAGACGGACATGACGACGTCGAAGGAGCCGTCCGCGAACGGCAGCGCGAGCGCGTCGCCCTCGATCAGCCCCGGATGGCCGCGCAGCCGCCCGCCGAACTCCAGCTTGTGCCGCGCGAGGTCCAGGCAGACGGCGCGCGCGCCGCGGCGGATGGCCTGGCCGGCCCAGTAGCCGTCCCCGCCGGCGACGTCGAGCAGGGTGCGCCCGCGCAGGTCGCCCGCCCAGCGAAGCAGGGTGGAAACCTCCCGGCGGCGCATCACGTGCACCTGGTGCCCGAAGTACGCCAAGGCGTCGTCGCGCAGCGAGTTCATGCCCTCCAGTCTGCCCTTTGCCACCACGGGCGCACGTGTCGGGTGCTTCCGGCGAGTCCGCCGTTCGCCGACCTGCGCCGAAGAGGCGGCAGCCCAGGGAGCCCCGAAAGCCTAGGAGACCCCGAACGTTCGGGACAGGCGGGAGGCGTCGACCGGGCGCGGCGGAATGGGCAGCGGGCCGCCGGCGGGGTGCCGCGGGCCGGGCGTGGCGACCCACAGGTAGGTCGGGGCGAGCGGCAGCGCGGCGCGCGCGAGCCAGGCGCGCGCGGTCACCGGCAACTGGTCCACCACCTTGCCGCGCAGGGGCAGTCGGCGCAGCGGGCCCGGAAGGCGCGGCACGTCGGCCTCGGCGTGGAAGTGGTCGGGGGCGAACAGCACCGGGACCGTGTAGTCCCAGGCGCGCAGGCCGGCGGTGGCGAGCATCCGGCGCAGGCCGGCGCGGGTGCGGTAGCGCTCGTAGTAGTGCTCACCGCGGCCGGCGGCCCGCAGGTAGCTGTCGGCGAGCCCCCGGGGCAGCCAGGACAGCAGCGGCAGGCGGTGGTGCGGCTCCATGATGCCGAGCCTGTTGCCGAGGCCGAGGTAGGCGATGCCGTCCGGCGCGAGCACGCGACGCACCTCCGCCGCGAGCACGTCGGCGTCGACGACGTGCTCGTAGATGTGGTTCATGACGACGACGTCGAAGGAGCCGGTCGCCAGCGGCAGGGAGAGCCCGTCGGCCTGGACGAACCAGGCGCGCCTGGCGAACCGCGCCCTGGCGCGGCGCAGGCCGGCGACGTCGATGTCGACGCCGGTCACGTCGGCGCCGGCGGCGGCGAGCTCGTCGCAGATGAAGCCGGCGGAGCAGCCGACGTCGAGCACCCGCAGCCCGGCGAGTGCCCGTGGCCCGGCCTGGTCGCGGCCGAGGAAGTGGGCCAGCACCGCGATGAGCTTGCGAGCCTTGCGGCGGCGGGTGAACTCGTCGAGCGAGCGGGGCTCGATCTCGGAGTAGCGCAGCTGGCGCCCACGCGCCTCGGCGGGACGCGTCCTGGTTCGGCGGGGTCTGGTCTGACGTATCGGCGCAGTGCGTGTCGTCGCTCTCACAGTGCGTGAGAGTACGGACAGCTTCCTAACGCTTACCTATTGTGCTCTTTACCCTGGCTACCCTCGCTCGGATCGCTCGACCTCGACCTCGACCTCGGCCTCGACCGCGTCCGCCAGGACGTCCAGGTAGCGCTCCCAGCCGCCGGCGGTGTCCGGCGGGCGCACCTTGGCGGCCAGCGCCGCGAGCACCCCGGGCTCATAGAGGCGGCGCAGCGCCACGGCCAGTGCCCCGGGGTCCTCCGGCGGGACCAGCAGGCCGTCCACCCCGTCGGCGACGGCCGCCGGCAGGGTGCCGACCGAGGTCGCGACGACCGGCAGGCCATGCAGGTGCGCGAGGTCGACGTTCTGCGACGCGGTACCGGCCCGGTAGGGCAGCACCAGCGCGTCGGCGGCGTCGAACAGCGCGGGCACGTCGGCCGCGTCGACGTACCCGGGGCGCAACTCGACCCGGTCGGTGAGCCCCAGCTCGGCGATGAGCGCCCTGGTCTCGTCCGTCCCGCCCCAGAACTCGCCCGCGACCGTGAGCGCGATGTCCGGCGGCCCGGACGCGAGGGCCCGCAGCAGCACGTCGAGCCCCTTGTAGGGACGCACCAGCCCAAAGAACAGCAGCCGCCGCCGCGGCACCCGGCCACCGGAGGCGGCGGAGGCGGCGGAGGCGGCGGGGGCGGCGGGGGTCGCGGGGGCGGCGGGGGTCGCGGCGGCGCCCACCGTCCCGGCGGCGTGCTGGTGCACCCGGCGGGTCGGCGTGGCCCACAGGTGGGGAGCCATCGCGGCGACGCGCACGGGTGCGCCGGTCAGGGCGGCGGCGCGGGTCGCCTCGGCGTCGGTGTGGACGAGGACGGCGTCCGCGCGGCGCAACACGGCCCTGATCAGCGGCTCGTCGACCGGCCGGCGCTCATGCGGCAGCACGTTGTGACAGAGCGCGAGCACCGCCGGCCCGGCCGGCGCGCCAGCGCGGCGGCGCCCGCCCAGGCGGGCGCGCGTGCCGGCTTGGGTGCCGGTCCGCGACCGCGACAGGGACCGGCCCAGGCCGGAGAGGATGCCCAGATAGGCGGGGGCCTGGATCGGGGTGACCACGACGACGATGACCACGTCGGCGGTGGCGCGCAGCCGCCGGCCGAGCCGCACCCAGCCATCCGGCCGCCGCCACGACAACGGGTAGCCGGTGGCCGGGAACGGCTCCATCTCGGGCGCGTCGACGCGCTGCTGCCCGGGGTAGAGCCGGGCCGGGTACTGATCACACCACGACTCGATCCGCACGTCGTGGCCCCGCACGGCCAGCCGGTGGGCGAGCTCCGTGGTGTGCTGCGCGATCCCGCCCTTGTACGGGTGGGTCGGCCCGACGATCGTGACGCGCCGACGGCGGCCTACGGGCTCAGGAGCTGCCACGGGAGCGGGCCACCAGGTCGCCGATCAACGCGAGCGCCGCGATCTGGAAGCCGACCAGGATCGCCAGCATCGTCGACGTCGTGACGTGGAAGTTGTACCGGATGACGTCGTAGATCAGCTTCACGAAGCCAAGACCCATGATCCACAGTGCCACCGGCATGAGGACCTTGATCGGGTCGAAGTACATGACCATCCGCAGGACCTGCAGGATGTAGCGGCGCGCGTCCCGGAACGGGTGGAACTTCGACTTCCCGGACCGCTTCGCGTAGTCGATCGGGATGTAGTCCACCGGGTGCTGGTTGGACAGGAACGCCATCGTGATCGTGGTGACGCAGGAGAAGCCGGGAGGCAGCAGCCGCAGGTACGGCAGCGACACCTCGCGGCGGAACGCGCGCAGGCCCGAGTTCAGGTCGGGGATCTTCATGCCGGACAGCCGCTGCGCGACCATGCGGATGAACCACTTCGCCGGCACCCGGGCCCACTTGTGGGTGCCCTCCTCGGTGAGCCGGGCCCCGACGACCTGGTCGACGTCCTGGTGGTCGTCGAGGTACTTGATGAACTCGGGGATCCGCTCGTTCGGGTAGGTCATGTCGGCGTCGGTCCACACGACGATCTGGCCGCGGGCGTCGCGCGTGCCGATCCGGCGCGCGGTGCCGGAGCCGCCGTTACGGCGGAACGGCATCAGCCGCATCTTCGGGTACCGGGACGCCACCTCGTACAGCACCGCGAGGGTGCTGTCGGTCGACTTGTCGTCGATCACCAGCAGCTCGTAGCTGTAGCGGCTGGCGTCCATCGCCCTGGTGATCCGCTCGAGCTCCATGACGACGTGGTCCTGCTCGTTGTAACAAGGCAGGACGATCGTCACGTACGGCGCGTCTCGCTGGGCCGAGAACCGTTCGTCTTCGCCGGGCGCGGTGAGCATGGACGCGTCCGGTGGGTGGGGCTGGCGGATGGCGCTGACACTCACGTCGGTCTGACTCCCGGTCGCGTGCGGAACTTGAGCGGCCTCGGCCACCGGACCCGCGGGCGGACATGGTCACGCCGCCGGTGGCTGTTGCGCTCTTCAGGGTGACACGGTGTGGCGCAAGCTCAGACGGTGGGCGGCCTGTGGACACGTTATGTGACGAGCTGCGCGCCTCCGTCGTCAGGCTCCGCGCACGCCCCGCCTGGTGCCGGATCGGTGACGACGGCCGCCGCGCGGCCAGGCCGGTGTGGCCCCGGTGCGGATGGACCCGGCGGCGGCGCCTAGTCTGATATGCCGTGGGTGCGTTCAGGAGCGATCTTCGCGAGTACGTCCGGCATGTCCGTGCCCTGCACGCGGGCCGGGAGACGTCGGCGCTGGCGTTCGTCGCCGGGCTGCGTTACCCGCTGGCCTACGGCAAGCCGATCTGGACGGGCTCGCGCACGATCATCGAGGGCCACGAGCGTTTCGAGTTCAGCCCGGGCGGGGTGATGCGGGTCGGGCTCGGCTCGTTCGGCCTCTCCACCAGGCACGACTCGTCCGTCGTGCGGGTGCATCCCGAGGGCCGGCTGCGCTGCGAGGGCGTCGTCTCGCTGCAGCGCGGTGTGCGGGTGGTCGTCGACTCCGGGTTGCTGCAGCTGGGCCACGGGGTGAACATCAACGGCTTCGCGAACATCCTCGTCCGCGACCGGGTCTCCATCGGCGAGCACTGCACGATCTCGTGGAACACCCAGATCATGGACAACGACTTCCACCCGATCGTCATCGACGGCGTGCAGCAGCCACAGAGCGCGCCGGTCGTGATCGAGGACCACGTCTGGATCGGCACCGGTGCGATCGTGCTGAAGGGCGTGACCATCGGCGAGGGCGCGATCGTCGCCGCCGGAGCCGTGGTGACCCGGGACGTCCCGGCCAAGGCGATCGTCGCCGGCTCGCCCGCGAAGGTCGTCGGTACCGCCGACGCTTGGTCCTAAGCACGCCCGCGGTCCTAAGCACGCCCGCGGACCGACTCCGCGCTTGAATTGGGCCAATCATGTACATCCAGCGCTGGCGGCGCACGGTTGAACCCCTACGATGACAGGCGTCCATCGCCCGGGGGGTCTTTCACTGTGCCCACTGTTGTGGAAGGCCGGCGTACGGCTGTCGCCGACGCCCGCCAGTTGCTGCCGCCCGAGGTGCGGTTCCGCCCCTGGCGGGTGCTGCGCTCCGCGCCGGCGCCCGTCTGGCTGATCACCGCCGCGTTCGCCCTGCTGCTGGGCACCTGGTCGGTGCTGGTGCCGCAGTACCACGCGCCGGACGAGCCGCACCATGTCGACGCCGTCATGCGGCTGGCCGAGGGCAAGGGCTGGCCGCCCGTGGGGCACGCCCTCGTCTCGCCCGAGACGGTCGGCTCGATCGCCACCGCGCCATACGGTGCCCGGGACAAGCCGCGCGAGCTCGCCGTCGGGCCGTTCACGGCGGCCGACGCGCCCGCGCGCACGGACCGGCCCGAGTGGGGAGAGCTGGCCAGGGCCGGTCAGCCGGCACCCGACGTGCAGCAGATGATGCAGCACCCGCCGCTCTACTACCTCGCCGGCGCGGCGCTGGTGAAGCTGCCGCCGGGCGCGCCGCAGGACCTGCGGTTCGACCTCGTCATCGGCCTGCTGCGCCTGATGAGCGTGCTGATGGTCGCGCCGCTGCCGCTGCTCGCCTGGGCGAGCGCGGACCGGCTCACCGAGAGCCGGGTGGCCGGCCGGGTCGCCGCGCTGGTACCGCTGGCGGTGCCGATGCTCACCCACATCGGCTCGAGCGTGAACAACGACGCCCTGCTGGTGCTCACCGGGGCGCTGGCGACCCTCACGCTGTGCTACGTGCTGCGCGGCGACACCTCGATGCGCACGGCCTGCTGGCTGGGCGCGTTCATCGGCGCCGCCATGCTGTCGAAGTCGTTGGGCGTCGTGTTCGTCCCGATGGCGGTCGTGGCCTACCTGCTGGCCTGGCGGCGCGCCCGCAAGATCCTGACCCGGACAGCCGGTGCCGGCGCTGGTGCTGGTGCTGGCGCTGGTGCTGGTGCCGACACGGCCGGTCCCAGGCCAGGCCCGGACGGCCGTGGCTCCGCCACTGGCGACTTCGGCCCCGGCGCGGGCGGGCTCGCCTCCGGCGGGCTCGGCTCCGGCTCCGGCGGGCTCGGCGCGGGTGTGGGCGGGCGGCGCGGGGCCGCGGACTCCACCCCGTTCCTGCTCGCCGAGGCGGCGACCGGGCCGGCCGTGCCGACAGGCGCCGCCCGCTTCCCGTGGCGACCGCTGCTGGTCGGCTCGGCGGCGGCGGTCGCCTTCGGCGCCTGGTGGTTCGTCGTCAACATCGTCCGCTACCACGCCTTCCAGCCGTCGACGCCCGGGTTCACCCCCGGCAGCAAACTGTCCGGCTGGGGCGAGTACGCCGACGTACTGGTCAACGGCACGATCCTGCGCTGGTGGGGCGACTTCGGCTGGTTCGAGGCGCATGTGCCGGAGCTGGCCGCCCGGATCGGCACCGCGGTGATCGCAGCGCTCATCGCCACCGGGATCGCCCAGGCGCGCGGCGCGGCCCGACGGGTCGACCTGCTGCTCATGGTGTGGCCAACGGCGGGTCTGTTCGCGTTGATGACGCTGCAGTCCGGCCTGCACTTCCACCGGACGTACTACGTCAGCGGCATCTCCGGCCGGTACCTGTTCGCCGGGATCGCGTCGCTCGCCGTGGCGGTCGGCGCGGGGGCCGCCTCGACTGGCAGGTTCTCCCGGTTCGCCCCGCCGCTGACGCTCGCCGCGGCGCTCGCGATGCAGGGCCTGGCCGGCCAGCTGCTGTTCCGCCGCTGGTGGGAGGGGCCGGGCGGCGGCCCCCGCGCCGGCCTCGCCAACCTGCTGGCCTGGTCGCCGTGGCCCAAGCTCGCGGTCGAGATCGTGCTCGGCCTGTGCGCGCTGGCGCTGCTGGCGACCGTCGTCTGGTCGGTGGTCTTCGCGATCCGCCCGGTGCCGCGCGACCCGGGCGAGCGCGACGACCAGGACGGCCGGGGTAGCCGGAGTAGCCAGGGCGGGACGCTCGCGCTCGCGACGGTCGGGGGCGACGGCGACACCACCGGTGTCGACGGTCCGACGGGTGGTCACGACTGGTTCAGCGCCGGCCCGGTCGGTTTGGGCGGTCAGTCCAGGCTCGGTCCCGACCACCCGCCGAGCGAGTCGGAGCAGACGATGTCCATCCCCCGTCGCCCCGGTGCGCATCGCCACCGCCGCGGCTGATCCCGAGGCGAGGCCACAAACAGGAACTACCAACGGCAACGGGATTGTGACGCCACGGCGTCGCGGGTGGGGCCGCAGACTGGGGACCTGTCGGGAGAGGGCTGCCGGCTAGGTCGGGGGTGGTCTGTGCGGCACAACCAGCACCAGGCGCTCGCCTTCCCGCTCGTGCCCGCGAGCCTGCCCGGCCAGCAGGCGCTGGCGGTCGGCTCGCACCACGGACTCACCCTCCCGACCCACCCGACGCATCCGCTGGGCGCCGTCGCCGCCGACCCGCTTTCCGCCGACGACCCCGAGGAGCTGGGTAGCTACCAGCTGATCGGCCGGCTCGGCGAGGGCGGGATGGGAACCGTCTACCTGGGCATCGGCCCCCTCCGTGACGGCCGCCCGACCCCCGGCGACACCGCTCCCGGCGACACCGCGGCTGGAGACGCCACAGCGGCCGGGGCGGCGGCCGGCGGGGCGGCGAAGATCGGGCCGAATGGCATCGAGGGCGACCTGCGCCTGGTCGCGATCAAGATGATTCGGGCCGACCTGGCCCGGCTGCCGGAGTTCCGGGAGCGGTTCCTGCGCGAGGCCGACGTGGCCCGCCGGGTCGCCCGGTTCTGCACCGCGGAGGTGCTCGAGGTCGTCGACCCGCCGGATGGCCCGCCCTACCTGGTCACCGAGTACATCGACGGGCTGACGCTGACCCATGCCGTGCTCGCCGGCGGCCCGCTGCGTACCGGCGACCTGGAACGGCTGGCCGTCAGCGTCGCCGCCGCGCTCACCGCGATCCACGGCGCCGGGCTCGTACACCGCGACCTCAAGCCGTCGAACGTCATCCTCTCGTCGCTCGGCCCGCGTGTCATCGACTTCGGCATCGCCAGGGCGACCGACGCTCACGGCGTGCTCAGCCACGACATCCAGCGGATCGGCACACCGGCGTTCATGGCCCCCGAACAGGCCAACGGCCGGCCGGTGACGGCCGCGGCGGACATCTTCGCCTGGGGCGGCCTGGTCACCTATGCCAGCAGCGGCGTGCTGCCCTTCGGCGACGGCCCGACCCCGGTGCAGCTGTACCGGGTCGTCCACCTCGAGCCGAACCTGGAGGGCCTCGGCCCCGCGCTGCGCCCGATCGTCGAGCACGCGATGCGCAAGGATCCCGCGGAGCGCCCGACCGCCCAGGAGCTCTTCCTGCGCCTGGTCAGCATGGGCCCGCCAACCCACCCTGACCCGGCGGTGAGCCGGGCGATCCGCTCCGGCGCCATCCCCGGCCAGCCGCCGGGCACGGCCACCGGCGCCACCGACCCACCCAC
>NZ_KI912266.1:195170-247023 GCF_000235425.2 Pseudofrankia saprophytica
CGACGCGGCGAGCGGGCCGGCCGGCGCCGGCGGGCACGGTCCCGAGTCGGGAAGTGACGGACCGGCCGGAGCCGAAGCCCGCGGTGGGTATCCTGGGCCGGCCGCGCGGACCTGGCGAGACCGGCTGCGCCACGGCTCCCTGATGATCACGCCGCTGCTCGCACTGATGCTGATCGCCGTCCTGATCCCGGTGGTGCTCGGGCGCTCGCCCGCGCCAAGCCCGACGCCGGCCTCGCTTGCCACCGAGGTCGCCACGTCCGCCGACAAGATCCGTTCCACCGACGCGAAGGTCGCCGACGCGCTGAGCCTCGCCGCCTTCCGGATCAGCCCGGCGCCGGCCGCCCGGGCAAGCCTGCGCACCTCGTTCGCCGGCGCCGCGGCGACCCCGTTGCCCGGCCACACCGCGTCGGTGCTTGGCGTCGCCGTGAGCCTCGACGGCCGGCTCGCCGCCACCGCCTCCGCCGACGGCACCACCCGTCTCTGGGACCTCGCGGCCCTGACCGGCCAGGCCGGGGAAGTGGGCTCCCGGGAAGCCGGCTCCCGGGATCCCGCTTCCCAAGAGGCTCTGCCAGCGGAGCCGGCCGCCCCGGCGGGGACGGCGGGGACGGCGGGGACGGCGACGCCGCCCAGGCCGCTCGCGGTCCTGCGCGGTCACGACGGCTGGGTCACGGCCGCCGCCTTCAGCCCGGACGGGACCCTGCTCGCCACGGCGGGCTATGACCGCACCGTGCTCCTGTGGAACGTGAGCAACCCGGCCAACCCGGTGAGGGTCGCGACGCTGACCGGCCATGAGGGCTACGTGCTGTCCGTCGCCTTCAGCCCGGACGGCGGGCTGCTGGCGACGTCCGGGTACGACGACACCGCGCGGATCTGGGACGTCGCCGACCCGGCACACCCGACACAGCTGAGCGTCCTGACCGGCCATACCGGCTGGGTACGTCAGGTGGCGTTCAGCCCCGACGGCCGGCTGCTGGCGACGGCCAGCACGGACCGCACGGCCCGTCTCTGGGAGATCGGCGACCCGCGCCATCCCCGCCAGCTCGCCACGCTGTCCGGTCACACCGACTACGTGTGGGCGGTGGCGTTCAGCCCCGACGGCCGCCAGCTCGCCACCGCCGGCTACGACGGCGTCGCGCGTCTCTGGGACGTCACCGATCCGGGGCACCCGCGCCCCCTGGAGACGATCAGGGCGGATTCCCACTGGGTGCTCGCGCTGGCCTTCAGCCCCGACGGCCGCACCCTCGCCACCGCCGGCCGTGACGACACGGTCCATCTCTGGGACCTCACCACGAGCGGTCGGCCAGCCCCCGTCGGGCAGCTCTCCGGCCACACCGACTGGATCCAGGACCTGGCCTTCACCCCCGACGGCCGGTCGACCCTCACCGTCGCCGCGGACCACACGGCGCGGCTGACCCCGCTCGATGACGCCACCCTCCTGGCGACCGCCTGCCGCACCGGATCCAACCAGCTCGATGCCGTCCAGTGGCAGCACTACATTCCCACCGCCCCCTACCGTCCCGTCTGCTGACGGCGGCCCCGCAGGCACCGCGCACTAAGCTGGCACGACCGCCGCCGTTCTTTGCTCTATTTATGCACCGACTTTCGGGCCATGGTTCGTCACGGCTTACTTCGACTCGCTTCAGCGCGTCACGGCAGACGGTCAACCATCGACGCGACTACCGCGCCAGCCGAATCGGCCCTAATACTCGACCAGCCGATATTACAGCAAAGCTGGCCTCGATCGTCAAATGAGCGGACCGGGGGTGCATTCTGACTACCCCCTCCATTCAAGCTGGGGAGGGCAGCGGGAATGACCGGTCCGGCACGACTGAACGTACCCGGCCCGCATTCCGAACTGGTTGATTTTTCCCTTCCCCGAGTTATCATGAACACATGTTCGATACGCGTGACGGCCATGCTCCGTCGTCGCCCGACGCACCGGCGGTTTCCACGGATACCGCTCCACCGCGAAAGGGTGTCCGATCCGGGCCCCCCTCCCGGCCCACCGGTTCCAGACCATCCCCGTTCGGCTCCCCGGCCCCACGGCGGTCGTCGCCCCGATCGGTGGCGCGTCCCTCCCGCCCGATCGCCGCCGCCGCCCAGATGCCCGTCCCCGCGGCGGAAGAGCCGGACGCGATGTCTCTGGACGCGGGGTCTGCGATGTCTCTGGACGCGGGGTCTTCTGTCGCGGGGCCCGAAGGTGGACCGTTGAGGTGGCTCGCCCAGGCGGATACCGCCCTGGAGGCCGTACTGGCCGGGCTGGCTGGCTGCGCCGAGAGGGAGGCGTTTGACCTGGTGGCGGGGCTTGTCCGGCTGGCTTCCCGTCTGCAGGGGTTGACGATCCGGGCGCAGGTCCAGCTGGCGAGGCTGCGGCCGGCGCCTCCTGGCTGCGGCGATGAGGACGGTGGGCCCTACTCGGAGTTCCTTGCCGACGAGTTGGCCGCCGAGCTGGGTCAGTCGCCCCGCACCGCTTCCGACCGGCTCGCGCGGGCCTGGGATATCGCCCATCAGGTGCCCGACGCGCTCGACGCGTTGACGTCGGGCCAGCTGGACTACCCCCGGCTACTCGCGCTGCACGACGTCACCCAGGCACTGTCCGGCGGGCAACGAGCCACCGTCGAGACACAGATGCTGGCCGGCAGCCGGTTGAAGTCGCCGTCGCAGTGGCGCCGCAAGCTGCACCGGATGGTCGCTCGGATCGATCCGGACGCCGCCGCGCGGCGGCGCAGGGAAGCCCACGCCCAGCGCGGGGTCACCGTCCGGCCACTCGAAGACGGTATGGGCCTGCTGTCGGCGACGTTGACGGCCCAGGACGCACACGCGATCTTCGAGCGGATCGACCGGATCGCGAAAGCCGATGCCCGTGCCGACGGCGACAGACGGCCGATCGACGCCCGGCGCGCGGACGTTCTCGCGGCGCTGGTGCTGGGTAACCGCCGCGAGCTGGTGAAGGTCGAGATTCAGGTCATCGCCGCCGTCGGCACCCTCGCTGGGCTGGACGACAACCCCGCCGAACTCGTCGGACATGGCCCGATCCCGGCCACGGTCGGCCGGACGCTGGCCGCCGACGCGAACTGGCGCCGTGTCCTGACCGACCCGGAAACCGGCACGGTCCTGGACCTCGGACACCGACGGATCCCGACCCCGGCGCTTGCCCGGCTCATCCGACATCGAGACACCCGATGCGTCTTTCCCGGCTGCGGAATGCCCGCCACCTGCTGCGACATCGATCATACGGTCGCTCACGCCACGGGCGGTCGCACGGCGCTCGACAACCTTGGCCTGCTCTGCCGCCATCACCATTCGGCAAAACATCGAGGTGGCTGGACGTTGGGCCAACCAGAACCAGGAATCTTCATCTGGACCAGTCCAACTTCCCGGATCCACCGGGTCGACACCACCGCGAACGACGAGGAAGGCCTACTCCCTGACGAAGACACCAAGAACTGGACCACCAAACCCGCCGCCCCTTTGGCAAACTCACCGACCCGCCTCAGCGCCAGCGACAAGACTCGAACGCGCAGGGAAGCTCCCTGCCCCTTCTAGCTCCGTTTCTGTATAACCACTTTTCCGTCCAGCCCTGTTTCCGTGCGGCTCCGTTTCCGTCTAGCCCTGCGTCTTTGATGCGAAGCGCGGACACTCGCCACCCATGCCAGGTCCTCCCCTATAGCCGCCAACTGCCGCGACCGGACTAGCCACAGGTGCCGGAGACAGGTGCCAGCCACAGCTACCAGCAACAGGTACCGGAGACAGGTCAGGAGGGGCGGTCGGGTTTCTGGTTGCGGTCGGAGGCCTGACCACCGTTGCGGCCGGAGGCCCGGTGGCGGGGCTCGTGCCGGTCGGCGGCGAAGGCACCGCGGCGGCGGCGGGGGACGCCAGAGCGGTCGAACAGGGGTGGCTGGCCGGGTGCGCCGAGCTCGGCCGGTCGGCCGGAGTCCGGCGGATGGACCGACGCGCCTGGCGGGATGGACTGGCCGGCGGGAATCGGCCGACCCGGCTGGATCGGCGTCACCGACTGGGCCGGGCTCGACGGTCCCCCACCGGCCAGCGGCGGGGGAAACGGCGACGACACCGGCGACCGGACGGACGCGCCACCGGTCGAGGACGGGTCGAACAAGGCCGGGTCGAGCATGGACGGGGCGGCCAGGGGCGACAGCGGTGGCGACGACGGAAGCGGGGACGGCGAGGGAGGCGGTAGTGACGGAGCGGGTAGTGACGGAGTCGGTATCGGCGCCAGCGGCGACGGGGTCAGCAGGACGGCGCCGGCGCCCGCGCCCGGCGGGACCGACAGCGCGAGCGGCTCACCCGGAGGCGGCACGGGCGGAGGCGGTGGCACGGGCGGCACGGGCGGAGAGGGCGGCACGGACCACCCGGCGCGGGCCCGCCGCGGCGGGTCGGCGGCGGACTGGCCGGGGGTCCACAGCGAGGGTTCCTGGTGGCCTGGGCCGCTGGCGACGATGTCCGGCCCGTCGGCGTGGTGATGTGGCCGGTGACGGCCGCGAAGTCGCTCGTCGGCTTCCTGGCCGGCGCCGGGCCTCCGGCTGGCGGTGCCACCGGCCGCCGGACCGCCGCCGGTGGAGCCTGGCGGAAGGGCCAACGCCCGAGCCCCACCGTCACCGTCGCCGCTCATGCCGAGGTCGCCGCCGAGCGAGCCGTGGACGGCGCCGTCGGGGCCGTCGGCGCCCGGGCCGCTGCCGGGCGGCAGGGCCAGCCGGCCGAAGGCGCCGGCCGCGGCCGGGTCTGCGAGCTGGGTGCGGCGGCGTTCCTCCTCCTGGGCGAGCCGGGCCCTGGCCTGCTCGTAGCGGCTCGGGCCGCGGCGCAGCCTCGCCCGCAGCCGGGAGTCGGCGGAGCGGGCGGCGGCGACCAGGCGCGGTTCCTCCAGCCGGGCGCCCAGTGCCTCGGCGGCCATCGCCCGCTCGGCGGCGAGTTCCCGTTCGAGCTGGGCGATCCGGTCGGACTTCTCGATGTCGAGCGCGACGAGGCGCATGCGCTCGGCGTCGAGCTTCATCCATTCCTGCTGGTGCAGCTGGGCGGCGGCCATCGCATCGTCACGGGTAGCCACGGCCCGCAGGTACAGCTCGATCCGGTTGCGCTCCAGCCGGGCCAGCAGCGGGTTGGCCACCCAGGGCGACAGCAGCTCGGCGACCCTGGTCGCGAACGGTGCCCGCCGGTCGACGACGACCCCGAGGCCGAGGACCGGCGCGACGGTGAAGAACCGAAGCTCGGGGTGGCCGGCGACGAACTCCTCGACGGCGGTGCGCACCCCGTTGCGCGGCCCGCCCTCGGCGAGCGCCCACGCGTAGGCGCCGCCGCCGCGCATCCCGCGGCCCAGGACGGCGTCGGACGCGTCGAGCGTCACTCCGGCGTCCCAGGAGTGCGGCTGAAGGTCGGCGTCGGTGAGGCGGTCGGGGGCCCGGTACTGGTCGCGCCGGCCGGTGGGCCAGCCGACGTCGTGGACGATGACCAGCGGGAACGTGGTCCGGCCGAACTCGTGGACGGCGTCGTCGACCGCGCCGAGCGTGGCGGCGACGGTGGCGTAGTTCGCGTCGCCGTCGATCAGGTAGGCGTCGGTCGGGGTGTGCCCCTCGAGCCCGGCGGCGCCGTGGTCGCGTACCACCTCGATGTCCAGGCCGCGCCCGGCGCTCGGCACCCGGCCCGGCTCGAGGTCGACGACGAGGAGCCGGCCGCCGCCGCCGGCGCGGAGCAGGTCGACGAGCAGGCTGGTCGTCGAGCCGTTCTCGGCGCCGAGCAGGGTGATGCTGCGGGCGCCGGCCGCGCCCAGCAAGGGCAGCCACACCTCCCGCAGGTCGACGACCGACCGCAGCGGCATCGGCTGGCTACCGCCGCGGTTCGCGGCGCTCGGGTCGTAGCCCTGGACCGCGCCGCGGCCGCCCGGGCCGTACACGGCGATCTCGCCAGCACCGGGTGCACCGGGCGAACCAGCCGCACCGGCCGCGTCGACGGCCGCCGCCAGGTCGGCGAAGCTCGCCCGCAGGGCGCCTTCCCCGGGCCCGGCGCCGTCGGTACCGGGAAGGCGCAGGGGGCCGGTGTTCGCCGACGCGGTCGAACGGACGTAGGGGCGCGCGGTGTGGGAGATGGGCTGGTCGTCCAGGCCATCCGGCCCGTCGAGGCCGTCGGGGCCTGCCGGCTCGGCCGGGACAGTGTTCGGTGTGTCGTTCACCGCGGGCCTCCCAGCCGGCCGTCTCGACCTGTCCAGGCCCGGCGCCGGATCCCGCGAGGCGGGTCGCCCGCCCGGGGCCTTCCAGCTGTCACCGCAGGCCTCCCAGCTGTCGCATCACCCGGCGGGCAGCCCGGCGAGGCAGCTGCGGCCCGGAGGCCGAGCCCGCCGCGGCAGGCGCGGGAGCGGCCACTGGGTCCCCCCGGATCCCCATCCAACCAAAGGCGAACTCGACGTCAATTGCGTACGTGCCACCCAACTCTGGCATGCCGGGCAGATCCAGGTTGTAGACGAGTTGCGGGTCGTCGTCGAGGATTTCGACCAAGTTGGGCTGCAGTATTCGCAGTCCCACCAGGTTGAGAACAATGCCGCGCCTACGGTCCGCCAATCCGGCGCCGCCGACCGCCCGGGCGGGGATACTGCCTCCCACCACATCCGGAAGCGAACCCGGCCCGTCGAACGCGGTGATGGTGATCTGTCGAGGCTCACCCGAGCCGACGACATGGAAGCCGAGGGTGAGCCAGTCGAGCCGGAGCAGGCCCCGCCGGCCGGCGGGATCGACCCGGACGCGGCGCACGCCGACGGCGTCGACGACCCGCAGCCGCACCAGCGACAGCCCGTCCCGGCCGGCGTAGGGCACCGCGGTGGCCTTGGGGCCGCGGGCGAAGTCCGCGCCGGTGTCCACGTACACCTCGACGGGGCCGGCCGCGGCCGGCGCGGACAGCTCCCCTGGGTCGATCCCCGCGGCGGCCGCGAGCTCGGTGACGACCGCCAGCGGCCGGTTCGCGACGGCGGCGACGGCCGCGGGCCAGGTCGCCTCGCGCAGCGGCAGCTCCGCCAGGCCCGCCGGGCTCAGATAGGGCATCCGCCTGATCAGCTCGGCGGGCAGCAGGCCCCGGCCGTCGTGCTCGGCGGGTTGGGCTGGCTGGGCGGGCCCACGCCGGCCGGCGGGTGCCGGGGCACTCGACGCCTGGATGCCGATCGGCTCGTCGTCGTCGCCGTCATGGCGCCAGGAACCGAATGCGGCGGCCTCCGCCGCCGTCGGTCGGGCGACGAAGCGGGCCAGCATGCGCAGCAGCGCGAGCCGGGCGCTGTCACCGCCCAGCGACGGCAGCGCGCTGTCGGGGCTGTCCAGGCTCTCCGCGCGCCGGCAGCGCAACCACTCCTGCTGGAAGGCGCGGGCGCCGTCCTGGGCCGCCGCCCGCTGCGCGAGCTGGGTGCGGCTGGTCCGGGTGAGGCCCAGCAGCGGGGTGGACGTCTCGTCGAACGAGGCGAGCCGACCCGTGTCGGCCATGGCGACCTGCTCGACGACCGCCGGGGCGCGCAGCAGCTGCCCGGCGAGGCGCGCTGGCTGGCCGCCGGAGGCGAGGTAGCCCTCCATCCGGTGGCCGGCGAGCCGGTGCTCGAGCGCGACGGGACCGGTCGCCAGGTAGAGCCCGACGGGTTTGACCTCGCGGCCGGTGGCGGTGAGCAGCCGGGCGAGCAGCGCCTGGGTGGTCCCGTCCCAGCCGAGATCGACGAGCACCGCCGGGCCCCGCTCGGGCAGCCGTTCGTCCAGGTAGCGCAGGAACCGTTCGCGCAGCCGCTCGGCGGCCAGCACGATCTCGCCGCGGACGCGGTCGTCCCGGCTGAGCGTCTCCAGCAGCTCGTCGAGGATCTCGTCGAGCAGCCCGGCCGGCACGTCCAGCCGGCGGCCGGCGAGGGCGGAGATCCCGGGGGCGGCGGCGAGGTCGACCCGTAGCCGGCGCAGCAGCGCCCCGACGGTGCCCACCGCGCCCCCGGCGCCAGGAGCCGGGCCGGGGCCGGCGTGCGCGGGGCCGGTGCCGGCATGCCGCAGGAAGGCTCGCAGCTCCTCGGGTGAGGCCTCGAAGACGTTCGCCAGCGCGCACACCTCGCGCGACGCCCACAGCGGCCGGGCGGCGACGCCGGCGTCGCGCCCGGGGCCCTCCAGCAGGCTCGCGACGAACCGGCCGGAACGCATCAGGCAGAACGCCTCGTCGGCGCCCAGCTCCCGGGTGCGCTCGACGACCCACTCGGCGAAGCCGGTGAACACCGGGCCGAACACGGTCGCCCCGGTGTCCCAGAAGCGGCGCAGCGCCCGGGGGACGGCGGCGGCGTCGGCCCGGTGCAGGACGCGGGCGCGCAGCGCGGTCAGCCCGAAGTCGCCGTACTCGAGATCGACGGGGGAAGCGTCGTCCGGGTCGTCGAGCAGTCCCTCCATCGCGAGCGTCGCGCGCAGGTCGCGGGCGGGACCGCCCCTGCGCATGATCGTGACGCTCCGCCCACCGCGGCCGTCATGGGCACCCGAACCGCCCGAACCGCCCAGCCCACCCGAACCACCCGAACCACCCAGCGCGCCCTGCCCACCGATCGGGTCCTGGCCGGCCGAGCCGGTGTGCTCGCCGACCGGGTCGCCGGCCAGGTATAGCAGCCTCGACGCGGGGGCGCCGGTCGCCGCGAGCACGTGGCCGAGCAGGCCGTCGGCCGTCCCGACGCCGATGTCGGCCGAGGTGAACGGGCCGGCGAACGGGATGCCCACGAGCTCCGGACGGGCCAGCAGGCGTTCCAGCTGCGCCGCGGACAGGCAGGTGTCGGCGACGAGGTAGACCGGCAGGCCCAGCTTGAGCGCGGCGAGCTCGGCGAGCTCGGCGGCGGCGAGGTCGACGCGGTGGGCCGCCCGCAGCGCGGCGACCTCGGCCTCCACCAGCGGGGCGAGCTCACCAGCGCCCGGCAGCGCGGGCAGCAGCAGCGTCCAGATCTCGTCCAGCCGCGGCGGGGGGCCGTTGTCATCGCCGGCGACGGCCGCGCCCTCGCGGGTGGCCAGCGCCCGGCGGCCGGCCTGGCGCTCGGCGAGGATCCTCAGCTGGGCGAACTGCGCGGGGGTGACGCCGGCCGGCAGCCGGCCGGCGGCGGCGAGCCGCTCACCGAGCAGCAGGAACACGTGCGCCGGGCGCGGTGCCAGCCGCCACAGCAGCGTGTCGAAGACGTCGACGACCAGCGCGTCGGCCCCGCCCGAGTCGAGGTGCGACCAGGCATCCCCCAGCCTCGCGTCGGTGAACACCGCGGTCACCCCCGTTCCAACGTCGTCGGCCAGGTGACGGCGCGGGAGACGGCCGGTGGCATCCCGGAAAGCCCCAGATGTCCGCGCCGCCGCGTACGGTCGCCTCCGACAGGTCACGAGGGAGGAGCCGGCCACCCTACCTTCGGCGGGGTGGACTGCACCGTCACGCCTCCTTCGGCCAGGGCGGGGACAAGGCGCCGACCGGTGCCGGAGCAGGCTGGCCGATACTATGAACCGCTTCCCGGATAGCGGGCACCGGCGTCAACGGCGACGCGGACGGTGGGGTGGCCGTGCGCCCACCGTGCTCTTCCCGTGCGACGGTGGTGCCATCCGGGTGCGACATGAACGCAGGGCGCTACCGTCGCCAAATCCGGACCTCACCCGCCTCGGTGGGCACAACCGGGACCATGGCACGATCTGGACAACAACCGGGGCCGCGCCAAGGCGCGTGACGGTCCCGCGACGTCCAGGGTCCGGCGTCGTACAGGGTCGAGAAGGAGCCGAGGAGTGCAGCTCGCAGGTGCTGGCCCCGCCGCCGACCCGGGCGGCGCGGCAGGAGCGTCCCCGGCACCGTCGCCGTTGACCACCGCGACGCCGCCGCCCTCACCGTCCGCGTCGCCGACGCCGGACGAGTCGTCGCCGACGCCCGCGTTCTCGCCGACGCCGCGGCCGACGCCGACGCCGACGCCGACGCGCAGGTCCGGCGCCGGGCCACGGCACGCGGCCAGGAACTCCCCGCAGGCCTCCCGGTCGGCCTTCGCGGGTCCGGGAGAGACCCCGGGCCCCGACGGGACGGGTGGAGCCCCAGGGGCGCTGGCCAAGCGGTCGCGCGCGCAGAGCAGGGTCCGCTGGGAGCTGCTGCGCAACCTGATCCGCAAGGACATCAAGGTCAAGTACAAGGGCTCGACCCTCGGCTTCGCCTGGTCCCTGGCGAACCCGCTGCTGCTGCTCGTGGTGTACACGTTCGTCTTCCAGGTCGTGTTCAAGTCGGGCGTGCCGCGGTTCGGCATCTACTTCCTGTCCGGCCTGCTCATCTGGAACGCGTTCGCGGGCAGCGTGTCGACAGCCTGCGGCAGCGTCGTCGGCAACGCGAACCTGGTGAAGAAGGTCCGCTTCCCGCTGCAGGTACTACCGCTGTCCGCGGTCGGCTTCGCCGCGGTGCACTTCGTGCTGCAGCTGCTGGTACTGCTGGTGCTCACCCTGGCGCTCGGCTACCCGCTGATCGGTGGCGGGCTGCTGCTGCTCGTCCCGGCCGGCGCGGTCGCGCTGGTGTTCACCATCGGGATGTCGATGCTGGTCTCGGCGCTGTCGGTGCGGTTCAAGGACGTGCCGCACCTCGTCGAGGTGGCCCTGATGGCCTGGATCTGGCTGAACCCGATGGTCTACGCGTTCGGGCTGATCCAGCAACGGCTGCACGAGTACACCTGGATCTACGAGCTGAACCCGATGGCCGTGGTGGTCATGGCGTTCCAGCGGGCCATCTACGTCGACGCCACCGCCACCAAGCCCGACGGCAGCCAGCTGCAGGTCCTCGCCGACCCGGGGTACCTCTACTACCTTGAGCGCCTGGCCATGGCGGGGACGATCTCCCTGGGCGTGCTGGTGCTCGGCGTCTGGGTGTTCCGCAAGCTGCAGGCCGACTTCGCCGAGGACCTCTAGTGAGCCAGACCTCCCCACCCCTGCCCGTCGGCGCGGCCGCGACGTCGGCGCTCGCCCGGCCGGCCGGCGGTGGCGCGACCGCCAGCGTCAGCGCCGGGGTGCTGCCGACCGGGGGCGCGAGCGCCAGGGGCGGCCCCGCGGCCGGGGCCGGCCCGACCGTGATCCGCGCGACCGGCGTCAGCAAGAAGTTCGTCTCGTACCACAAGCGGGCGACCAGCCTGAAGGAGGCGTTCGTCCGCCGCGGCGGCCTGGCCGGCGAGGACTTCTGGGCGCTGCGCGACATCAACATCGAGATCGCTCGCGGCCAGACCGTCGGCCTCGCCGGCGCGAACGGCTCCGGCAAGTCGACGACGCTCAAGGTGCTCGCCGGGATCCTGCGCCCGACCAGCGGCAAGGTCGAGGTGCACGGCCGGATCGCCTCGCTGCTGGAGCTGGGCGCCGGGTTCAACGGCGAGCTGTCCGGCCGGGACAACGTCTACCTGAACGCCTCCCTGCTCGGCCTGTCCAAGCGTGAGATCGACAAGCTGTTCGACTCGATCGTCGACTTCGCCGAGCTGTCACACAAGATCGACGACGAGGTGAAGCACTACTCGTCCGGCCAGTACGTCCGGCTCGGCTTCGCCGTCGCCGTGCACGTCGACCCCGACATCCTGCTCGTCGACGAGGTGCTCGCCGTCGGTGACGAGGCGTTCCAGCGCAAGTGCCTCGCCAAGATCGACGAGTTCCGGAACCAGGGCCGCACGATCCTGTTCGTCACGCACTCCCTCGACCTCATCGAGAACATGTGCGACCGGGTGGTCGTGCTCGAGGCCGGCAAGGTGATCCACGACGGCGCCCCGGCGGTCGGCACGAAGCTGCTGCGCCAGCGGCTGGGCAGCTCGCCGACCGAGGGCGCCGGCGCCTACGGCACGGCGACGGTCCGGCCGGAGACCGTCACCTTCAGCTCGTCGCCGGGCGGGGCGCCGCAGATCTCCTTCGACCCGGGCGACCCGATGACGATGAGCGTCGGCATCGAGGTCACCGAGGGCGCGCCCGAGCGGGTCCGCGCGCGCTGCGTCATCGTCGGCCAGAACGAGATCCCGATCTGGGTGATGGAGACTCCGCCCGCGGGTATCCCGGTCAGCCAGGGCTTCACCATCCTCGACTTCACCATCGGCTCGATACCAGCGCTGCTCGGCGCGTTCGCGGTGCGGGTGGAGGTCGCCGACGCGGCGACCGGCACGCCCATCACCTCCCGCCGCTTCCACGAGCTGTTCGGGATCAACAGCTCGCACGCCGAGGGCCTGGTCCACGTCGACTACGAGGCAAGGCCGCGGACATGAGCCACATCGCCGACCTGACCACCAGCGACCCAACCAGCAGCGGCCTGACCGGCAGCGGCCTGGCGCACGGCGGCCGCCACGGCGGCGGCCTGACGACGGGTGCCGCGCTCGGCCCGGCCCCCGGGACGGTGGCCGCGGGTTCGCTGACCAAGGCCACGCCGGACGCCCCGAGCGCCGGCGGCGTCTCAGGTGCCCCCACGGGGGACGGCGCGATGCCCGCCGCCGGCCACCCCGACGGCGGCGGGTCCGGCGCCGGCTGGGGTGGGCGACCGGTGGCGACCATCGTCATCGTCAACTGGAACGGCGCGCACCTGCTACCGCCCTGCCTGGACGCGGTCGCCAAGCAGAACACCGCCTTCGGCTTCCAGACCTGGGTCGTCGACAACGCGTCCAGCGACCACTCGCGGGCGATGCTCGCCGAGCGCTACCCCTGGGTGCGGGTGATCGAGTCGCCGAAGAACCTCGGCTTCGCCGGCGGCAACAACCTGGCGCTGCGCCAGGTGAACACCGCCTACGCGGTGCTGCTGAACAACGACGCGGTCCCGGAGCCGGACTGGTTGGCCAACCTGCTGGCCCCGTTCGACCAGCCCGGCGGGGACAAGCTCGGCGCCGTCACCGGCAAGGTGGTGTTCCTGCCGCGGTTCCTGCGGCTGCGCCTGGAGACCGCGACCTTCTCGCCGGGCCCGCACGACTCGCGCTCGCTCGGCGTGCGAATCTCGTCGGTGACGGTCAACGGCCGCGACGTGCTACGCGAGGTCCTCTGGGAGAAGCTGACCTTCGGGGCCGAAGGGCCGCCCACCGCGCCGTTCTTCTGGACGCGCGGCACCGGCGAGCTGCTCGTGCCCGTGCCCGAGCGCGGGTCGGTCACGCTCGGGCTGGCCTGGGCGGCCGAGGCCGCGAAGACGGTCATGCTCAGCTGGGACGGGCACACCGGCCCGGCCGACGGCGGCCCCGGCTGGGCGGAGGCCGACGGCGGCGCCGCCCGCTTCGCCGCGCTGCCGGTCACCGGCACCGAGCCGAACGCCGTCTCGGTGACGATCGACGACACCGCGCCCCGCGTCGACGTCATCAACAACGTCGGCGGGATCGTGCTGCGCGACGGCTACGGCGCCGACCGCGGTTACCAGGAGGTCGACACCGGCCAGTTCGCCAACCCCGAGGAGGTCTTCACAGCCTGCGGGAACGGAATGGCGATGCGCGCGGCACTCGGCCACGACCTCGGCTGGTTCGACGACGACTTCTTCCTCTACTACGAGGACACGGACCTGTCCTGGCGGATCCGCTCGCGGGGATACAGCATCCGCTACGTCCCCGGTGCCGTGCTGCGGCACGTGCACTCGGCGTCGAGCGTCGAATGGTCGCCGCTGTTCGTCTTCCACACCGACCGCAACCGGCTGCTCATGCTGACCAAGGACGCGACGCTGCCGCTCGCCCTGTCCGCGGTCGCGCGCTACCCGGTGACCACCACGTCGATCGCCGTACGTACGCTGCGCCAGGCGTGGCGGGCGCGCAGCCGGCCGGCGGTGCGGCCCACGCTGCTGCGACTCAAGGTGATCGGGTCATACCTGCGACTGTTCCCGGCCATGCTCGGGAGGCGCCGGGAGATCGGGCGCACCGCGAGCGAACGGCGTCGATCGCTGCAGGACTGGCTGGTGTCACGATGACGGACCGCCCCGACGACAGCACCCGCAGAGACCGCCCCTTCGACGCGCGCGGCCGAGACGGCCGAGACGGCTTGGACGGCGGCTGGTCCGGTGAGGAATGGTCGGCACAGCGGCCCGACTCGCTCGCCGCACCGGCGTCGAGGGAGTCGGCACCGATCGACTTCGACCCACTCGACCCGCTGGGCCTGAGCCGGCTCGGACGGCTGGACCCGCCAAACCGTGTGGACCCGCTGGACCTGCCCACCCGCTACGACGAGAGCGCGCGGCCAGCCCCCCTCGGCTCGTCCTTCGACCCGCTGGACCGGCCGGGCATGCTGGAGCCCCTGCGCGGGCTGGAGCCGCTGCCGCCGCTGGGCGCTCCCATCCGGTCGGACGAGGGCACCAGGCCGGCACCGCCGCGGTCACGCCCGGACCCGTTCTCCTCGCTGGAACGCCTGTCGCCTTTGGAGTCCATGCCGTTGTCCGAGGCATGGTCGTCCCGCGAGCCGCTGACGTCGCCACGGGCCGCCGCACCGACGGAACCGACCGACTCCGACTCCGCCGGCCAGGAGCCGTTCGGCCCGTCCTCCGGCCTGGAACCGCTCACGGGTCGTGGTGGCGGCATGCCGCTGGAAGGACAGGTCATCGACCGGGCCACCGGTCGCCCGGTCGACATCGCCGCCCAGGACGCCCGTCTGGCCGGCGCGTCGTACTTCGGCTCGAGAGCGTCCGCCGACGATGACCCCGACGCCAGGCTGGGCACGGTCGCGGCGCCGGGCGGTCACGGCCCCGCCGACGACGGCGACGACGACCACGGCGGCGTGTTCTCCCGTGTGTCCCTCGGGCTGGACGACGAGGCGCGTCAGATATTCGATGGCGCGGTACTCGACGAGGCGGTTCTCGACGAGGCGGTTCTCGACGACTCGGTCCTCGACGCGGTGGTACTCGACGCGGATCAGGTGATCGACGTCGACCCGGTGCTCGACGTGGACCTGCGCGAGCCACTCGACGAGCTGCCCCGCTGGGACCCCCTCTCCGACGACCTGCCGGACGAGCTGGCCGCGGGCCTCACCGCCGAGCCGACGCCGGCCGACGACCTGCTGGCTGGCCAACCGCCCGCGGTCATCCCCGACCCGGACGCGGCCCCGATCGGGTTCGTCCCGGACGGCGGGTTCGTCCCAGACGGCGGGTTCGTGCCAGACGACGGGTTCGTCCCGGATCCTGGCGCCGCCTCCGGCGGTGGGCTGGTGTTCGACGATGGCCGGATCTTCGACGACGACCTCGCGGCCCCTTCCACCGCCTTCAGCGGCCCGATGTTCGACGACGGCCAGGTCTTCGACAGCGGCCAGGTCTTCGACAGCGGCCGGGTTCTCGACAGCGGCCGGGTTCTCGACAGCGGCCAGGTTCTCGACGATGGTCCGGCGTTCCCCGCGCCCGGCTCGTTCGACGACATCCCGGCGTTCCCGGCCCCCGGCTCGTTCGACGAGCGGCTTGGCTTCGTCGGTGCTCTGGGCGGCGACTACGGTGACGCGCTGCCCGCCGATGTCCTCGGCCCCGTGCTCGACGACGCTCGGCTCGAAGACGCTCGGCCGGCATCGGCCGGTAGCGACACTTACGAGCCCGCGATCGAGCTGCCCGACGCGGAGGCGGACGACATCGCCGACTCCGACCTCGAGAGCGCCGACAACGTCGACGCCCTCTCCGGCGTCGATCTCCCCATGGACAGAGGCGTCTTCGAGGCCGTCGACGAGCTTCCCGCGAGCGAGCTTCCCGTCGACGAGCTTCCCGTCGACGAGATTTCCGCGAGCGGGCCGGCACCGACGGGCGGGGATGGTGCCGCCGAGGTCGTCGAGGCCCCGGAGACTCCCGCGGCCGTCGCGGCCGTCGCGGCGGACGACGCGGTGCACATAGACGACGCGGTGCTCGTAGCCGACACGGGCCTCTCAGATCTCTCAGATCTCCCGGACGAAGCGGGCATCGACGAGACGGGTACCGACGGCGCCGGACCTCGCGGCGAGGACGACGCCGCGGAACCCCCCAACCCATCAGCGCCGGTGCATCCCGGCCAACCGACCGAGCGGGCGTTCATGCTGTACTCCGGTTTCTCCGGTGAGCGCCGGCACGTCGGTTTCCAGATCGGGACCCTGCCGGAGCCGGCGATCCCGGAGCGCGCGGTGCCGAACCTGGCCGTGCCGTCGCCCGTGGCCGCCGAGCCGAGCGCCGCGGCACCCGTCTCCAGCGGCGGCGCCGTCCCGCTGCGCGCACGGTTCGCGGGCGGGCTGGCGGCCGGTGACGACCTGGCCGACGCTTACCGGGTGGCCCAGGACGAGAACGTCCCGACGCGGCAGCCCGCCCAGACGAGCGCGGCCACGACGACGCCCGCTGACGCCGCCGGCACAGCGACGGGCGCCGGCACAGCGGGTGTCGGCACTCCCGTGGCGGGCGAGGCGGCGGCGACCGGATCGATGATCATCCCGGCGGGCCGGCGGGTGCGGGCGGCCGTCTACAACCGGTTCTGGCACTCGATGGGCGGCGGCGAGCGCCACAACGGCATGATCGCCCAGGTGATGGCCGCGGACGGCGTCGAGGTCGACATCCTCGGTCACTCGGACGTCAATCTCGCCGACCTCGGCGCGCACCTCGGCCTGGACCTTTCGGACTGCCGCTACGTCCGGATCCCGGACCGCGGCGAGGAGGACCTGTCGGTCCGGTCCGGTGAGTACGACCTGTTCATCAACGGCTCCTACATGAGCCGGCTGCCGACCCGGTCGCGCAAGGCCGCCTACCTGTGCTTCTTCCCGACGCCGTTCGACCACGACATGGCGGCCTGGCGCAAGGCGGCCGTGCGCTCGGCCGGGCCGTTGCTGCGCGGGGTACGCCCGGCGGTCGACTTCGGCGTCGGCTGGTACCCGCCGGAGGGCGGCCGGGTGCGCCAGTGGCGCTGGTCGTCCGGGAACGCGGTGCTCTCGATCTCCCCCGGCAGCGAGCGGGTGCTGCGCGGAGACTTCGGCCGGCCCGGCGCTCCGACCGGCACCTCGCTGCGGATCATCGACGCCGACGGTGAGACGCTCGCCAAGATCGACGTGGGTGCGGAGTTCGTCGCGCACGAGATCCCGCTGCCCGAGTCGCCGACCGGCACCGAGATCACCCTGGTCTGCGAGCCGTTCACCCCCGGCCCCGCCGACGTACGCGAGCTCGGCGTGGCCATCAGCCGGCCGCGGGTGACCGACGCGGACGAAAGCCCGCGCGCCAAGGTGGCGCTGCGCTTCCCCTGGCTGCTGCGCGACCCGCACGACCTGGCCTGGCTCGACCGCTACGACGCGGTGATGGCCAACTCCGACTACACCCGCGGCTGGATCCGGCGGATGTGGCGGCAGGAGGCCGACGTCCTCTACCCGCCGATCCAGGTCGAACGGCTGCACCCGGCGGCCACGCGGGAGAAGACCATCGTCACCGTCGGACGGTTCTTCGCACCCGGCCTCGGGCACGCGAAGCGCCAGCTGGAGATGGTCCAGTGGTTCGGCGAGCTGCATGCCAGTGGGACGATGCCCGGCTGGACGATGCACGTCGTCGGCGGCATGGAGGACTCGCAGAAGCCGTACGTCGAGCAGATCAAGAAGGCCGCGGTCGGTCTGCCGGTCGAGGTGCACCCGAACGCGGCCCGCGGCGACGTCGAGCGGCTCCTGTCCACGGGCTCGGTGTTCTGGTCGGCGACCGGGTGGGGCGAGGACGAGCGGCGCCGGCCGTGGACGGCCGAGCACTTCGGGATGACGACGGTCGAGGCGATGGCCGGCGGCTGCGTTCCGGTGGTCATCGACCGCGCCGGTCAGCGCGAGATCGTCCGGCACAGCATCGACGGCTTCCGCTGGACGGAGCCGGACCAGCTGCTGTCGTTCACCCGCCGGCTCGCCACCGAAGAGGATCTGCGTGCCCGGCTGGCCACCGAGGCGGCCGGGCGGGCCGGGCACTTCTCCGACGCGGCGTTCGCCGAGCGCTGGCGTTCGATCGCCGCGCACCACCACCTGTACGAAGGCTGACGGGCGCTGAAGACGAACGGCAGGGTGACGAGCGGCCAGGTGCCGCCGCTCCAGGTGCCGCCGCTGCGAGTCGTGCTCGACGGCACCCCCCTGCTGGGCCGGCGGACCGGTGTCGGGCGCTATGTCGAGAACCTGCTGGCCGGGCTGGCCGACCCCGCCCGCGACGAGCCGGCGACGCGTCCGCTGGAGCTCGCCGCCACGGCGTTCACCTGGCGGGGCCTCGACGGTCTCGCCGAGGCGCTGCCACCGGGCGTCGCCCCCGCGGCGCGGCGGGTGCCGGCCCGGCTGCTGCAGGAGATCTGGGCCGGCGGCGAGCGGCTGCCCATCGAGCTGCTCACCGGGCGGGCCGACGTCGTCCACGGCACGAACTTCGTGCTGCCGCCGCTGCGCGCCGCGCGCGGCGTGCTGACCATCCACGACCTGTCCTACCTGCGCACCCCGGACACGGTCAGCGCCGCCTCCGCCCGCTACACCACGCTGGTCCCGCGCGGGCTGCGCCGGGCCGCGGAGGTCATCACCCCGAGCCAGGCGGTCGCCGAGGAGGTGATCGCGGCCTACCGGATCGACCGCGACCGGGTCACCGCCACTCCCCTCGGGGTGGACGACGCCTGGTTCGACGCGGTGCCGCCCAAGCCTGGCTGGCTCGAGGAGCGCGGTCTCCCCGAGCGCTACCTGCTGTTCGTCGGCACCGCCGAGCCGCGCAAGAACCTTCGGGTGCTGCTGTCCGCGCTGCGCGGCCTGCACGGGACCTACCCGGACATCCCGCCGCTGGTGCTGGTCGGCCCGCCGGGCTGGGGGGCGGCGCTCGACACCGCGGGGCTGCCCGCCAGGGCGGTCATCAGTGCCGGCTACCTCGACGAGGCCGACCTGCGTACCGCCGTCGCCGGAGCGATCGCGCTGTGCTTCCCGTCCCGCTATGAGGGTTTCGGCCTGCCGCCGCTGGAGGCACTCGCCGCCGGGACACCTGTCATCGCCGCGGACATCCCGGCGGTCCGCGAGGTGACCGGGCCGGTCGTCGGCGCCGCGGTCCGCCTCATCCCGCCCGCGGACGTCGACCGGCTGGCCGACGCCCTGCTCGACGTGATCGACGGTGGTCACGGCGGTCTGGCCGACGGCTCGGCGCGGGCCGGCGGCGCCGCCGTGGCCGGCCCCGCGGACCCGCGCCGCGCCGGCCGCGAACACGCCCGCACCTTCACCTGGCGCCGCACCGCCGCGCTGACCGCCGAGGTCTACCGCCGAGCCGCCGGCTCCTGAGCCGCGCGGCGAGCCGCTCGCCCGAACCCGCCCGGCCTCGCCCGGCCTCGCCCGAGCCCGCCCGGACGGCCGGCCGGCTAGTCGCCGGGTCGGGCAGTGGACTCGGCGGTGGCGGCCAGGACCTCCGGGCCGTCGATGACGGCCACCGTGGGCAGGATGGACGTCGCGGGTACGGGCTCCGTGGGTGTGGTCGGACCGTCCGCGTGGATATAGCGGCCGCCGCGCAGGAGGGACGCGGCGGCGGCGATCAGCGTCATGACGATCGACATCGTGAAGACGATCGTCAGACCGTGGTGGAACGGGCCGGTGATCAGGGAGGGGAAGAACTCCTTGCCGGTCAGGGCCTGGGCATCGCCCGGTGGCAGGTTCGCGAGCGTGTCCTGGCCTACGAGGTGCTCGATGGGGTTGTAGCCGAGGAACGCGGCGAACAGGCTGCCGACCGGGGGCAGCGAGCCGACCTGGCCCGCCACGTCCGCGGGCACGCCGTGGGAGGTCAGACCGTCGGTCAGAGTCCTGGGCAGCACCGAGGCGAGGCCCGCGATCATCAGCGAGAAGAACACGCCGATGGACAGCACACTGCCGGAGTTCATGAACGTCGACCGCATGCCGGACCCGCTCCCGCGCAGGTCGGTCGGTATCGAGTTCATGATCGCCGCCGAGTTGGGCGCGGCGAACAGGCCGGAGCCTATGCCGTTCAGCAGCAACAGCAGCGCGAACGGCACGTAGTGGAAGTTCGTGGGTATCAGGAGCAGACCGACGAGCGAGCACGCGGACAGCACCAGCCCACCCGTGGAGAAGACCCGGGCGCCGAACCGGTCGGACAGCGCCCCGGACACCGGCCCCGCGACGAGGAAGCCGAGCGTCAGCGGCAGCATGTAGATGCCGGCCCACAGCGGGGTCTGCTCGTAGTCGTAGCCGTGTAGCGGCAGCCAGATCCCCTGCAGCCAGATGATCAGCATGAACTGCAGGCCGCCCCGGGCGATCGCGGTCAGCAGCAGGGCGATGTTGCCCGCCGCGAAGGAACGGATCCGGAACAGCTGCAGCCGGAACATCGGGTGCGCGACCCTCGTCTCGATGACGGCGAACGCCCAGAGCACGGCCACGCCGCCGATCAGCCCCGTGAGCACCTTGGGGTTCGTCCAGCCCATCAGGTGGCCGCCGTATGGCTGGATGCCGTAGGTAACGGCGGCGAGCAGCGCGGTCAGGCCGACGGCGAACGTCAGGTTGCCCAGCCAGTCGATCTTCGACGCGGTGCGGCGACCGTTGTCCCGCAGGCTGATGTAGGCCCACACGGTGCCTGCCAGGCCGATCGGGACGTTCACCCAGAAGATCGCCCGCCAGTTCCACTCCGACAGCACACCGCCCAGGACGAGGCCGAGGAAGGAGCCGGCGAGCGCGGCGACCTGGTTGATGCCGAGCGCCATGCCCCGCCGGTTCGCGGGGAACGCGTCGGTGATGATCGCCGCCGAGTTGGCCATCAGCATCGCGCCGCCGATCCCCTGGAGGATCCGCACCACGATCAGGAACATCGCGGCCTTCGAGCCCGTCCACGGGGTGAGCGCCAGGGCCGCGGACGTGACGGTGAAGACGGCGAAGCCGGCGTTGTAGATCCGTACCCGGCCGAACATGTCGCCGAGCCGCCCGAGCGTGACGACCAGCACCGCGACCGCGACCATGTATCCCATCAGCATCCAGAGCAGGTAGCTGATGTTGCCTGGTTCCAACGGGTCGAGACCGATTCCCCGGAAGATCGCCGGCAGAGAGATGATCACAATGGACGCGTCGATCGACGCCATCAACACGCCCACGGTCGTGTTCGACAGCGCGATCATGGCGTAGTGCCGCCCGCGGTCGGGTGACGCCGCGCCGCCACCCCCGGTGGAGTCGGCGTCGGCGGAGTTGGCGCCGGGGGCGGCCGGGCTGGCGGGTGAGGGCGGCCTCGCGGTCATCGTCGGTGCTGCTCCCCTCCGGGCCGGCATTCAGCGCCGTCAGAGGTGAACCCGCGGACGCGCGCCCCCGACCAGGCCCGGCGAGTCGGCGGCACATACTTGCTTAACACAAGCTAACGATCGACATGTCCTCCCGGCCAAAAATCTGACGTTCACGTAACTGATCGACTCCAGGGGCGTCACACCCGAGGTCACGCCGCGTCCGGTGGTGGGCACAGACGGGCGGTCGGACGGTCGGGCGGGGGCGGTCGGGCAGAATTTTCCCGGACGGTGTCGATCCGGCCAGAGGTCGTTCGTCGGATCGGTGAGCGGCCCGAGAGGCGGGCCGCGCGACAACTGGGGACGCGCGATGACACAGTACCTGATCCTGATCTACGAGGACGAGGCCGGCTACGTCGCCGGCGGCGAGGCCGCGAACGACCGGGCGATGCGCGAGCACACGGCGTTCGGGGAGAAGAACGGGGCGTCGCTGCGCGGCGGCAACGCCCTGCAGCCGGTCAGCACCGCGACGTCGGTCCGCGCGGACGGCGCCGGCGGGTTCACCGTCACCGACGGCCCGTTCGCCGAGACGAAGGAGGCCCTCGGCGGTTACTACCTCGTCGAGGCCGCCGACCTCGACGAGGCGATCGCGATCGCGAAGGAGGTCCCGGCGCCGTACGGCGGTGTCGAGGTCCGCCCGATCATGACCTTCGAGTAGGCCGGGAACACCTGGTGGGCGCGGACCTGTTCTGAGTGTTTCCGGAGGTCCGAGATGCGTTCCGCCGAGGTCGCGGCCGCGGTCGCCGACGCGCACCGGCGCGAGTGGGCGTACGTGCTCGCGGCGACCGTCCGCGTCACCCGCGACCTCGACCTCGCCGAGGAGTGCGTCCAGGAGGCCTACGCCCGAGCGCTGACGGCCTGGGCGGACGAGGGGATCCCCGCGCGGCCGGGCGGCTGGCTGACGACGGTCGCCCGGCGCCGCGCCATCGACCTGCTCCGCCGGGACGCGGCCCTGCGCCGCAGCCTGCCGCTGCTCATCGAGAACGAGGCCGCGCCAGGCCCGGAGGACGAGGTCGCCTCGCTCTCCGGGCCGCGTCCCCGGTCACGGCCCGGGATGCCGGCGCTGGACCTCACCGACCTGCCGGTGGTCGAGGGCGCCGCCGACGACCGGCTTCGGCTGATCTTCACCTGCTGCCACCCGGCGCTGGCGCCCGAGACGCGGGTGGCGCTCACCCTGCGGCTGCTGTGCGGGCTGACGACGGCCGAGGTGGCGCGGTCGTTCCTCGTCAGCGAGCCGACGATGGCCGCCCGGATCACCCGGGCCAAGAAGAAGATCACGGCGGCCCGGATCCCGTACCGGGTGCCGCCGCCGGCCGAGCTTCCCGAACGGGTCGACGCGGTGCTCGCCGTCGTCCACCTGCTCTTCACGACCGGCCACACCGCGCCCGCCGGTGCCGACCTGGTCCGCCGCGATCTCGTCGAGCGGGCGCTGGATCTGGCCAGGATGCTGCGGCTGCTCCTGCCCGACGACCCGGACGTCGCCGGCCTGCTCGCCCTGATCCTGCTCACCGATGCCCGGGCGGCCGGGAGGGTCGGCCCCGACGGGCGGCTGCTGCTGCTCGCCGAGCAGGACAGGGCTCAGTGGGATCGGGCCGCGATCGACGAGGGCGTCGCCCTGGTCCGCGAGGCGCTGCGTCGGCGCGGGCCGGGCCACGGCCCCGGCCGGCTACCCGGCCGGTACCCGCTGATGGCCGCGATCGCGGCGGTGCACTCCGGCTCGCCCAGCTGGGCCGACACCGACTGGCGGGAGATCGTCGGCCTGTACGGACTGCTGGCCGCGCGCTGGCCGTCGCCGGTGGTGGCTCTCAACCGGGCGGTCGCGGTCGGCTTCGCGGACGGGCCAGCCGCCGGCCTCGCCGCGCTGGACGACCTCGCCGCCGAACCCCAGCTCGCCGGCTACGGCTACCTCCCGGCCGCCCGCGCCGACTTCCTGCGCCAGCTCGGCCGCTCGAGCGAGGCCCGCCTCGCCTACGAGGAGGCTCTGGCCCTCACCGACAACGCCGTCGAACGCGACTTCCTCACCACCCGCCTCCACCAGCTCGACCGACCCTGAGGCCCGGGGCTCGAAGGGCGGGGGCAGAGGGCGGAGAGCGGAGGGCGGAGGAACCGTCAGCCGGCCTGGGCCAGCTCCCGTGGGGCGGCGGCCAGGGCGAGCAGCTCGTCGACGGACCACTGGTCGTAGGCGTGCTCGCCGTACTTGACGGCGAGCACCTTGCCGTCTGGCGTGATCAGGAAGTCGCCGGGCAGGCCGACGCGGCCGTGCGGCTGGCGCCGGGCCGGCGGGCGGTCCCGCCCCCGCAGGACTGCCCAGGTGCTACGGGCGACCCCGCCGATGACCGCCCCCCAGGCCCGCGGGTCGAGCAGCGCGCGGGCGGCCGACTCGACCCCGAAGTCGGCGTAGAGCCGCTTGTCCGGGTCGGCGACCAGCGTGAAGGGCAGCTCGTCGGCGTAACGGGCGAGCTCGGCCGCCGGCGAGTGGAAGACGACGACCTCCCGTACCCCGGCCTCTTCGATCTCCGCGATCCGCCGGGCGACCGAGCGAAGGTGCAGGTTGCAGATGGGACAGCCGGCGAACCGCCGGAACTGCAGGTGGACCAGCCGGCCAGCCGGGTCGGGCACGGGTACGGGCGGGCCGGCGACGGGCACAAGCTCGCGGGCGGCGACCAGGTCACCGGGCCGCACCGGGTTTCGCGGGGTGTACATCAGGTGCTCACTCCCACCGTAGGCGTACGGGGTACGCCTACCAGAGTAGGCGTACGTTGTACGCTGTCAACCCCAGCTCGGCGGCCGCCGACCGTCGAACCGCCCCGACTACCCGATGGACGGTCACGATGCCGCGCCGCCCCTCGCTCACCCACCTGCAGCTGGCGTCGGCGGCCCTCGACGTCGTCGACCGGGACGGCCTCGCCGGACTGACCATGCGAGCCGTCGCCACCCAGCTCGGCGTGAGCACGATGGGGCTCTACCGATACGTCCAGGACCGGGACGAGCTGGAAGCGCTGGTCGTCGAGACCGTCCTCGGCGAGATCGACACCGACCAGCCGGGGCCAGGCGACGCCGCGTCCTGGCAGGAGCAGCTCACGGTGATGGCCAGGCGGCTGCGCGCCGCGGTGGGCACCCACCCGTCGACCGTCCCACTGGCGCTCACCCGCCGGTACCGTTCGACGGCGATCATGCGCTGGTCGGAGACGGTGCTCGCCATCCTGGCCGGCGCCGGCATCGACGGCGAACGGCGCGTGATCGCGTTGCGCAGCCTCCTGGCCTACGCGATCGGCGCCATCCAGCTCGAGCACCTCGGCGGCCCATCCGGCCTCGACGCCCTGGCCACCGCCCCGATCCCCGGCCCCGTCGCCTCGTCGGAGTTTCCGTTCCTGGCAGACAGCGCGGCCGTGGCGGCCGCCGTCAGCCGCGACGACGAGTTCGTCGGCGGCGTGGCCCTTCTCCTGGACGGCCTGACTCCCTAGGAGGCGGGATCGGTTCCTACGTCGAGGTCGACGAGGATGCCGGTCTGCACCGTCCCTATCTGCCCTGGCCGCAGGGCGGTCTGGAACCGTTTCGGTGCGGTGGTCACGTCTTCGTAGGACGGCGGCTCGTCGGTGGGCTGCCAGCTTTTCGGCCCGACCTCGATCATGCGGCGAGTCTGGACCCGAATGCCGCGGATGGTGCCGTGGGTCTCCGGGAACGACTCCGGAACACCGGCGTGATGGTCCTCACCGATGTAGCCGGTAAGCCGGACCGGACCCGCCGTGGGCTGGCGCGCCACCCAGTAGAGCGACAGACCGTCGGCGACGTCCGGAGCTCCCAGCCAGGTGCCGTAGCGGGGACTGTTCGGCGGCATCGGCGCCGTCGGGGAGTCCAGGTGCGCGGCGACCAGGTCCAGCTCGACCAGCCCGGCCCCGTCGGAGCCGTTGCGCCCCGACTGTTCGGTGAACACGAGCTGCCATCTCACGCGGTCTCCCACCGAGAACGGGTCCATGCAGCACTCGATCTGCCAACTTTCGACGTGCACAGGCAGGCGCATGTCTACATGGTCCCGGGCTGATGGCCACGACATTCGGCATATCCCCTCAACAGCACGGTCGACTTTCGCGGGCCGACCGGGGCGGGGCGCGCCGCCTGTGCGTGTCTTGACGCGCGTCTTGCGGCCCAGGCGTCGTCCGGCGACGCTTCGAACCTGTCCTGGTTTGTTTCCCAGGGGATCCCACTCGAAGCGGATGTTGAGAGGCGTGAGCATGGCGACGGAAGGCAGCGGGTCCGCTGGTCCGTTAGCGGGCAAGGCCGCGATCGTGACCGGCGGGGGGCAGGGAGTCGGCCGTGGCATCGCGCTCGCGCTGGCAGCGGCCGGGGCGCGAGTGGTCGTCTGCGGCCGGACCGAGTCGACGCTCGATGACGTCCGCGAGGAGATCGGGGCGCGCGGCGGCACCGCCCGCTCCATCCGCTGCGACGTCACCGTGCCCACCGACCTCGACCGGCTCGTGGAGCTGACGGTCGCCGCGTTCGGGACCGTCGACATCCTCGTCAACAGCGCCATGATTGTGCCGCACGGAACGCTGCTGGACATCGGCGACGAGACGATCGCGGCCGGCTGGGAGTCGGGCCCGCTCGCCGCGCTCCGCCTGATGCGCCGGTGTCATCCGTACCTGCGTGGTGGCGGCGCGATCGTCAACGTCTCGTCCGGCGCCTCGATCGCGCCGATGACCCACCACCGGGCCGTCTACGCGGCGACGAAGGCCGCGCTGAACGCGATCTCACGCGGCGCGGCGGTCGAGTGGGGCCCAGACGGCATTCGCGTCAACACGATCATGCCGTTCGCGCACTCCCCCGCCCTCGACCGCTTCGCCGCCGACGAGCCTCAAGCCCTGGCGGACGTCCTCGCCGCCATCCCGCTACGGCGCACCGGCGACCCCGAGTCCGACATCGGCCAGGCCGCGGTCTTCCTCGCGAGTCCCGCGGCCGCCTACATCACCGGCGCCATCCTTCCGGTCGACGGCGGCGCGGCCTACGTGCGGTAGCCGCCCAGGCGACCGCGGGACGGGCCAGGTGGGGACGGCGGCGATGGACAGGGACCACATCGCGACGGTGAGGAGGGCCAGGCCGAGGAGCGCGACGAGGCCGAGGGTCCAGAGCGTGAAGGTGGGCTCCGGGACGCCACTGAGGACCAGCGCCGACCGGAGGCGTCCGACCGTGTCATAGAGGTGCAGCGCCGGGAGCTTGAAGGCGAGCTCTCGTGCTGTCATGACGCCGGCCGCGGTGGCGAGCGCGGCGACCGCGGCGACGGTGGGCAGGCCGCGGCGGGCGCCCGGCAGCGCGGCGAGGGCGGCGGCGAGGAGCAGGGCCCCGATCGGCACGGCCGGCAACAGGTAACGGGCGAACCAGGCGCCACCGGCGGCGACGTAACCGACGAGCGTGGCGGCCACGACCGCGACATGCAGCACGATCAACGCCCACGCGACCACGCCAGGGGCCCGGCGTCGCAGCCACGGGCGAGTCAGCCAGGGGCCAGGCGGCCACGAACCGAGGAGGCCCGTCGCCGCGCCGTCTCCCTTCCCGTCCAGCCCGGTGGCCCCGCGCGCGGCGCGCGGCCACCGGGCCGCGCACCAGCGCGCGGCGCGGCGCAGCGCGGCGAGCACGAGGCCCGTGACGAGCACCAGCAGCACCAGTTTCGTCCCGTCCGTCAGGTCACGTCCGTCGGCGAGCAGGCGCGGACGGCCGTAGAACCCCCGGTAGATGGCCCAGGCGAAGGTGCGCGAATGCAGGATCTCGTCGACCGTCATCGGCTTTTCCGAGATCGGAAACATCTTGGCGATCAGCCCGCTCGCCGTGGGATCGCCGTAGAGCTGGTCGTTCCGCCAGTAGAACCAGCCGATTCCCGCGCACACGCCCGCCGCGCCGCCCGCCACGGTGGCGATTCCGAGCCCGAGCCGGCGCCACCGCCCACCGGTGTGAAGAGCTACGGCGATCCCGGCGGCGGGCAGGAGCAGCCCCGCCACGAGCAGGCCGCTCGCCCGGGTCGCCGCCGCGGCGAGCACCACCACGGCCAGGCAGAACAGGCGCGGCGCGGACGGCCCGCGCCGTAACAGGGCGACCGTGGCCGCCAGGCCCGCGATGATCGTGGCGAGAGACAGCCCGTCGTTGTAGATCTGACCGCAGGAATTGATGAACATTCCGACGGTGCCCATGACCGCCGTGGCGCCCACGGCCAGGTCCGGGCGCGTGGGTAGGAGTTCGCGCACCAGCCAGGCGACCGCGGCCAGCGCCGCGATGCCCATGACGACGTTGAGAAGCCGGGCCGCGCGGAAGCCCGCGATCGGGTGGCCGCTGTGGATTCCGGCCTCGAGGGGCACCGACTCGATGGCGTAGAACAACGGCGGATGGTTGGCCGTGTAGGTGAGCTGGGTGTTGCTGTGGACTCCCCGCGGCCCGCGGGCGCAGGCGGGCATTCCGCCGGCCGACGCCATCTCCAGGGCCATCGACGGCGGACGGACGGTTCCAGCGCTGGCACCGGCGCCGGCGCCGGCGGCCGTCGGCCGGGCCGGGTCGGTCCTGTCGGCGACGGCCGAGGTGGTCGTTCGGGGCTGGCGGGACTCGACCGGACGAGGCTCCCCTCGCGATCCTTCCCCGAAGCCGGCGGCCGAGCCGGGACCGCGGCTGGCGTCGGCGTCGCGGGCGATCCGCGCGCGGGCCGCTTCGAGACCCAGCCTGACTTGTTCGGGGGTGACGACGCAGTCCGCCGGGATGCCGGGCATTCCAGGGAGGAGGGCCCGGACCGGGGTGTCGATCACCGGCAGGCTGCCGCCGCCGACGTCCAGTGCGTAGGAGGTGTGCTGGGCCTCGTCTGCGCTGGTGAAGGGCGGAATGGCAAGCGCTGTCAGCGTCGCGAGCGCGGCGAACACCAGACTCGCCCCGGCGACGCCGACGACCACCCACCGCCGCACCGCCGAGCGGCCATTGCCTCGGCCAGCAACGCCGATGGCGACGCCCACGCCGACACCGACACCGTCGACGCCCCCGGCTCCGGTGTCGTGATCATCCTTGTCATGGCCGTCGTCGCCGTGCTTGTCATGGCCGTCATCGCCGTGATCGATCTTGAGGTGGTCGTGAACGTGCTCCGACCGCCGCTCCCCCGCCGTCCCCACCTGGCATCCCGATCATCGCGGGTGGCCGGGCCTTCGTCGGCCAATGCGCCCAAAGAAGACGTTAGCGGTCCACTCCACAGACGACGCACGCACCCTGCGGAGTCGGGTAATCACGTCAGACCGGCACGACCTGGAACACCTCGCGCTGGAACACCTGGCGCTGGAACAGCTCGCGCTCAGGTCTGGGCGGCCGAGCCCTCGGGCGTCGAATAGGGGCGACGCGACGGGTCTGCGGCGCCGGGCTCGCCCGCGGCGGGCAGCGGGCGGAGGTCCGCGATGGCGGAGAAGTCGTCCTCCCCCTGGCCGCGGCGGGCGGCCTCGGCGGTGAGGCCGAGTACCGCCTGGGCGACGCCGAGGGGTCGCGGAGTCGCGCGGACGGCCAGCCGGACGTCCTTCGCGAGGGCCTCGACGGTGAACGCGGGCGGGGCGAAGGACCCGGACTCGATCATCGGCCGCTTGTAGCCGAGGACTCCGCCCAGGAACCCGCCGGCCAGCTCGTCGAGCACGACCCCGCGGTCGAGCCCCAGGTCGACGCCGAGCGCGACGGTCTCCGCGACCGCGGCCATCGCCTCGGCGAGGCTGAGGTTGACGACGAGCTTCAACGCGCTGCCCGCGCCCACCTCGCCCACCCGGACGATCCGCTCCGGGTCTCCGAACAGCTCCAGGGTCGGCCGAGCGGCGGCGAGGTCAGCCTCGCTCGCGCCCACGAGGATCTTCAGCTTGCCCTCGCGGGCCGGCGCGAGGGTGCCGACGACCGGCGCGTCCACATACCGCAGCCCGGCGCCGGCCGCGGCCCGGCCCAGCTCGCGAGCCGACTCCGGCCCAACCGTCGTCCCGTTGATCACCAACAGTCCGGCGGGCGCGGCGACGTGAACCGACTCCATCACCTCACCGGCCGACTCCGGCCCGAACAGCATCAGGACGGCCACATCGGCGTCCGCGACGGCGTCCGCGACGGAACCGGCCTCGCGGGCGCCGGCCGCGACCAGCTCGGGCGCCCGCCCGGGCGTCCGGTTCCAGACGGTCAGCTCATGCCCGCCAGTCAGCACCCGAGCCGCCATCAGCCGGCCCATCTTGCCCATCCCGAGAAATGCCACCCGCACGTTCGGCCTCCCATCGCCATGCGACTGCCGCCACGAACCATGGCCTACCCGGCTCAACCGGCCTCGCCCGCCAACCAGCACGGATCCAGGTCGTCATGGCACGGTCGCCAGGAGCGTTCTCGTCACGAACCACCTACGACGCCTGTCTCATCCCCGGACCACCCTGCCAGGCGCGGGAACGCCGGGTGAGGGAAGGCCGGGCGCGGGAATCTCGAGAACCGGCGCGGGGACGGTGGCGTCGGCGTCGGGCCGTGGCCGGGTCTGGACGGGGGCGTGCCGCAGGGCACGCGCGAGGCTCGCGGCGCCGAGGACGGCGCCGGCGCCGAGGATGCCGATGACGGACGAGAGGTAGCGGTAGTCGAAGCCGGCGGTCAGCGCGCTGATCGCGAGCACCGACAGGCCGCCGCCGCCCGCGAGCCAGTACATCGGCGGCGGGCCGGGCCGACGGCGCCGCCGGGCCACCGGGACGGCGATCAGCCCGGCGACGAGCCCCGCGCCGACCAGGGGCATCGGCGCGTAGCCGAGCCGCGAGTAGCCGGCCAGCCCCTGCGCGAGCCCGCTCCGCATCGACGTCACGACGTAGTAGCCGTCGGCCGAGCGCGGGTCGCTGTCCGGCAGGACGTTGGTGAGGGTGTCCGGCAGCTCCCAGGTGTCCGCGCGGGACGTCGTGGCGGTCTCGTGCCGTGCCGGCGAGAAGTAGCCGACCAGGTAGCCGCCCGACGTCCGGAGCACCATCCAGGGCTGCGCGCGGACGATGTCGTTCGCGAACTCGCCGGCGAGCTCCTCCCGGCCCTTGGGAATGCGGGTGTGGCCCTGGCGCAGCGGCGAGCTCGCCGGCCACAGGTAGGTGTCTGGCTGGGAGCGCTGCGCCACCGGCCGCCGGTCGCACAGGGTCCGCAGCACGGGACGGTCCTCGGGCAGCGCGGCGCAGTCGGCGAACGGCGCGACCCGGCCGTACAGGAAGAACCCGGAGTGCGCCGAGACGTTGAAGTGCCCGCCCTCCGCGAGGCTCCACCCGCTGTACGCGCACACCGGCGCCGCCACCGCCCCGGCGAACGAGGAGACCACGGCGAGCACCCGCAGGGCCCCGGGGAGCCTGCCCGTGCCGTGCTCGCGACGGGCGCGGACGGCGGCGGCCGTCGTGGTCACGAGCAGGACGACGAACGCGACCGCGAGCGGCCCATAGCCGACCGTCCGGACGGTGAGGCTCGCGCCGAGCAGCAGCCCGGCGAGCACCACGGCCCACATTCGTGGACGGCCGGGCATCGCGAGCAGCAACAGCCCGAGGCCCGTGAGCACGCTGAACAGCGCCTCCGCCAGCACGAACTGGCCGAGGTCGAGCACCCAGGGCGACAACAGCATCGGCGCGGCGCACAGCGTGGCCACCCACGTCCGCCGGGTCACCCGGAGGGCGACCGCGTACAGCCCGACGCCGACGGCGAAGGTCAACAGGTGCTGGATGATCACTAGCCGGGTGAGGTGGGCCTGGCCGTCGACCAGCCGCAGCAACATCGGGTAGCCGGACGGCCGCCAGTCCTCCGGCCACAGGCCGTGCCACGCCTGATCGAGGTAGGCGCCCGAGTCCCCCAGGTACATCAGCGCCGGCCGGTAGGTGGCCACGACGAGCGCCCTGACGGCGAGTGCCACCAGGGCGACCGCGCCGAACAGCGCGTGCCGCCGCGCCCACGCGCCCAGCCGCCGTCGCGTCTCCGGGGTCGCCGAACCCACGACCGGCTGGGTCGTCACGGTCGGGACCGGCTGGTCGAGCGGCGTGGCCATCGTCGTCAAGTGTCCCAGCCGATCCCACCGTGACCGCTCCGACCTCCCTGGTGTCTCGCCGTGTCTACGCCTCCCGGCGCGCGCGACCTGCGCCTCCGGTGGCACCAACCGGCCTCCGGGCCCACCCGCCCCTCTCGCCGCCCCGAGGTGACGCAGATCTCTGCAGTCTCGGAATTTTTGCGTTGACTGCAAACTTGTAGCAGAGGCAAAGTTGTAGTGCACGCACGATCGACCGGCCCGGCACCGCGTCCAGCACCGACGCGAGCCCTGACCCGTGGCCGAGGCCGGCGATCGCGCAGGGCCGCCGAAACGAGAGCGACGAGCCGCGAACCACGAGCCCAAGGCCCGGACGCGCACCTTTGGAGACACGTAGATGAACTCGCCACACAGCGCCGCCCGGGCCATGACCAAGCGGGCCACGAACGCCGGCGCCGCCGACAACGGCCGCCGGATCTGGCTGATCGTCGCCGCGCTCGGCACCGGCCTGCTGCTGGCCTCGCTCGACCAGACGATCGTGTCGACGGCACTGCCGACGATCGTCGGTGACCTGGGCGGCGCCACGCACCTGTCCTGGGTGGTCACCGCCTACCTGCTGGCCTCGACGGTCTCGACACCGATCTGGGGCAAGCTGGGCGATCTCTACGGCCGCAAGCGCTTCTTCCAGGCAGCCATCGTGATCTTCGTGGTCTCCTCCATGCTCGCGGGCCTGAGCCAGTCGATGATGGAGGTCATCGCGTTCCGCGCGCTGCAGGGCCTCGGTGGCGGTGGCCTCGTCGTCGGCGCGATGACGATCATCAGCGACCTGGTCTCCCCCCGGGAGCGGGGCCGCTACCAGGGCGTGTTCAGCGCCCTGTTCGCCGTCTCGTCGGTGCTCGGCCCGCTGCTGGGCGGCCTATTCGTCGACCACCTGTCCTGGCACTGGATCTTCTACATCAATGTTCCGGTCGGCGTGGCCGCGTTCGCCGTCGTCACCGTGGTGCTGCCCGCGATCCGCAACCGGGCGAAGGCCTCGATCGACTACCTGGGCGCCGCCGTCCTCGCGGCCGCCACGACCTGCCTGGTCCTGTTCACCAGCCTCGGCGGCTCCTCGATCGCGTGGAGCTCTGCGACGAGCATCGGCCTCGCGGTCGGCGGTGTGGCGCTGCTGGGCCTGTTCGCGCTGGTCGAGCGCCGGGCGGCCGAGCCGATCCTGCCGCCGCGGCTGTTCACACTCAAGGTGTTCAACGTTGCCAGCCTGATGAGCTTCGTGGTCGGCTTCGCGATGTTCGGCTCGATCATCTTCCTGCCGCTCTTCCTGCAGGTCGTCAAGGGCATCGACCCGACCGTGTCCGGCCTGCAGATGCTGCCGATGAGCCTCGGCCTGATGATCGCCTCGATGACGACTGGGCGCCTGATCTCCACCTTCGGCCGGTACAAGGCGTTCCCGATCATCGGTACCGGTCTGATGACGGTCGGGACGGCGCTGTTCTCGCTGCTCACCCCGGACGTCTCGACCCTGCGGCTCAGCCTGTCGATGTTCGTCTTCGGCGCCGGGATGGGCCTGGTCATGCCGGTGCTCACCCTGTCGGTGCAGAACGCGGTGGACCCGCGGGACCTGGGCGCGGCGACCTCGGGCGCGACGTTCTTCCGCTCGATCGGTGGTTCGTTCGGCACGGCGGTGTTCGGCACGATCTTCGCGAACGTGCTGGCCGGCAAGATGGCGCACCTGGTCGGTGGCGCCCCGCTGCCGGCCGGTGTCACCGGTTCGGACGTGAGCCCCAAGCTCATCGCCAGCCTGCCCGCCGCCCTGCGCACCGGGTTCATCCAGACCTACACCGACTCACTGCAGGTCGTCTTCCTGGTCGCGGTGCCGATCGCGTTCCTCGGCTTCCTGACCGCCTGGCTCCTCCCCGAGCTGCGCATGCGCCGCAGCAGCGGTCTCGACGCCCGCGCCGAGGCCGCCGCGACGGCTGGCGCCACCGCGGTCGGCGATGACGCGCCGCAGCTGTCCATTCCGGACACGATTCCGGTGGACCTGCTGCTCTCCGGCGATCCGGTCCCCGTCGGCCGCGCGCGCGGGCACGACGACTGGCGGCACGACAGCTAGTCCGGACCGGCAGCTGGCCCAAAGATTTCACTGGCTGCAAACTTGTATTGACGGCAAACTTGTAGGGCGCGCAAGATACGGAAGCAGGAGCGCGGAAGGGGAAGGAGGGACGCCCGATGGGAGTGAGTGCGGGCGTGGCCGAGCCCACCGAGCTCGGGCTGCGCGAGCGCAAGAAGCGCCAGACCCGCAACGCGATCCGGGAGGCCGCCGTCCACCTCGTCGCCGACCGTGGCCTCGAACGCGTGACCGTCGACGAGATCGCCCAGGCCGCGAACGTCTCCCCGCGCACGTTCTTCAACTACTTCCGGTCCAAGGAAGACGCCTTGGCCGGGATCGACAAGGACGACATCGAGGAGGCGTGCGCCGCGCTGCGCGCCCGGCCGGCCGACGAGCCGCCGCTGCGCGCCCTCGCCGCCGTCCTGACCAACCGGCTGGAACGCCAGACGGTCGACCCGCGGGCGAACCTGGCGCGGGCGCAGATGCACCAGAGCCACCCGCAGCTGTTCGGCGCGCACGCCGCCACCTGGCGCCGCTTCGAGCTCAGCCTGGCCGAGGTCATCGCCGAGCGCACCGGCCTGTCGGTCGACGAGCACCCGTACCCGACGACCGTGGTCGCCGTGGCGATGGCCGTCGTCCGGTCGACGATCTCGCACTGGCAACGGACCGAGAACCCCTCCGCCGCGGCGCTCTCGGAGAAGCTGCGAGCGGGGTTCGACAACGTCGAGCGCGGCCTCGCGCCACCCACGCCCGGCCAGCCGCTCGCCCCCGGCCAGGCGCCCACGCCCGGCTGGCCGGGCACGGCCCCATGAGCCCGCCGCCGGCCGTGCCGACGCTCGCGCCGCGGGCCGACGCCGCGCACGCCTGAGCCCACCGAGGAGCTCCACCCGCCCGAACGCGAGCCACGCCACGCCCAGCGCGCGCGAACCCGCCGACCATGCCCGCCCCGCCGCCGAGGGAGAACGTGATGGCGTCACCCAGCACAGCGAGCCGGTCCTCGGAGCCTGCCTCTCCCGTCACACCACCGACGGCGGACGTCCCGGTCGAACCCGGAGGGCACCGGGTCGGACTGATCCTTCTCGCCCTCGGTGTGGGCATGCTGCTCGCCGCGCTCGACCAGACGATCGTGTCGACGGCGCTGCCGACGATCGTCGGCGACCTCGGCGGCGCGGAGCACCTGTCCTGGATCGTCACCGCCTACCTGCTGGCCTCGACGGTGTCCACGCCGCTGTGGGGCAAGCTCGGCGACCTCTACGGCCGCAAGATCTTCTTCCAGGCGGCGATCGTCATCTTCCTGGTGGCGTCGGCGGTCGCCGGCCTCGCTCAGTCGATGGGCGAGCTCATCGCGTTCCGCGCGCTGCAGGGCCTGGGTGGCGGTGGCCTCATCATCGGCGCGCAGACGATCATCGGTGACGTGCTGTCGCCGCGAGAGCGGGGCCGGTACCAGGGAGTGTTCAGCGGCCTGTTCGGCTTCGCGTCCGTGGTCGGCCCGCTGCTCGGCGGTCTGTTCGTCGACCATCTGAACTGGCGGTGGGTCTTCTACATCAACCTGCCGCTCGGCGCGATCGCGCTGATCATCGTCGCCTCGGCGCTGCCGTCGACCCGCAACCGGGTGAAGCGATCGATCGACTACCTCGGCACGCTCGCGCTCGGCGGTGCCGCCACCTGCCTGGTGCTGTTCACCAGCCTCGGCGGCACGACGCTGGCCTGGAGCTCCCCGGCCAGCATCGGCCTGGTCATCGGCGGCGTGGTGCTGCTGGTCGCGTTCGGCTTCATCGAGCGGCGCGTGGCCGAGCCGGTGCTGCCGCCGAGGCTGTTCGCCAACCGGGTCTTCAACGTCTCCAACCTCATGGGCTTCGTGTGCGGCTTCTCGATGTTCGGGGCCATCACCTTCCTGCCGCTGTTCCTGCAGGTGGTTCAGGGCATCGAACCGACGATGTCCGGCCTGCATCTGATACCCGTCATGGGCGGCATGCTCGTTTCGTCGACCATCACGGGACGGCTCGTGAGCAGGACAGGCCAGTACCGGGTCTACCCGATCGTGGGCAGCGCGCTGGTGGCGATCGCGCTCGTGATGCTCGCCGCACGGATCACCCCGGACATCGGCGCGGCGGAGCTGATCATCTATATGTCGCTGCTGGGCCTTGGCCTGGGCGGTGTCATGCCGGTGCTGGTCGTGTCGGTGCAGAACGCCGTCGAGTTCCGTGACCTCGGGGCGGCGACATCTGGTTCGGCGTTCTTCCGCTCGATCGGCGGCTCGTTCGGCACGGCCATCCTCGGTGCGATCTTCGCGAACCAGCTGACCGCCAAGCTGGCGACGGACCTCCACGGTGCCTCGCTGCCGGCGGGCTTCAGCCCCTCGGAGGTAAGCCCGAAGCTGGTCATGAGCCTCCCGCCGGCGCTACGCCAGGGCTTCGAGGGGGCCTATACCGACGCGATCCAGGTCGCGTTCTGGGTCGCGGGCCCCGTCGCGACCATCGCCTTCGCCCTCGCCTGGCTGCTCCCGCAGCTGCAGATGCGTTCGACCAGGCACGTCGTGGAGAGTGCCCCGGCGGCGCAGACCGCCGTGCCGGGAGTCGCGACCACCGACTCCGCCCCGATCGACGCGGCGGTCCTGGCGGCCGGCGATGCCGCGAACGGCTCCGTCTCCGGCCTAGACGCGGCCGATACTGCGGGTACAAGATCGGCCACCAGGTAGCGCACAGAGAGCGAACAGTCAGACACGGCTGAACGGGCCTCTGGCAGCCGACCACAGCCCGCCGGACTGATCCCCCCGGGGATCCTCTGGGCCCACCCACCACCCCCAGAGACACCGCCCCGCCGGGCCTCCCTGGATGGTCGGACCGCGTCAGCTCAGCGTGTCCATAGACACCCTGAGCTGACACACCTCAAACGACCGGGGGTGAAGTGTGTCGGATCAGCTGCCCTATAGACGGGCTGAGGTGACACGGATTGGTCTTGGAGCTGGCCGCTAAGCCCGGGGGCGTCGTGGCGATCTCGACCGACATAGCGGGCATCTGTTAACAAAGCGTGCGGATGTGCAGCCTCGCCGCGACCCCCGCTGGGCGCCACCGGCTATCGGGAACCCACCGTGGCTTCTGGGCCGACGGCGTCAGCTGGCCGCAGGGGCGCGGGGCTCGCGGCGTCCGTGGTGGGCGCCGTCGAACCGTCGCCCACCACGGACGCCTCCGACGGCGGGTCCTGAAGGGATGAGTGGACGGCGACGACGAGCGCCGCAACCACGAGCGCGCCGGTGGCCGCGAGGATCGTCCAGGTGACGCCCACGGGGAACGGCGCCCAGCGGGCGATCGCGGCGGCGGCGTCCGGGATCCGCGCCGGGGTGAGGGCGACGCCGCGGCCGAGCCAGTAGTAGCTGCAGATGGCCAGCAGCGCGAACGCCTGCATGAGGACCGCACCGACGAGCATGACCACCGGGGTCCAGCGTGCGCGCCGGCCGAGCAGCCGGGCGAGACCCGCCGCGGCGACCACGGCGATGCCGACGACGCCGAGATAGAGGTAGCGGCCCTGGACGGCGATGCCGCGGGTGTAACGCTCGTAGTCGGCCCAGCTGCGCTGGCCGACCGTTATGTAGGCGAACACGGCCGGCAGCAGCAGGACTGCCGGAACCGCGGGCGTACGCAGCCGGCCCAGCCAGGCCCGCCAGCCCCGCCCGGCCGGTGACGGCGCCGTCGCCGTCGCCGCGTCGGCCGGCGCCTGCGCCGGGATCGCCACGACGATCGACTCCGCGGGCCCGCGACCACGCCCGCGTGAACCGGCGAGACCGGTCGCGAGCCCGACGAGGCCCACCGCCACCACGACGACGGTCGCGGAGACGATGGCGATCGGCGTCAGCTGAGGCGGTTCGAACATGCCCAACCCCGCCCAGAAGCGGTTGAACATGGTCTCGACGAAGTACCACAGCCAGGTCCAGAAGGAGTCGGGCAGCAGCAACGGCTCCCGCCGGGGCGGGTCGACGCCCCAGCCGTTCGGCTGGACCGCTCCGTAGAGCACGTAGTTACGCACCCACCACCAGCCGCCGCCGGCGAGCCCGACGCCGAGCGCGATCGCGGCCGGCCGCCAGGGCAGCGAGCCGAGCGCCGCCCGCCGGCGCGCCGCGCGCGGTTCCGCGGCGGCCGGCCGCGGGTCCCGAGTGCGCCACCAGCCGACGAGGTAGGCGGCGCCGACCATGAGCGGCAGCAGCAGGGCCGTCCCCTTGGTCAGCAGGGTCACGGCGAGCCACACCCCGGCCCAGATCGCGGTGCGCGCGCGCCGGTCGCCGAGCAGCACGCCGGCGAGGACGAACGTCAGGACGCTCGCGGACAGCATGAGGATGCCGTCGTTGTTGAACGACGAGCCGACCCGGGTGAGGCCGGGCACCGCCAGCGGCAGCACCGCGGCGCCCCGCGCCACCGTCTCGGCGAGGCCGAGGCGGCGCGCCGTGGCCCAGGCCAGCAGCGGCAGCGGCGCGACCAGCAGGATGTTGAGCAGCCGCAGGACGTAGACCTGCTTGTCGTAGGCCCAGTCGTCCGAGCCGGGCAGCGCGGACAGCACCGCCGCGCCGACGGCGTAGACCAGCGGCGGGTGCTGCACCATCTGGTTCGACAGCCGGCCGTCGGTGACGGGGTCCGGCCCGCCGAGCTCGTCGAACGAACCGCGGTCGGGGCGGGGCGTCGGGGTGATCTCGGCGAACGACGGTGCGCCGCGGCGCTTGCCGCCGGACTGGAACATGTCGGCGTAGTCGCCCCGGTCGAAGTCGTCCGAGGTCGCCGCGACCCCCTTGGAGATCATCTTGTCGCCCGGGCCGGGCCAGCCGGAGCCGTGCTGGAGCCCGTAGACCATGTCGACGTGCTGCGCCTCGTCGTAGCCGGCCCAGGTCGGGTAGATCACCGAGTAGGTGGCGAGCAGCGCGACGTGCAGCGCGGTGATCAGCAGCACGACCTTCGGCACCCGCCGGGCCAGCGCCCCGCCGGCCCGGACCGCCTTCCCGAGAGCCAGCGGCGGGCGCGGCGAGTGCCACGGGCGCCGCGGACGGCCTGGCGCGCCGACGGCGGCCGGGTCGGGCGCGGTCGGGTCGGCGGCCGGGTCTGGCACGGTCGGCTGAGAGGGGATCTCCGTGCTGCCCGCCCCGGGCGTGAGCGCCGGGGGCGGGGTGTCGGTGCGCTCGCTGATCGTCGGCTCCGTGGTCGCTTCATCGCGGGCGCGTCGCGCGCCCTCCTCCGGCTCTGCCGGTGCGAGCCCGGCTCCGCCGGCTCCGTGCCCGTTCTGGCCGAACCGTCCCCGCTCGGGGGCCGTGGCTCATCGGGGCTCGGCCTGGTATGGTCCGTCGCCCGTCGGTCCAGCCTAGACGACCCGGTTGCGGCACCCGGTGGCCCGGTGCGTCGGGCACCTGCCCGGGAAGGCGCGGCATGCGCATACTTAACGTTGCTGCCGGGTTGTTCGTCGGTCTGCCAGACTGCGAACCGTGCGCGTACTCGTGATCGGTACTGGTGGCCAGGTCGGCTCCGACCTGTGCCGGCTGCTCGCCGCTGATCCCCGGCTGCCGGCCTCCGCCGGGCTGACCAGGGCGGAGTGTGACATCACCGATCCGGCCAGGGTCCGGGCGGTGATCCGCGACCAGGCCAGGCCGGCGAAGATCCAGGGTGGGCTCACCGTCGTGAACACCGCTGCCTGGACCGACGTCGACGGCGCGGAGACCGACGAGGCTGGTGCCTACGCGGCCAACGCCGCCGGGCCCGCGCACCTGGCCGCGGCCTGCGCCGAGGCCGGCGCGACGCTCGTCCATCTCTCCACCGACTACGTCTTCGACGGCACCGCCGACAAGCCGTACGAGGTGGACGACCAGACCGCCCCGGTCTCCGCCTACGGGCGGACCAAGCTGGCCGGTGAGCAGGCCGTGCTCGCGCTGTGCCCGTCGGCTTACGTGATCCGTACAGCCTGGGTGTACGGCGCGGTCGGGGCGAACTTCGTCAAGACGATGGCGCGGCTGGCCCGGGAGCGCGACCAGCTCACGGTCGTCGACGACCAGCGCGGCTCGCCCACCTGGTCGGCCGATCTCGCCGCCGCGATCATCGAGCTGGCGCTCTCGGGTGTCTCGCCGGGGCTGTACCACTACACGGACGCCGGCGACACCACCTGGTTCCGCTTCGCCCAGGCGATCATGGAGGAGCTCGGGCACGACCCGGCCAAGGTCGCCCCGACGACCACGGCGGCGTTCCCGCGCCCCGCGCCCCGGCCCGCCTACTCGGTGCTGTCCGCCCGCCGCTGGATCGACGCCGGCCTGACCCCGCCACGGCACTGGCGGGACGCCCTCGCCGCCGCCTTCGCGGCCCACCCCGCCGAGCTGCGCGGCTGACGCCGCCGCGGGCGGTTGACGAGAACGAGGGCCAGCCGCGCCGTTGGCCCGTTGTCGCGGTGAGAATCGGTTACCCCCCGGGGGGTAACGTGAAGCCGTGACCGCGCAGATCAGCCCGCCCGTACCGCCGGGGGCCAACCGCGGGCCCGCGGGCCGTCCCACCCTGGTGGCGGTCGCCTGGCCCTACGCCAACGGCGCACCGCACCTTGGGCACATCGCCGGCGCCTACCTGCCGGCCGACATCTTCGCGCGGTTCCAGCGGATGGTGGGCAACCGCGTGCTGATGGTGTCCGGGTCGGACACGCACGGCACGCCGATCACGGTGCGCGCCGAGGAGGAGGGCATCACCCCGCAGGAGGTCGTCGACCGTTACCACCCGATGTTCCTGGACATCTGGGAGCGGCTCGGCATCTCCTTCGACCTGTTCACCTCCACCCGGACGGACAACCACACCCGGGTCACCCAGGACGTGTTCACCAGGCTGCGCGACGCCGGCTACATCTCCGTCGAGGAGACGACGCAGTTCTACGACCCCCAGGCGGGGCGGTTCCTGCCCGACCGTTACGTGCTGGGTACCTGCCCCTACTGCTCCTACCCGAGCGCGCGCGGCGACCAGTGCGAGAACTGCGGCCGCACCCTCGACCCGGACCAGCTCATCGACCCGCGCAGCAAGATGACCGGCGCGGTGCCCGAGCAGCGCCGGACGTCGCATTTCTTCCTGCGGCTGTCGGCGCTGTCCGACGAGCTGCTGGCGTGGCTGCAGAGCAGGCAGGGCTGGCGCCGGCATGTGATCAACTGGTCGGTCCAGTTCGTCAAGGACGGCCTGCACGACCGGGCGATCACCCGCGACCTCGAGTGGGGCGTGCCGCTGCCGACCGACGAGCTCGGCCCGGGCAAGCGGATCTACGTCTGGTTCGAGGCAGTGATCGGCTACCTGTCGGCGAGCAAGGAGTGGGCGGCGACCGTCGCCGGCGACCCGGAGGCGTGGCGCGCCTGGTGGGAGAACCCGGACGCGGCCGCGTACTACTTCGTCGGCAAGGACAACATCCCGTTCCACACGGTGATCTGGCCGGCGATGCTGCTCGGCTACGGCGGCCTGAACCTGCCGACCGACGTCCCGGCGAACCAGTACGTCACCTTCGGCGGGGCGAAGGCCTCGAAGTCGGCCGGCATCGGACGGACGGTCCCGGACTATCTGGACGTCCTCCAGCCGGACGCACTGCGGTACGCGGTCTCGACCGTGCTGCCCGAGCAGAACGACACCGAGATCACCGACGCGGACATCATCCGCCGGGTCAACGACGAGCTGATCGCCAACTGGGGCAACCTCGTCAACCGGGTGATGGCGCAGATCAACAAGTTCTTCGACGGGGTCCTGCCGGCCGTCCCCGACCCCGCGGAGCTGGGCGGCCAGCACGCCGAGCTGCTGGCGAAGGTCGACGACGGCCTGGTCCGGGTCGCCGAGCTGCTGGACAAGGTCGAGCTGCGGGCCGCGCTGCGAGCCGCGATGGAGATCTCCGGCGAGGTGAACCAGTACCTCTACCGCGAGGAGCCCTGGAAGACCGTGAAGGTCGACCGGGAGGCCGCCGCGGCCAGTCTTGCCACATCGGTGCAGGCGATCGCCGGTATCGCCGTCGCGCTGGCCCCGTTCCTGCCGTTCAGCTCCGAGCGGCTGGCGTCCGTGCTCGGCGTCGACCTGAGCGTGTGGCGGCGCCAGACGGTCCCGGCCGGCCGCCGCCTCGAGTGGTCGGGCGCGCTGTTCACCAAGTTGGACCCCAAGGCTCTGGACGTCCCGGCGGTCTGAACCTCCGGATCCGCGCGGACGGCGCGGCCGCCCTCCGGGGTGGCCGCGCCGATCTCGTTCGGGCCGGCCGCGACCGGCGCCGCGCGGGTGAGCAGATAAGGGTGAGCAGGCGAGCTGTCCGCCCTCTCCAGGTGACTCTCCCTCGGGTGACTGTCCCCCCGAGCGAGGTGAACCGTCTCACGGCTCACCGGCGATCATCACTCAAAGCATCAATAACAACGTCATGCGTACGGGAGACGGGTATCGATGGCCGGCAGCGGGTACTTTAAGTATCAAGACATGTTCGGAGAGTATCTGCCTGCCGGGTAATCACCCGGGCGGGGGTGGGAGGTGCTGGCCCGGTGACCGAAGCACCGCCCAAACCCCCGACAGACGCCTCCCTCGTTCTTCCCCCTGAGCTCGACCCCCGCCGCCGGCCGCGGCCGCGGGGCGTCGACGTGCCGCACGGGCGAGCCCGCCGCGCGCTGGTGACGCTGGTCGCGGTGCTGTCCTGCCTGGTCTTCGTCGCCGCCGTCGGCGGCTACACGGTCTACCGCTACTTCGACGGGCAGATCTCCCGCATCAAACTCAACCTCGGCGGCGACCGCCCGACGGGAAACCCGGGCGGCGCGGTGAACTTCCTGCTCGTCGGCTCGGACAACCGGGAGGGCACGGGCAACGAGTTCGAGAGCGAAGGCGCGGTCGACGGCGAGCGCTCCGACACGACCATGATCGCCAATCTGGCGCCGAACGGCACGACCACGCTGGTCTCGTTCCCCAGGGACACGCTGGTCGCCATCCCGGGCCACGGCAGGGGCAAGCTGAACTCCGCGATCACCATCGGCGGCCCGTCCCTGCTGATCAAGACGGTCGAGCGGATGACCCAGATCCGCATCGACCACTACGTCTCGGTCGACCTGGATGGCTTCCGCCGGATGACGAACGCGATCGGCGGGGTGACGGTGTGCCTGCGGCCGCTGCCCGACGGCTCCACGGCGAACCTGCGTGACCCGTGGTCACAGTGGCGCGGGGTGGTCGGAGCCAACCACATCGACGGCGAGCAGGCACTGGCGTTCGTCCGCCAGCGCCACGGGCTGCCGGGTGGCGACTTCGACCGGATCCACCGCCAGCAGCAGTTCATCGGCGCCGTGTTCGAGAAGGCGACGAGCACCGGCGTGCTGGCCAACCCGGCCCGCCTGGAGGGGCTGCTGCAGGCGGCGCTCAGCTCGCTGACCGTCGACGACTCCACCAAGATCGACGATCTGCAGCGGCTCGCCATCCGGCTGCGCGGCCTCTCCGCCGACCAGATCCGCTTCGAGACCATCCCGGTCCGGCCACCGACGCCGGCGGAGGGCGCGAACGCCCTCGGCGAGCTCCCGGTCTACGGGTCCGTGCAGATCTACGACCAGAGGTCTCTCGCCGCGTTCCTCGCCCCGCTACGGGGCGAACGACCCCCGACCGGCTCTTCCGCCGCGACCGCCGGCCCCGGCGGCGTGCCCGCGGGGCCCGTCTCGCGGCGCTCCGCCGTGCGGGTGGACGTCTACAACGGCACCGGCGTCGCCGGCACGGGTGACACGACCACGAGTTCGCTGTCGACCGCCGGCTTCAGGACCGGCGCCGCGCACACCTGGACCGGCGAGTCCCCGGCGGCGAGCGAGATCCGGTACGCCCCCGGGCGTGAGGCGGACGCGCGGGCGGTCGCGGCGGTCGTCCCCGACGCGCGCCTGGCCGTGGACCCGGCGCTGCGCGCCGGGACGGTCACGCTGATCCTCGGCACCGGCTTCACCGGCCTCGACCGCGCCGCCGCGGGCACGAGCTCCGGGGCGTCGTCGCCCACCGCCGCCGGCACGGGCACAGGCACCAGTGCCCCGGCGACCCCGCCCCCGCCGCGGACGGCCGCGGATCTCACCTCCAGCTGCACGTACTGACGCCGCGGCGGCGGCCCCGGGCGTCCTGGCCGCGGCCCGTGGCCCGTGCCCGCGGCCGATACCATCGCCACAAGGCTAGGTAAACACCGCGGAAACTCCAAAAAGACAACAGATCGGGCGGCCGACCAGCCTGTGCCAACGGTCTCCGGACCGCGCGTCAGCGGCCCGCGGGCCCCCGACGCGGACCCAGCCGTGACGCCGTGGTGAATCTCACGACCGATGCCTTCGGTCGGATGCGGCACCGGCCGGCGGACCTGCGCGGCTGCCCGCCTGCGCGCCAGACCGCCCACGCACCAGCCCAAGCACCCCACTGCCGTGACGTTCTGTGACAACAACGTCACACTCGTCTGTTGTCTCTAAGCTCGCATGGCCGGATGGCAACGTCCAAGCGAAGCGATGCGTCCTAACTCGGGACAACGACACTGGTCTGGGATCGTTCCGCCCACGGCGCGCCGGAGCGGTGGCCGCGACGCGCGCGGGGGGACGCGGGCCAGCGGACACGTCCCGTCGGCCCAGCCGACGGGACCGTCCCAGCCGTCCGGTCTGTCTGGTTGTCCGACCCGCCGAGGAGGGCCGCACCGCCGGTGAGCCACGCAACCCTGCCGCGCCCGGCTCTGCCGCCGGAGCTCAACCCCCGAGCCCCCCGCCGCCGCCGCTCCTCGCTGCGGCGACTCTCCCTGGTCAGTTGCTCCCTGCTGTCGACCCTCGTGCTCGCGCTGAGCGGGGTCGGCTGGTTCCTCTACAACCAGTTCGACAGGAACCTCACCCGCAACAGCGCCTGGAACGTCGGCGGGGACAGGCCGGCGGAGGTACCGGGCAGCGTCAACATCCTGCTGCTCGGCGACGACAGCCGCGACGGCACGGGCAACGAGTACGGCGGCGAGGCCGTCGAGGGCAACCGGTCAGACACGACGATCATCGCCCACTTCGACAAGGACGGCACCGCGACGCTGCTCTCGTTCCCCCGCGACGAGCTGGTCAAGGTGGTCGTCCCGACGTCCGCGGCGAAGGACGTACCGCGGGACGGCAAGGACAAGCTCACCAACGTCATGACCTACGGCGGCGTGCCCGGTCTGATCACCACCCTCGAGGCGCTGACGGACCTGCACATCGACCACACCATCAAGATCGACCTGGCCGGCTTCAAGCAGATAACGGACGCGATCGGTGGTGTTACCGTCTGTGTCACACGGATGCCAAACGGCAGCACCACGAATCTGAACGACAACTTTTCGCAGTGGCACGGCCAGCTGGGGGAGAACCACCTGAACGGGGACCAGGCGTTGGCCTTCGTCCGGACCAGGCACGCCCTGGGTGACGAACGGTTGCGGATCCTGCGGCAGCAGCAGTTCCTGTCCAAGCTGCTGACGCAGGCGACCAGCACCGGCGTGCTCACGAACCCGGCGAAGATCACCGCGCTGCTCGGTGCCGTAGGCGGCGCGATCGAGATGGACTCGGGCCTCGGCCAGACGGAGCTGATCAAGCTCGCCGACCGGGTCAGCAAGCTCGGCTCCGGCAAGGTCAAGTTCGTCACCGTGCCGACGCACGTCCCGCTGGAGAGCGAGGGCGCCTCGGACATGTACGGCACCTATGGCGTCCACGGGGCCGTGTTGTTCATCAACACCGAGGAGTTCGAGCAGATCCTGGCGCCGCTGCGCCCCGCGTCGCCGCAGGACGCGGCGATCGCCAGCGCCCCGCCGGTGGCGCCCGCCCAGGTCATCGTCGCCTCGATCGCCAACGCGTCGGGCCGCACGGGGCTCGCCGCCGCCACGTCGGCCGACCTGCGGGCGCTCGGGTTCGGCGGTTTCATGGCCGCCACGACGGCCACGGCCGACCAGAGCGCGACCGAGGTCCGCTACGCGCCAGGCCAGGAGGGCGCCGCCAAGACCCTCGTCGCCAGGATCCCGGGCGCGCGGGCGGTGGCCGATGCCACGCTCACCGGCAGCGGCCTCGAGCTCGTGCTCGGCTCGTCGTTCACCGGTGTCGCGGGCGGCGCCGGGCCGACGGGCGCCAGCGCCGCCACCGGCGCGGCTCCCGCGGCCGGCGCGGCGGGGACGGCTGCGACGGTCGCGCCGACGACCACCGCGCCGCTGGGGTCCGGCGGCATCCCGGCCGACACCTCGTGCACGCCGTGATGGACGACGCGCCCCGGCTCATCCCGGTCGAAGCGCTGCTCGACCTGGCGGGGCCGGGCGGCGGGGCCGCCGCGAGCGGCGCGGCACCGTTCCCGGGGGTGGCGGCGGCGCTGGCGGCCCGGCTGCGGGCCGACGGGGCGAGCCCGATGGTCACGTTCTACGACGACGCCACCGGCGAGCGGGTCGAGCTCTCGGGCGTGACCCTGGACAACTGGGTGGCCAAGACGGCGAACCTGCTGGTCGACACCCTCGGCCTCGGACCGGGCGACCGCGTCGGCGTGGACCTGCCGGCCCACTGGCTCGCCGTCGTCATCCTGCTGGCCGCCTGGTCGGCCGGTCTCGAGGTCCTCGTCGCCCCCGACTCCGCGGGCGCGGAGACCGGGCCGCTGGCGGACGGAACAGAAGCAGCGGACGAGGCCGGCCAGGTGGCTGGGGGTGATGTCCAGGCCTTCTTCGTCGCCGAGAGCCGGGTCGACGCCGCGCTGGCGCTCGGCGCGGACGAGGTCGTCGCGCTGTCGCTGCGCCCGTTCGGCGCCCGGATGGCCCACCCGGTGGCCGGGGTGCTCGACTTCGCCGCGGAGGTGCCCGCGCACGGCGACCGGTTCGCCGCGCCCGCGCCACCCCCGGCCCAGACGGCCCTGCTCGCCCGCGCCGCCTCGGCGGCGGGGTTCGCCGGCCTCGGACCTGGCGACCGGCTGCTGGCCGCCGCGGGGCCCGGCGACGCCGAGGGCCTGCTGGCCGCGGTGCTCGCGCCGCTCGTGACCGGCGCGTCGGTGGTGCTGTGCCGCCACCTCGACACTCACCTCGACGACGGCGCGCTCGCGCGCCGGATCGCGACGGAGCGGGTGACGGCCGTCTGTGGCACGCGCCGTCCGCTGCCCGCCGGCGTGCGCCAGCTGTCTCTGGCGGAAGCGGCGACGCCGCCGGGGCGCGCGCCGGATACGGACTGAGCGACGGCCCCGGAAGGTGGCGAACGCTCCAGGTGGGTATTTCACAGCGTGACCATCAGCCAGCCTCCGCGCCCGGATGATCCCGATTCGGGTGCCGAGGTCGTCGCGGACGAACGCCTCCGCAACGCGGGGTTACCACCAGCGGGCAGGTTGGCGGACGGCGCAAACCGGCCCAACCGGACTCGGTGGCGCCGGTTACCGTCGGCTGGCTGGCCGGGCCGGCCGGGCCGGGCCGAACCGCCAGCCGCGCAGGCATCGGTGCCGGCACAGACATCGGTGATGACACAGAGAGGCAGCGAACCGTGAGCTGGTCGAGCGTGGGCACGTCGAGCACGTCCGAGCGGGCCACGGCGCCGCCCGGAGCCGAGTCCGGGCCGCGGGTCGCCGTGCTCGGCACCGGCTACCTCGGCGCGACCCACGCCGTGTGCATGGCGGAGCTGGGCTTCACCGTGATCGGTTACGACGTCGACGCGGCGAAGGTGGCGCGGCTGTCGATCGGGGAGGTGCCGTTCTTCGAGCCGGGCCTCGAGGAGCTGCTGCGCAAGAACCTCGAGTCGGGACGGCTGTCGTTCACCGCCGGGATCGGGGACGTCGCCAGCTGGGCCGACGTGCACTTCATCTGCGTCGGCACCCCGCAACGCGCCAGCGACGGCGGCGCCGACCTGACCTACGTCGACGCGGCCGTGGACGCACTGATCGACGTGGGCCTCGCGCCCGGCGCGCTGGTCGTCGGCAAGTCGACCGTGCCCGCCGGGACGGCGGCGACGCTGGCCGCCAGGATCCATGCCGCCGCGCCCGACGTCGAGCTCGCCTGGAACCCGGAGTTCCTGCGGGAGGGCTTCGCCGTCAACGACACGCTGCGCCCCGACCGGCTGGTGTTCGGCGTCGCGCCAGGCGGCGCCGCCGAGGCTCGTCTGCGCACGGTGTACGCCCAGACGATCGAGGCGGGCACACCGGTGGTGGTCACCGACTACGCCACCGCCGAGCTGGTCAAGGTCGCCGCGAACGCCTTCCTTGCCACCAAGATCTCGTTCATCAACGCGATGGCGGAGATCTGCGACGTGGCCGGCGCCGACGTGTTGGAGCTGGCCACCAGCATCGGCTACGACGCCCGGATCGGCAGCCGCTTCCTGCGCCCCGGCATCGGTTTCGGCGGCGGTTGCCTGCCCAAGGACATCCGCGCGTTCCAGACCAGGGCGACCGAGCTGGGCGCGACGGACTCGCTGGCCTTCCTGGCCGAGGTCGACGCGGTGAACCTGCGGGCGCGCGAGCGGGCGGTGACGCTGACCCGGTCGGCACTCGGCGGCGCCGTCGACGGCCGGCGCCTGGGCGTGCTTGGCGCCGCGTTCAAGCCGAACTCCGATGACATCCGCGACTCGCCGGCGCTCGACATCGCCGCGGCGCTCGCCGTCGAAGGCGCGCTGGTGACCGTGTACGACCCGGCGGCGGTGCCGAACGCGCGGCTGCGCTACCCGTCGCTGGACTACGCGTCCTCGGTGCGCGAGGCGGTCACCGGCGCCGACGCGGTGCTGGTACTGACCGAATGGGGCGAGTTCCGCGAGCTCGACCCGGCCGCGTTGCTGTCCTACGTGGCCGGCGCAGTGGTGGTCGACGGCAGGCACGCCCTCGACGCGGGCCGCTGGCGTGCCGCGGGCTGGGCGTACCACAGCCTCGGCCGCCCGAGCGACGCTCGGGTGCCGGCGCCGACCGACGAGAGGTCGGCCGGCCAGGGACACGGCGGCTAGCCTGCGGCCGGGTCACGTCGTCCGACCAGACCCGGCCCGGCCCGGCCCGGCGCGTCCCGGCCTGCCCACCCAGCCCGGCCCAGCCCGGCTACGGCCGTATGCCCGGGAGGGCACTCGGCGTCCCGGGGGGCGGCGGATGATCCGACTCGGGCTCCACAGGAAACTTTCCCCGGGTCGAAAGTGGGGTGCCCGCCGGTGCCGGGGGCGTCGCCCCGGGTGTCGGACTCGCCCCGCGCGGGCGCCCTCTACAGTGAAGAGACCGACGAGGTGCCCGACCTACAGGACATCTGGCCGCCCGCTGGTTGGGGACAAGGGGAACGGTGTCACCGACAGCAAACGAGGGCAGACCGTCTGTCGACGAAGTACACCCACCCCTCAAGGAGGATCTTTGCCTTCCGTCGTTGATCCGGCCGCGTCCGTATCGACCCGCCGCCGCGCCCAGCGGATCGGGCGGGGGCGGTCGAAGGGCCGCCGGGTGGCGTCGGTAGTCTCGGAGGGTGGCAGAAATCAGCCTGAGTTGTCTGTCGTGAAGCACCGGGCACGGCCATCACGGCTGGCGCTGCTCATCCGCGAGTTGAGCAAGTTCGGTGCGGTCGGCGCGGTCGCGTACGTGGTCGACGTACTCGTCTCCAACCTGTGTCACTCGCAGCTCCACATGGAGCAGCTGACTGCGAAGACCGTTTCCACGATCGTGGCGGCGACGATCGCCTACATCGGAAACCGGACCTGGTCGTTCACCCACCGCGCACGCACCGGCGTGCGGCGTGAGTACACGTTGTTCATCGTTCTGAACGCGATCGGCCTTGGTATCGCCTTGGCCTGTCTGGGCTTTGGCAAGTACGTGTTGGGACTGCAGGGCGCGCTCGCGTTCAACCTGTTCGGCAACGTGCTCGGCACCGGCCTTGGTACGGTCTTCCGCTTCTGGGCGTACAAGCGCTGGGTGTTCCTGCACCCGGACCACCCGCGCGCCGTCTCCGGCCCCGCCAACGAGCGGGCGGCCCGCGTGCCCGAGCCAGCCGGGCGCTGAACGAAACACCGGAGCAACTCCGGGTACCGCCACTCCGCTCGAGTCGGGTATCCAGTGGTAACCACGAGTAGCCGAACACAGTCACCGGCCGACCGGGGTAGTCGATACGAGAGCCACGCCCGCGTTCCGCCGATGCCGTCGATCTCGTAATCCCCCCGTGAGAAGCGCCGCCCATGCCCGCCGTAAGCCGCGGCCGGATGGCTGGAGCGCGAATTCCTGTGGTCCTCTTCCCGGCTAGCTGGACACAGGGTCCGTCTCGGAAATAAGCAACGGATGCACAATATTGCCGCTCGTTTGCCAACCCTGAAGCGGTCGCAGATGCCGCGGCGGGCTCTGCCCTGACGAAGCCGTAACCGCTCTCATACGCCGGTCGGCCGGCATTTCCCCCGTCGGCGCCTACTCGGCGAGGCGGCCAGCGCGGCCCACCAACCGGTCTTCATCGGCCCGCCGGCACGACATCGTCATGTCGTACGCGCGACGTCCGATGTCCGACAACCGACCGCGAGATGCCGCAAGACGGCACGACCTCCTAACATCGGACACCGGCCCTGGGGATGGAGCGTGGGGCACCCGGGGACCCTTTGGGAGGGAAAGTCATGCAGCCAACAGGCCACGAGCCGGACAACTCGGACGCCGAGACCCAGCTCGTCGGTGGGTCCGGGGCGGCGCCGGGCCGGTCGCCCTACGGGCAGGGCCCATCCGCGCCCGGCGCAGGCGGCCAGCCGGCGGACGACTCGGACGCCGTGACCCGGATGGTCGGCGGCGGCACCGCCGACCCGTACCGGGCGAACACGCCGGGGGCGACGCCGCCCGGCGCCGCGCCCGGCGGAACACCGGGCTACCAGCCGACCACGCCCTACCCGCAGCAGGGCGGTTACCCCCCGCCGGGTGGGTACCCGCCGCCGCAGCAGACGCCCGCGCCGGGTGGTTACCCCGCGGCGCCGCAGACGCCCGCGCCGGGTGGTTACCCGCCGCCGCAGACACCCGCCCCAGGCGGATACCCGGGCCAGACGCCGGCTCCGCAGGGGTACGACCAGCAGGGCTACCCCCAGCAGGGTTACGGAGCCACGCAGGGCTACCAGCAGCCGGACTATGGTCAGCAGCCCGCGGGCTACGACTACGGCCAGCAGACCCAGCAGGGCTACGGCGGCTACCAGCAACCGGGTTACGGTCAGCAGCCCGCGGGCTACGACTACGGCCAGCAGGGCTACGCGCAGCAGCAGGGCTATGGCGGCGCCGGCTACCCCGGCGGCGGCCAGCCGCAGCCGCCGCGCAACAACAACCGCCGCAACCTGATCATCGGCGGGGTCGCGGCCGGCGTCGTGCTGATCATCCTCATCGTGGTGCTGGGGGTAACCCTGGCCGGTGGCGACGACAAGCCGAAGCCGGTGGCGTCGGGCACGCCGACCACGCAGCCAACGGTCTCCGCGTCCGCGACGACGAGCCCCACGCTGCCGCCGACCACCACCCCGGCCCCGTCGCCCACGGCTTCCGGCGCGCTCAGCCTGGCCGAGCAAGCACTGGTGTCCCAGCTGGACCCGGACGCCGTCTCGGACTGCGAGGCAGCGTCCGACCAGGAGGACAGCGACGTCCAGGCGGCGGTGCTGTGCTCGGCCACCGATGACGGCCGCGGCATCTTCGCGTTCAGCTTCTTCGACGCGGACGCGCTGAAGCGCGACACGGACGCGCGCAGCAAGACGATCAACGACGCGGGTGACTGCAAGGACGGCAAGGACCAGGTCGGCACGTGGAACTTCACGGACAGTGAGGTCGACGAGGGCGCGCTGCTCTGCGGGCACACCGACGACGGCTCGTTCTACATGCACTGGACCTACGACGACGACCTGCTCGCCTTCTTCGCCACCGACAAGGACGGGGTCGCCCTCTACCAGTGGTGGACCGACTTCGACCCGCTCGCCTGATCCATCCCCACCGATCGTCCGGCCGGGGGCCGACGCGGGACGGGCGGCGGCCGACGCGCCTCCCGCCGCTCGGCCGCCGGCCGGCTCGGTCACCCTTGGCCACAGTCGGTCGCCGATCTCCTGGCCTGCCGGACGTCTCGGGCGGGTTCTCGGACCAATCGCCTCGTTCCAGCCATAGGCCGCCAGTGGTCGAAAACCGACGGCCGCGCAACAATGGTCAAACCCACGGCCGAGGCCTGCCAACGGATATGTGATCGGGCCGGCCAGCTGGGTCCGGTGTCAGATCGTGTCCAGACCGCGCGTGGCCGCGGGCGCAACCCGCGGGAGGAACGGTGGCAGGCCCATCCGATGACCGGCCGCCGGGACCCGACGGCCTGGCGCCCACCAGCGCCGCCGGCCCCGCCGGGCACCCGCCGGCGTCTTCCGAGTCGGACACGTTTCCCGGTCAGGCCGCGCCCGCCTGGGGCGAGGCACCGGACGAGGACGCCCGCTGGACGTCGCTCGCCGGCTGGGCCGACGTCACCCCCACCAGCCTGCGCCTCGAGGACATCGACCCCGACACCACGCCTCGCGGCAGTCTGCGCCTGGCTCCCCTCGCTCCGCCGGCCGCACACCCTCCGCCGGCGCCCCTCGGCCCGCCGGCACGTCCCGCGGGCACCGCCCGTCCCGCGGCCGCCGCCCCTCCCGCGGTCCCGGCACCGGCACCGGTCCCACCCCGGCTCCCACGGCCCGCGCCTCCGGCGCCAGCCCCGTATTCACGGCCGGTCG
>NZ_KI912266.1:247123-292463 GCF_000235425.2 Pseudofrankia saprophytica
GGCGTACGGCGCCTGGCCGGGGGCGGTCGACCCGTCGGCCCCCGCGGCGCCGTTCTGGCGACGCCGGCCCGCCCTGACCGCGGTGTCGGTGAGCCTCGCCATGCTGCTCGTGGCCGTCGGGCTCGCCTGGGTCGCCGTGGCGCCAAGCTGCTGCTCGGGCGGCACAGGGACTTCGGCCGCCGCGGCCACACCGGCCGCCGCCACGCCGCAGGCCGCGGACGGCGGCTGGACGTCGGAGCGGCGCGCCCTCGCCGACCGGCTCGACCCGGCGGAGATGGTGGGCTGCCGGCCCAACCCCAGCCCCGCCGGTGTCGGCGTGACGGCGGCGCTGTTCTGCGCGACGCCCGATGGCCGCCAGGTGGCGGTGTACGCCTACCGGGACGCGGACGCGCTGCGTTCCGACGTCACCCAGCGCGCCAACGGCGTGCCCAGCGAGGGCAGGTGCGAGCGCGGCGAGAACGAGGTCTTCTCCTGGGACACCGGCCCGGGCACGCCGGCCGGTGGGACGGTCGTCTGCCACCACCGGGACGGCCACGCCTTCCTGTTCTGGAGCTCGGACGCCGACGTCGTCTCCTTCCTCGCGTACGACACCGACCCTCGGGCCCTGGTCGACTGGTGGGAGTCGTTCGAGCCCTTCCCGGACCGCGCCGGCCCCACCGCCGCTCCTCGGCCGGCCTGAGCTCCCCCGGCCGGCCTGAGCCGCCCTGCCGGCACAGGGACGAGACCGGCGGGCTCACTGGTCCGTCGGCTCACCACCGCGTCGGCGGCGACCGGCCCGGCGCAACGATCCGCGCGCGGCGGGCGTCGCACACCACGCGGCGTACGGGACCTGGAGAAGTCCGGACACGGCGAAGGGGGACCGCGATGCGGCGTGGGCAGGTCGCGGCGCTGGCGGCCGGCGGGGCGGTGCTGGTGGCCGCCGGCATCACGGTCGCCGTGGTGCTCACCACCGGCGGCGACGGGCCGGCGCCGACCGCGGGCACGTCGCCCGCGGTGACCACCCAGGCGGCACCATCGCCGGCGGCGAGCTCCCCGGCCGACAACCTGACGCCGGCGCAGCGGGCGCTTGCCGCGACGCTCGGGCCGCTGCGGGTGCGCGACTGTGTGCCGGCGCCGCCCGAGCGGGTCACCGAGCCGCCCGGCCAGGGGTCGAGCCTGGACCAGGGCGTCGACGCCGCGATCCTGTGCCAGACCAACGTCATCGCCGGGGAGCCCGGCCCGGCCGAGGTCATCGCGCGTCACTACCACGACGCCGCGGCCCTGAAGGCCGACGCCGACCGGCGCACCGGCGCCATCAACGACGTCGGCAGCTGCGCCGCCGGCGAGCCGAGCACCGAGACCTGGGGGCGCTCGACGCGCCAGCTCGGCACCTTCCTCTGCGATCGGGTCGCCCCCGGCACACCGGACGCCCGCTTCGCGGTCTTCTGGACCGTCACCGCCGACCAGACGGCCCTGTCCGCTGCCTCCGCCGATCCCGCCGGCCTGATCGCCTGGTGGCGCGACTTCACGAAGCCGTAGCCAGCCGATACCTCGCGTCGGAGTGGACGGCCCCGGTCTGCGGGCGTAGGACGGTGGCGTCGGGCAGCGCGCGCACGGGCGTGGGCGAGCGCCCGGCGGGACAGTCCGGGACGCGGAGCCTGGCGAACCAGGCGGCGCTCCCGGGCGGACGGTGCAGGAGGCGGCCCATGAGCATTCAGCGGACCCTCACCGAACAGGAACGGCTCGCCCACCTGGATCCGGAGCAGCTGCGACGGCTGGTCGGGCTGGTGGAGCACGACCCGGCCGCCGACCCGTTCCCGGTGACCGGGTGGGACGCGCTGGTCTGGGTCGTCGGGAACGCCACCCAGGCGGCCGCCTACTACCGGCTGGTGTACCGGATGGAGCTGGTCGCCTACACCGGCCCCGAGACCGGCAACCGCGACCATGTCGGCTATGTGCTGCGTTCGGGGGCGGCGCGGTTCGTGCTGACGGGTGGCGTGGACCCGGCCAGCCCTCTGTTGGAGCACCATCGCCGCCACGGTGACGGCGTCCTGGACGTCGCGCTGGAGGTCCCGGACGTCGACCGGTGCGTCGCCCATGCCCGCGAGCAGGGGGCCGTGGTGCTGGACGAGCCGCACGACGTCGGCGACGAGCACGGCACCGTGCGCCTGGCCAGCCTCGCGGCCTATGGCGACACCCGGCACAGCCTGGTGGACCGGTCCCGCTACACCGGCCCGTACCTGCCCGGATACCTCGCGGTCCAGCCCGTGACGGCTACGGGTCCGACGGCTGCGGCTGCGTCGGCTCCGCCTGCGCGGGCCGGGGCGCCGCTGTTCCAGGCGCTCGACCACGTCGTCGGCAACGTCGAGCTGGGGCGGATGGACGACTGGGTCGCGTTCTACAACCGGGTCATGGGCTTCACGAACCTCGCCGAGTTCGTCGGCGACGACATCGCGACGCGGTACTCGGCGCTCATGAGCAAGGTGGTGGCCAGCGGCGACCATCGGGTGAAGTTCCCGCTCAACGAGCCGGCGGCCGGCCAGAAGCGGTCGCAGATCGACGAGTACCTGGAGTTCTACGGCGGCCCGGGAGTCCAGCACCTGGCGCTGGCGACCGACGACATCGTCCGCGCGGTCGATGTGCTGCGGTCGCGGGGTGTCGGGTTCCTGGCCACGCCCGACTCGTACTACACCGACCCGGCGCTGCGGGCGCGGATCGGCGAGGTGCGGGTGCCGATCGACGAGCTGCGCACCCGCGGCATCCTCGTCGACCGCGACGAGGACGGCTACCTGCTGCAGATCTTCACCAGGCCGATTGGAGACCGACCGACGGTGTTCTTCGAACTGATCGAGCGGCACGGCTCGCTCGGGTTCGGCAAGGGCAACTTCCAGGCCCTGTTCGAGGCGATCGAACGCGAACAGGCCAGTCGCGGCAACTTCTAGGGGTTCGCGGCCCGGTGAGCCGGAGGTCGGACCGGTGCGCCGGAGGCGTGTGAGAGGGGTGCCAGGACATGGCGCACTACCGCGCGGTTGGCTCGATCCCGCCCAAGCGGCACACTCAGCACCGTTCGCCCGAGGGCGGCCTCTACTACGAGGAGCTCATGGGAGCCGACGGGTTCTCGGCGGACTCGTCGTTGCTGTACCACCGTGGCGTCCCATCGGCGATCGTCGACGCGACGCCCTGGGAGCCCCCGGACCAGACACTCACCGAGAACCGGCCGCTACTCCCCCGGCATCTGCGCCTTCCCGCCCTCTTCCCGGAAGAGAGCTGGAAGCGCGTCAACCCGGTCACCGGGCGGCGGTTGGTGCTCGGCAACGCCGACGTCCGGATCTCCTACGTCGTGGCGGGCGCCTCCTCGCCGCTCTACCGCAACGCCGCCGGCGACGAGTGCGTGTACGTCGAGTCCGGCGCCGCGACGGTGGAGACCGTCTTCGGAGCGCTGACCGTCCGCCAGGGTGACTACGTGCTGCTGCCCCGGTCGACGACGCACCGCTGGGTGCCCGCTGACGCCGCCGACGCCGCCGACGCCGCCACCGGCGCCGTCCGGCCGTTGCGGCTCTACGTGATCGAGGCGGGCACGCACATCGCGCCACCGCGGCGCTACCTGTCCCCGCGCGGCCAGTTGCTCGAACACGCGCCGTACTGCGAGCGGGACCTGCATGGCCCGGCCGAGCCGCTCCTGGCCGACGGCGACGACGTCGAGGTGCTGGTCAGGCACCGCGGCGCCCACACCGTCACCGGCACCCGGTACGTCTACTCGACACATCCGTTCGACGTCGTCGGCTGGGATGGCTGCGTCTACCCGTACACGTTCAACATCGCCGACTTCGAGCCGCTGACCGGCCGGGTGCACCAGCCGCCGCCGGCCCACCAGGTGTTCGCCGGCGACGGGTTCGTCATCTGCAACTTCGTGCCCCGCAAGGTCGACTATCACCCGCTGGCGGTGCCGCTGCCCTACTACCACTCCAACATCGACTCGGACGAGGTGATGTTCTACTGCGGCGGCGACTACGCCGCCCGGCGAGGAGCCGGCATCGGCCAGGGCTCGGTCAGCCTGCACCCGGCCGGGCACTGCCACGGCCCGCAGCCCGGCGCCGTCGAACGCGCGCTCGGCGCGCAGTTCGTCGACGAGCTCGCCGTCATGGTCGACACGTTCCGACCGCTCCAGCTCGGCGAGGGCGCCCGCGCGGCCGAGGACCCGGCCTACGCCTGGACCTGGTCCGGCCGCGCCCCGACCACCGGACCGGGCCCGGCGGGACCGGTCCGGGCGGCATCGGGCCCCGATGACCACCGATCCGAGATGACGATTCATCCGACAGGCGGAGGAACCCAGGCGTGAGCGTGGTCGAGGTCCCGGCGGGTTCGCCCTTCGGCCCGGACAACCTGCCGTACGGCGTCTTCTCCACGGCGGGGACCGCCCCGCGGGTGGGCGTGCGGCTTGGCGACACCGTCGTCGACCTCACCGTCCTGCTGAGTGGCGAACGGCCGCGTGACGACGAGGATGGCGGGAACGGTGGGAGGGCCGACGGCGAGGACAGCCAGGACGACGTGTTCGCGGCGCCGACGCTGAACCCGTTCCTGGCCCAGGGCTCGGCGCGCTGGCTGGCCGCGCGCCGGCGGATCACGGACCTTCTCGCCGGCGACGTCCCCGACGCGGCGTGCCACCCCGTCCACGAGGTCTCCACGCACCTGCCGTTCCAGGTCGCCGACTTCGTGGACTTCTACGCCTCCGAGCACCACGCGTCGAACGTCGGCCAGATCTTCCGCCCGGGCGCGCCGCCGCTGATGCCGAACTGGAAGCACCTGCCCGTCGCCTACCACGGCCGGGCCGGCACGGTCGTCGTCTCCGGAACCGGCATCGTCCGCCCGCAGGGACAGCGCCGGCTCCCGGGCGCGGAAACACCCAGCTACGGCCCGAGCCTCCGGCTGGACATCGAGGCCGAGCTCGGGTTCGTGATCGGCACTGGCTCCCGCCTGGGCGACCGGGTTGGCGTCGACGAGTTCGACGAACACGTCTTCGGCGCCGTCCTGGTCAACGACTGGTCCGCGCGCGACCTGCAGGACTGGGAGTCCCGGCCGCTCGGCCCGCACCAGGGCAAGAGCTTCGCGACCTCCGTCTCGCCGTGGGTCGTGCCGATGACCGCGCTGCGCGCCGCCCGGGTCCCACTGCCGGCCCAGGTTCCCGAGCCGCTGCCGTACCTGCGCGGGCGCGCGCCCGGCTGGCGGCCGTGGGGCCTCGACGTCGACCTGGTCGTCGGCTGGAACGGCGAGGTGGTCTCCCGCCCGGCAGCCCGCGAGCTGTACTGGTCCCCCGCCCAGCTGCTGGCCCACCTGACGGCGAACGGCGCGTCCGCCCGCACCGGCGACCTGTTCGCCTCGGGCACGGTGTCCGGTCCGGAGAAGGACCAGCGGGCCTGCCTGCTCGAGCTGACCTGGAACGGCGCGGAACCGATCACGGTCGGCGGCGAACGGCGCACCTTCCTGCTCGACGGCGACCAGGTCACGATCTCCGCCACCGCCCCGGGCCCGGACGGCGCCCGCGTCGGTTTCGGCGAGGTCACCGGCACTGTCCTGCCCGCCCGCCGCTGAGCACGCTCGATCTCCGGACGGGGCGCCTAGCGCCCGCCGTAAGGACCGCCCTACGCGCTAGGCGCCGGAGTAGCCGCGGAGGGCTTCGCCGAGCTCGTAGAGGCGCAGGTGGACGTGCTCGACGTGGGGAACGCTGGTCAGGACCACCTGCCCGCGTTCTCCCGCGCTCTCGATCGTCAGCGTGCCCGAGCCGACCATCCGCTCGAAGAGCGTGTGCTCGAACGTGACGTCGTTGAGCCGGACCAGCGGGATGTCCCGGCCCGATCGGGTGAACACGCCGGTGCGCAGCAGCACCCGCTCGTTGGTGATCACGTAGCGCGTCGTCACCCAGCGAACCCAGGGAACGATGGTCAGATAGACCAGCAGGACCACGGCGACGATCAGCACCAGGTACTGCAGCGGTTTCTGCAGTACGCCGTTAGGCGCGAAGAAGACCGCCAGCACGGCTAGACCGAGCACCACGACAGCGCTGAACACCGGCCGTACCAGCCGGATCCAGTGCGGGTGCAGGTCGAGCACCACCACTTCGTCATCCGTCAGGATGTCTTCGGGAAAGGCCACGCGACGATCGTCGCACTCCCTGTTACATCCGGGCGAGATGCCCCAGAGCGGGCCGCTCAGGGCGTGGCGGGAGCCGGCCGGAGGTGGACGACGTCGGCGGCGCTGAAGGCCCGGCCGCCGACGACCAGCCTGCCGGTCTCGTCGACGTCGGTGGCGACGCCCACGACCGTCTCGCCGCCTGGCAGCTCGACCCTGACGTCGCGGCCGAGGGTCGCGCACACCTCGAGGTAGCCGGGCCGGGCGGCCTCTGGATCCGCGTCGAACCGGGCCAGGGCGCCCGCGAGGCCCGTGAGCAGCGCGGCGAGCAGATCGGTCCGCCGCGGCACCTCGCCGGGACCGGCGGCGGCCAGCACGGCCAGGCTGGTGCCGCCCGGGGGCAGCTGCGCGGCGGTGGTGCGCACGTTCAGCCCGAAGCCGATCACCAGTCCCGGCGGCGACGCCCTCGGCGCGTCCGGCTTGCCCGGCGCGGCGCGGACCAGCTCGACCAGGATGCCGGCGAGCTTGTCCCCACCGACCTGGACGTCGTTCGGCCACTTCAGCCAGGCCGGCACCGCGAACCGGGAGCGCAGCGTCGCGACCAGCGACGTGCCGACGACCATCGGCACCCAGCCGAGCCGAGCCGTCGGCACCGTCGGCCGGGCCAGCAGCGACACGGTCAGCCCGGAGCCCGGCGGGGACACCCAGGAGCGGTCGAGCCGACCCCGCCCGGCGCTCTGCCGCTCGGCGGCGATCACCAGCCCGGCCGGCTCGCCGGCGCGGGCCCTGGCGGCGACGTCGGCGTTGGTGGAGCCGGTCTCGGCGAGGACGACCACCCGCAGCCCCACGGGCCGCCCGGCCTGGGCGAGCTCCGCGGCGTCCAGCGGGTCCGCCACCGCCGGCCCTTCCACCGCCGGCTCGTTCGCCGCCGACGGGCCCTGCCCGCCCGATGCCGCGCTTCTGGGGTCAGCCACGACCACAGCTTGCCAGCACGCGCCACCTTCGCCCACCGGGACCACAACCCCTAGTCGCGGGTGTGAGACAGAGTGCACTGTTGCTCGCACCCACGCCCACGCTGGCCGTACGCTGCCGCGCATGGCACTTCCGGCGCCCGCTTCCGAACCCACGCCCGACCCGCACACCACAGCGGGAAAGCTCGCGCAGCTTCAACGGGTGAACGACGACGCCGTGCACGCCGGATCGCAACGAGCGGTCGACGCGCAGCACGCCAAGGGCAAGATGACCGCCCGCGAGCGGATCGCGGCCTTCCTCGACCCGGGCTCCTTCGTCGAGACCGACGCGTTCGTCCGCCACCGCGCGCACGACTTCGGCGTCGAGGCGAACCGGCCCTACGGCGACGGCGTCGTCACCGGCTACGGCACGGTCGACGGCCGTCAGGTGTGCGTCTTCAGCCAGGACGCGACGGTGTTCGGCGGCAGCCTCGGCGAGGTCTTCGGCGAGAAGATCGTCAAGGTCATGGACCTCGCGGTGCGGACCGGCTGCCCGGTCATCGGGATCAACGACTCGGGTGGTGCCCGCATCCAGGAGGGCGTCGTCGCGCTCGGCCTGTATGGCGAGATCTTCTATCGCAACGTGCTGGCGTCCGGGGTCGTGCCGCAGCTGTCACTGATCATGGGCCCGTGCGCCGGCGGCGCCGTGTACTCGCCCGCGATCACCGACTTCACCCTGATGGTCGACAAGACCAGCCACATGTTCATCACCGGGCCGGACGTCATCAAGGAGGTCACCGGCGAGGACGTGGGCTTCGAGGAGCTCGGCGGCGCCCACACGCACAACAGCAAGAGCGGCGTCGCCCACTTCCAGGCCACGGACGAGACCGAGTGCTTCGAGCTGGCCAAGGCGCTGCTGTCGTACCTGCCGCCGAACAACATGGACGACGCGCCGATCTACGACGAGGTCGCCGACGTCGAGGGCGAGGTGGACCCGGAGCTGGACACCTTCATCCCCGACTCGCCGAACACCCCGTACGACATGCACAAGGTGATCGAGAAGATCCTCGACGACGGGGACTTCCTCGAGGTGCACGCGCAGTTCGCCATGAACCTCATCGTCGGTTTCGGCCGGGTCGACGGCCGGTCCGTCGGCGTCGTCGCCAACCAGCCGATGCAGTTCGCCGGCACCCTCGACATCGACGCGAGCGAGAAGGCCGCGCGGTTCGTGCGCACCTGCGACGCGTTCAACATCCCGGTGCTGACGTTCGTCGACGTCCCGGGCTTCCTGCCGGGTACGTCGCAGGAGTGGAACGGCATCATCCGCCGCGGCGCGAAGCTCATCTACGCCTACGCGGAGGCGACCGTCCCGAAGGTCACGGTCATCACCCGCAAGGCCTACGGCGGTGCCTACGACGTCATGGGGTCCAAGCACCTGGGCGCCGACATCAACCTCGCCTGGCCGACCGCCGAGATCGCCGTCATGGGCGCCCGCGGCGCCGTCAACATCGTCTACCGCCGCGAGCTGGCCAAGTCGGACAACCCGGACGCCCGCCGCACCGAGCTGATCGCCGACTACAACCACCACTTCGCGACGCCGTACATCGCGGCCGAGCGCGGCTACCTCGACGCCGTGATCCCGCCGTCGGTGACCCGCCGCGAGGTGATCCGCGCGCTGCGGCTGCTGCGTAACAAGCGCCAGACGCTGCCGCCGAAGAAGCACGGCAACATCCCGCTCTAGCGGGCCAGGAGGTGCGAAAATGATCTTTCTTCGCGCTTCCTGAAGCACCGAGCGCCAGCCGCACAGTGACACATAGACCATCTCGAGGAGGTGCCGGTGGCCGAGAACGAACCGGCCGAGCCGCGCCGGCCGTTGCTGAAACTGGTGCGCGGCGACGCGACACCGGAGGAGGTCGCGGCCATCGTCGCGGTGTTCGCGGCGCACGCCGCCGCCGCGGCGGCGGTGCCGGCGCCGCGCGCGCCCCGGTCGGTGTGGGCCGACCGAAGCCAGGCGTTGCGGGTCGCGAGTGGCCCGGGAGCGGGCGGCTGGCGGCGCGCGGGCATCCTCGGCGGCCTGCGGACCGGGTGATTGTCGTCACTGACGGCTCGGCCGCCGGCCGGCGAGCCCCGGCGACCCGATGCTTCTGACGGAGCCAGGACGGCTTTTGACGGAGCTAGGACGCAGGATTCTCGTCAGCCCACGGCGCAGTTACAAGATCAACGGGCAAGCAGGGACATTCCAGTAGCAACCTCAGCGGCCTCAGTCGCCCTAGACTCGGGCAGGCCGAACGAGGACGGGAGGAACGTGCGCAAGATCCTCATCGCCAACCGCGGCGAAATCGCCGTCCGGGTGGCGCGGGCGTGCAAGGACGCTGGCTATGCCAGCGTCGCGGTGTATGCCGAGCCCGACATCGACGCCCTGCACGTTCGCGTAGCCGATGAGGCGTACGCACTCGGCGGATCCACGCCGGGCGACTCGTACCTGCGCATCGACAAGATCCTCGACGTCGCCGCGAAGTCGGGCGCCGACGCGGTGCATCCCGGCTACGGCTTCCTCTCCGAGAACGCCGACTTCGCCGAGGCCGTCATCGCCGCCGGGCTGACCTGGATCGGCCCGACGCCGGACGCGATCCGCCGGCTGGGCGACAAGACCGCCGCCCGCCACATCGCGCTCGCCGTCGGCGCCCCGCTCGCGCCCGGCACCGCCGACCCCGTCGCCGGTGTCGACGAGGTCATCGCGTTCGCCGACGAGCACGGCCTGCCGGTCGCCATCAAGGCCGCGTTCGGCGGTGGCGGCCGCGGCCTGAAGGTCGCCTGGACGCGGGACGAGCTGGCCGAGCTGTTCGACAGCGCGGTGCGCGAGGCGGTCGCGGCCTTCGGCCGGGGCGAGTGCTTCGTCGAGCGCTACCTCGACCAGCCGCGGCACGTGGAGACCCAGATCCTCGCCGACACGCACGGCAACGTGGTCGTCGTCGGCACCCGCGACTGCTCGCTGCAGCGCCGCTACCAGAAGCTCGTCGAGGAGGCGCCCGCGCCGTTCCTCACCGACGCCCAGCGCGCGTCGCTGTACGAGGCCTCCAAGAAGATCGCCAAGGAGGCCGGCTACGTCGGCGCCGGCACCTGCGAGTTCCTGGTCGCCAAGGACGGGATGATCAGCTTCCTCGAGGTCAACACCCGGTTGCAGGTCGAGCACCCGGTGACCGAGGAGACGACCGGCATCGACCTGGTGCGCGAGCAGTTCCGCATCGCCGAGGGCGAGGCACTCGGCTTCACCGACCCGCCGGCCCGCGGCCACGCGATCGAGTTCCGGATCAACGGCGAGGACCCCGGCCGCAAGTTCCTGCCGGCGCCGGGCACCGTCACCAGCCTGGTGCTGCCGACCGGCCCCGGCGTGCGCGTCGACACCGGCATCGAGAGCGGCAGCGTCATCGGCGGGGCGTTCGACTCGCTGCTGGCCAAGCTGATCGTCACCGGCGCGACCCGCCAGCAGGCCCTGGAGCGGGCCCGCCGCGCACTCGACGAGCTGGTCGTCGAGGGCATGGCGACGGCGCTGCCGTTCCACCGGGCCGTGGTACGCGACCCGGCGTTCGCCCCGGCCGACGCCGACGAGCCGTTCACGATCCACAACCGCTGGATCGAGACCGAGTTCATCAACACCATCCCGGCGTTCACCGGCGGGGCGCAGGACGAGACCGCCGACTCCGCGGCGCGGGAGACCGTCGTCGTCGAGGTCGGTGGCAAGCGGCTGGAGGTCGTGCTCCCGGCCGGCCTCGGCGCCATCGGGGGCGCGGGCGGTGGCGCCGCCCGCGGCGCGGCGCCGAAGCGCAAGGCCAGCGGCAAGAAGGCCGGCGCGGCCAGCGGCAACTCGCTGACCAGCCCGATGCAGGGCACGATCGTCAAGGTAGGGGTCGCCGACGGCGACACCGTGGCCGAGGGCGACCTGATCGTCGTCCTCGAGGCGATGAAGATGGAACAGCCCATCACCGCCCACCGCGCGGGCACCATCACCGGCCTCACGGCCACTGTCGGCGCGGTCGTCCCCAGCGGCACCGTCCTCTGCGAGATCAAGGACTAGCCGACCTCGAAGGACTGGCCGACCTCGGTCGAGAGCGGCGGTCGCGGGCACCTCCCGCGGCTGCCGCTTCGTCATGTTCCGGGCTTGGGGAGCATTCCGGGCTTGAGGCGCATTCCGGCTTGACGAGCCGGCGCAGGACAGTCGGCATTTGTATGCCGCTTCGGATGTGTTAGGGGGCACTCGCGGCGGCTGGGGGGTGAGCCCTGGGGACTCTGCTGGGGGCAGGGTCCCCAGGGCTTTCACGTTCTCGGCCCGCCTGTTGGAACGGCGGGCCGCGGGTGACCCGGCGCTGGCCTGGGCGACGACGTAGCCGGGTGATGCAGCCAGCGGCGCCGGTGCCGCCCGTGGTTCGTAGGCTCGGACGTATGAACGTTGGCAACGAAGCCCGGACGGGCACCGCCGAGGCCGAGAAGCCCATCAGAACGGTGCCATCTCCGGCGGCGACGACGGTACCGGCACCAGCCGGCGGACCCGAGGCCCCGCCGCTGACGGGACGGGTCGCATACGTGTTCGGCGGGGCGCTGCCCGCCCGGTACGTCGCCTGGGTGTCGCGGGACCTAACGGGTCCGGGGTGGCGGCGACGGCAGGCGCTGCGGCCGGTGCTGATGATGCTGCCGTTCGCGGTCATCTTCGCGCTACTGCCGGGGCCGGTCGGGGTCCGGGCGCTGCTGGTCGCCTTCCTGCTGGTGGCGGCCGGGGGGCTGGGGCTGGGGATGAGCGGCCACTTCCGCAACCGCCGGCTCGTCCAGCACGGCTTCCCGCCCGTCATCAAGCTGAACGTCGAGGACGTCGAGGACGTCGAGGACGTCGAGCCCGAGCGGCCGGCCGGCCTGGCCCCGGCGAGGGCCCGCATCGACGCGACGCCCGCGACCAGGGAACCTAGCCAGCCCGACAGCACCGGTACCAGCGGCAGCGGCAGCGGTGCCGACCCGGACGACCCGGACGGCATCAACGCCTGACCCGGTCACCTGGCGCGTGGCCGATGGGGTCCTCGGGGCTGTGACGGCGAAGATCCCACCGGATCAAGCCGTGGGACGGGCGCGCAGGTCGGCGACGTAGTCGCTGGGGGCGCCGGCCTTCTCGGCGCCGTCGGCGATGTCGGCCAGGTGGCGGGCGGAAGGCAGGCCGCCCTCGTAGGCGTCCAGGACGTAGGTCCAGGCGAGCACGTCGCCGTCGAGGGTGGAAAGGCGTACTCGGATGCGGGTGTAGAGCCCGGTGTCGGCGCCTTCCCAGACGTCGAGCCGCTCCAGGTCGTAGCGGTCGATGTCGTAGAGCATGACGTACACGCGTCCCGCCGGGTACGGGACGATCGTCGCGAGCGCGCCGTCCCAGCCGAAGTTCTCCCCGCCAAAGGTGAGCCGCCAGCCGCTGAGCCAGCCGGTCCCGGTCACCGGCGAGTGCGGAGCACGCTCCTTCATCTTCGCCGGATCAAGATTGCTGGCATACGCTGCGTACAGATTCATGTCGGCGTCTCTCATCCCATGGCCCGAGCCTGGATGGCGCGGGGGCCGGTGCAAGGCCGGTGGCGCGCGGTGTGAGCACCGCAAACGCGCGTGACGGCGGGGCCGGTTCGCCTCGCCATTATGCGACCGATGGCCCCCTTGATCACACGGGCCTTTCCGTAGAGCCTGGCCACACCGGCTAATCATGGCCATGCCGGGGAATGGGCCGGTCGAGAACCTGGCGAGTCCGCTCACGCTCCGCTCGCCGAGCGCTCGCGGTCCGCTCACCGAGCGCTCGGCGTCGGCGCCGAGCGGTCGTCATCCGCGCGCCAAGCGTTCGTCGCCCGCTCCTCGACGGTTTCGCGCCGGGACGGGCCGGCGCGGTCTGGACGTTGTAGCCGGAGGCCACCCGGCGGGGCTCGGTGGTGGGTGCGGTCGCGGCGGCAGGCAGGATGGACTACTGGGTGGGCCGGCCTACCAGCCGGCGATACCCACGGCCGCCGGGCGGCCGCTCGGTGCCGGGCGCGGCGAGCGGTCGCGGCGGTACGAGACTCGACAGGGCAGGAACCGTGGCAGGGACCAGAAGTGGCAAGGAGGGGACCGTGAGCCGGATCGTCATCCTCGGCGGGGGGCCCGGCGGATATGAGGCGGCCCTCGTCGCGGCGTCGCTGGGGGCCACCGTCACGCTGGTCGACTCGGACGGGGTGGGCGGTGCCTGCGTACTCACGGACTGTGTGCCGTCCAAGACCCTGATCGCCACGTCGGAGACCATGACGTCCGTCGCGGGGGCGCCGGCGCTCGGCCTTTCCCGCAAGGGAATGCCGACCCCCCGGCCCGCCAGCTGGGAGGGCGAGGGGCCGCATCTCACCCCGCCCGAGGTCCTCACGTTCGAGGCGAAGCGCGTCAACAGCCGGGTGATCGAGCTGGCGCAGGCGCAGTCACGCGACATCGAGGCCCGCCTGCGGCGCGAGAAGGTGGAGGTCGTCCACGCGAAGGGCCGCCTCGTCGGGCCCACGGCGGTCGAGACGGACACCGGTGACAGCTTCGTCGGCGACGTGGTTCTCATCACCACCGGCGCGGCCCCGCGCATCCTGCCGACGGCCGAGCCCGACGGCGAGCGGATCCTGACCTGGCAGCAGCTCTACGAGCTCCCGGAGATTCCCGAGCACCTCATCGTCGTCGGTTCCGGCGTCACCGGCGCCGAGTTCGCCAGCGCCTATCGAGCGCTCGGCGCGGCGGTGACGCTGGTCTCGTCCCGGGAGCGGGTGCTGCCCGGCGAGGACCCGGACGCCGCCATGGTCATCGAGGACGTGTTCCGCCGCCGCGGCATCGAGGTGCTGAACCGCTCCCGGGCCGCCTCCGTCCGCAGGATCGGCGACGGCGTGCTCGTCGAGCTGACGGACGGCCGCACGGTGACCGGTTCGCATGCGCTGATGGCGGTCGGATCGGTACCTCGGACCAAGAACATCGGGCTGACCGAGGTCGGGGTGCGGCTCGGTTCCGGAGGGCATGTGGTCGTCGACCGGATGTCGCGCACCTCGGTGCCCGGGGTGTACGCGGCGGGCGACTGCACCGGCGTGCTGCCGCTGGCCTCGGTCGCCGCCATGCAGGGCCGGATCGCCATGCGGCACGCGCTCGGCGAGGCGGTGACACCGCTGCGGCTCGGCACCGTGTCGTCCAACATCTTCACCGACCCGGAGATCGCCACCGTCGGTGTCACCCAGCGCATGAAGGATTCGGGCACGATCGCGGCGGAGGTCGTCACGCTGCCGCTGGCGCGCAACCCGCGGGCGAAGATGCTCGGCATCGCCGACGGGTTCGTGAAGCTGTTCTGCCGGCCGGGCAGCGGCAGTGTGCTCGGCGGGGTCGTGGTCGCGCCGCGGGCGTCCGAGCTGATCCTGTCGATCTCGCTCGCCGTCTCCAACGGCCTGACCGCGGAGCAGCTGGCGAACACCTTCTCGATCTACCCGTCGCTGTCCGGCTCGATCACCGAGGTCGCCCGGATGATGCGCTCCGAGGACCTCTTCGCGGCCTTCGACGACACTCTCTGACAGCGCCGCGAGCGGTGTGATGATGGCCGCATGACGGACAGGCGGACTGTGGACGTCGGCGGCGTCGGCGGCCGGGCTGGCTTCGCGTACGAGGCCCAGCTGCGGCTGGCGCCTGGCGCTGACGAGCGGGCTCCCGGCGGCGCCGTGACAGCGGCCCTGTGCGGTCACTGGGAGCACGACGGCCCGTGCCGCTGGCCGCACCACACCAGCGTCGACGAGCGGGACGGCGAGGAGCTCACGGTCCGGGTGGTGGCCGCCAGCCCGCCCACTGAGCGTGCCGAGGTACAGCGTCTGATCGACGGCGCCCTCACCGTCGGTGAGCTCGTCGGCCCGGATGGACCGAGCCACTGGACGCTGCTGCGCTCCGGTCCGGTCGGCCTGCGCACCGACGAGCTGGCCCTGGCCGGCCGCCTCGCCACCGGCCCCGCCGCTAGCGGGCCAACCGGGTGAAGGCCTCGACGGCGGCGCCGGCCAGGAGGCGGACCCCGACGCCGATCGCGCGCTCGTCGACGGCGTAGTCGCCCTGGTGCAGGTCGTAGGTCGGGCCGCCCGGGGTGCGGGTGCCGAGCCTCGCCAGGGCGCCGGGGACGTAGGTGAGGTACCAGCCGAAGTCCTCGCCGCCGAGCGACTGGGCGACGGTCGTGGCCGCCTCGTGGCCGAACGTCTCGGTCACGGCGGCGTCGAGGACGTCGACCATGTCGGCGGTGTTCACGACCGGGGGCACGCCCCGGCGGTAGTCCACGACGATGTCCGCGCCGAACGGCGCGGCGATCTGGTGGGCGAGCTCCTCGACCAGCTCGGGGGCCGTCTCCCAGGTGTCGCGGGACAGGGTCCGCACGGTGCCGCGCAGCTGCCCGGCGCGCGGGATGGCGTTCGCCACCGAGCCGGCCTGCACCTGGCCCCAGACCAGCGCGAGCCCGGACCGGGGGTCGATCCGCCGGTTCAGCGCCGCCGGCAGCTGGGTGATCAGTGCACCGATGGCGTAGACCAGGTCGACGGTGTTCTGCGGGCGCGAGGTGTGGCCGCCGGGGCCGGCCAGCATGATCTCCACCAGGTCGGCCGCCGACGTGATCGGGCCGGGCCGCAGCCCGACGGTGCCGACGTCGAGGGCCGGGTCGCAGTGCACGGTGAGCGCCGCGTCGACCGGTTTGAGGATGCCCGCGTCGATGACCTCCAGGGCGCCGCCCGGCATCGTCTCCTCGGCCGGCTGGAACAGCAGCCGCACGGTGCCCGCCAGCGGGTGGGACCGGGCGTACTCGGCGAGCGCCAGGCCCGCCCCGAGCACGACGGTCGTGTGGACGTCGTGCCCGCAGGCGTGGCAGACGCCGGGGATGATGGACGCGTAGGGAACGTCCTTGGCGTCCTGCAGCGGCAGCGCGTCCATGTCGGCGCGCAGCATCACGACCGGGCCCTCGTCGGGAGAGGTCCGGGTCGCGTCGCCCGGGCCGCCGGTGGCGATGTCGCACCAGATGCCCGGGATGTCGGAAAGCCGCTGGGGCGCCAGGCCCGCCGCGGCGAGCCGCTCGGTGATCAGCCCGGCTGTCCGGTGCTCCTGGCGGCCGAGTTCGGGATGCATGTGCAGGTCGCGGCGGAAGGCGATGAGCTCGTCCTCGTGCCGGGCGAACCAGTCCCGGACGAATCCGGTGACGTCCGCGGCGCGTTCTCCCCGCGCGCCCGCCGGCCAGGCCGCCCGCGCGGTCGTCGCCGCCGAGTCGGCGGGTTCCGCGTCCCCCGACGGCGCGTCCACCGACATCGCGTCGGCGGGCGCCACCGGCATCGCACTCACGTTGTCCGACATCCCGAAATAGACCTTCCCCCGGCTGCACCGGCTTGTCCGTTGAACAAACACCGGCGCACTCGCCAGGAACTGCCCGAAGGTCAGCCAGCCGACCTGTCCAGCCGCAGTGGACGGCCGATGTTCATCTCCTCTAGCAGAGTATCGACGACCTGGCTGAGATCGCCGCCGGCCCGCCGGGCGGCGGCGCGCTGCCGCTGGTAACTCGCTCCGATCGTCAGGATTTCCGGCACCGCCTCCAGCTCGGCGGAGCAGCCGAGGCGGCGGGCGACTGGCAGCAGGTCGTCGACCAGGTCGGCCAGCTCCGTGCGCACCGGACGGGTGGTGCCGCGGTCGTCCACCAGGATCTCCGCGTCCAGCCCGTAGCGGGCGGCCCGCCACTTGTTCTCCTGGACGACCCAGCGGCGCGGCACCGGGAGCGTGTAGCCGCGATCGAGCTGGCTGTTCATCCGGTCGACGAGGCACTGGGCCAGCGCGGCGACCGCGCCCACCTCCCGCAGCGTCGGCAGCCCGTCGCAGATCCGCAGCTCGACGGTGCCGAAGTTCGGATGCGGGCGGATGTCCCACCACACCTCGCGGATCGTCTCGATCGTGCCAGAAGCGACGAGAGTCTCCATGAACCGCTCGAACTGTGCCCAGTCCGACAGTTGGTAGGGCAGCCCGGCCGTCGGCAGGCTCTCGAAGACCTTCGACCGGCTGGAGGCAAGTCCGGTGTCCCGCCCAAGCCAGAACGGCGACGACGCCGACAGCGCCAGGAAGTGCGGGATGTAGCTCATAAGCGCGTTGACGATCGGGAACGCCTTCTCCTTGGAGCGGACGCCGACGTGAACATGCACACCGAAGATCAGCAGCCGGCGGGACAGCCACTGCATCTGGTCGACAAGGCGGTGATAACGCTCATTCTCACTGATTTCCTGCGTGCTGTACTCGCTGATCGGGTGCGTACCACTGCACATCAACCCGATTCCGCGCCTTTCCGCGAGACCGCGCAGCACGTCGATCGTTCCGGTCAGATCGGCGAGCGCCTGCGGCACCGAATCGCAGACGCCCGTGATGACCTCGATCGTCGACTCAAAGAGCTCGTGCTTGGCTTTGGCCGCATCCTCGTCGCCGACCTTGGCCGCGAGCTCCTCGAGGATCTCGGTCGAGGCGCCGCGTAGCTGGCGAGTCCGGAGGTCGACCAGCTCCAGCTCCCACTCGATACCCAGGCTGGTGCGCGGCGACGACGAGAAGGGAATATGCACCCTGCCTCCTCCTGTGTCAGCGGTCGGCGTGGAAACCGGGACGACGCGATCACACAATCACGCGATCATGCGGGTCGTTGCGTGTCCGGGCTCTCCTAACGACGTGGGGGCTTCAGGACAGGTAGGCGGTCATGGCGCGTCGGTGGGCATGATGCCGCGGCGGGAGAGCCGCCCCGGCGGGACCTCGGTGAGGCGACGCCTCTCCCGCGGACCACGCACCCCCTATGCGGTTCACCGGCGGGCAGGCAAGGTCCGTCCGTCCGGCCTGGCTGCCGGCGAATTACCCGCTTGGCCCGTCGATACGCACAACAGCGGTCAGACACCACCCCCGTTGAGGTAACGGTAGGTCGCCTCACCCCCGTTTCGGGGCTATTTCCCCGAAACGGGCCGTACATACCCGAGCGCGGAACTTCCTCGCTTAGGCCGGCGGCGTGGCCACCACGCGGACGCCCAGCTCGCGTAGCTGACGCTCGTCCACCTGGGTCGGGGCACCGGTCATCGGGTCGAGGCCGGACTGCGTCTTGGGGAACGCGATGACCTCGCGGATGTTCTCCTCGCCGGCGAGGATCGCCACCAGCCGGTCGATGCCAAACGCGAAGCCGCCGTGCGGCGGGGCGCCGTACCCGAACGGGGTCAGGAAGAACCCGAACCGGGCGTTCGCCTCCTCCGGGCTGATCCCCAGCAGGCCGAAGATCCGCTGCTGCAGCTCCGGCTCGTGGATCCGGATCGAGCCGGAGCCGAGCTCCCAGCCGTTGAGGACCAGGTCGTAGGCGCGGCTGCGGACCTCCAGCGGGTCGCTCTCCATCTTGTCGACGTCGTCCGGGTGCGGGCGGGTGAACGGGTGGTGCCCCGGCTTGGGCCGCCCGGTCGCCTGGTCGATGCCGACGAACAGCGGGAAGTCGACCACCCAGACGTAGCGGAAACCGCCCTCGCCCGCCGGCGGGCGCCCCAGGGAGTTGCGCAGCTGGCCGAGCACCTCGCAGGCGGTCATCCACTCGTCGGCGACGAGCAGCAGCAGGTCGCCCTCGACCGCCTCGGTCCTCGTGACGATCCCGGCCAGCTCCTCGGGCGAGAGGAACTTCGCCACCGGCGACTCCAGCACACCGCCGGCGCCGACCCGCATCCAGACCAGGCCCTTGGCGCCGAGCTTCTTCGCCGTGTCGGTCAGGGTGTCCAGCGCCTTGCGGTTGTGCGTCGCCGAGCCGCCCGGCACCCGGACGCCCTTCACGGCGCCGGCGCCCGCGAACGCCTTGAAGCCGCTGCCGGCGAAGACGCTGGTGAGCTCGACCAGCTCCATGCCGAAGCGCAGGTCGGGCTTGTCGACGCCGAAGCGGTCCATCGCCTCGTGCCAGGTCATCGTCACGACCGGGGGCACCGGAACGTCGACGACGGCCTCGGTCGCGGCCAGCACGGACGCCGTGATGACGTCGAGCACGTCCTGCTGGTCGACGAAGCTCATCTCGATGTCGAGCTGGGTGAACTCGTACTGCCGGTCGGCGCGCAGGTCCTCGTCGCGCAGGCAGCGGGCGAACTGGAAGTAGCGGTCCACCCCGCCGACCATCAGCAGCTGCTTGAACAGCTGCGGCGACTGCGGCAGCGCGTAGAAGCTCCCCGGGAACTGCCGGGAGGGGACGATGAACTCGCGCGCGCCCTCCGGCGTCGACGGCATCAGCAGCGGCGTCTCGACCTCGGCGAACCCCAGCGGGGCGAGCGCGGCGCGGATCGCCGACAGCGCCGCCGAGCGGACCCGCAGGTTGCGCTGCATCCGGTCGCGGCGCAGGTCCAGGTAGCGGAAGGCCAGCCGGGTCGACTCGTCGACGTTGTCCGCCCGATCGTCGAGCGGGAACGGCGGGGGCTTCGCGACCGAGAGCACCTCGACCTTGCAGTCGCGCAGCTCGACCTGACCGGTCGCGAGCTGCGGGTTGACGGTGCCCTCCGGCCGTTCGGTGACGGTACCGGTGATCTTCAGCACGTACTCCGACCGCACGTCGACCGTGCCGTCGACGACGCACTGCACGACGCCCGAGTAGTCCCGCAGGTCCAGGAACTGCAGCGACTGCCCGTGCTGGCGCCGGTGGGCCACCCACCCGCACACCGTCACGGTCTCCCCGGCATCAGCCAGCCGAAGGTCCCCGCACCGATGCGTACGCATCGCGGTCTGCCGCACCCGCGGCGTCCCCGGCTCGCCGTGCCCGTCTGCCGTCACCATCGCCCTGCCGTCCTGTCCGTGTGTCCTCGTCGCTCACGTCGGCCCTGTACGAGCAAAAGGGGAGCGAGAAAGCGTCTTGGTGTGATGCCACACCGAACCTTCACACCACACAGAACCCTACCGGCGCGATACGCCCTGCCCTCGGCACGCTCCGTGCCGACGATCGGATCGGCGAGTTGTCAGTGTCTAAGCGCCCTGATGAAGCGGCTGACCTCCGAGCGGATGCCCGCCGGGACGCGGAGGACCTGGGGGCCGCCGGGGGTGGTGAGCTGGACGCGGATCACGTCGCCGTGTTTGACGCCCTGGGAAGCCTTCACCTCGCGGCGGTCCCAGACGACGTCGAACCAGTCCCCCTCGCGTGGGAACGGCGCCACGACGAGCAGCCGCTGGCTGGTCAGCAGGATCCAGCGAGACATGCCGAGCCGGTACCCGATGAACCGCTCGGCCCTGGCGACCAGCCGACCTCCGCCGCCGGGGTCGGTGAGCCGGCCGCGTAGCACGACCTCGGTGAACTCCCCCGGTTCCAGCGGCACGTCAGGCGGACGTGAGCTACGCGGGATGGCCACGCCGCAAGTCTGCTCCTCATCGGCCGGCGCGTGCCGTCCCACGCGTGCCGTCCCGCGCCCGCCGCGCCGCGGGAGCCCGGCGGGCGCGCGGCGGGCCGGTGCCCGCGAACGGTAGCGAACGTTCACCGGCTGGCCCCGGTCAGGACCGGTCGCCGTCAGGCAGGTCTACAAGCCTGTCCAGGAGAAGGACGGGGACGGGCTGGGGGACCCAGAACGGCTGAACGTGAGCCATACCGGACCGAAAGGAGCTGCGATGCCGCAGCTGCCCACCATTCCCGACGTGAGCCGACGAGATCTCCTCCGGGGTGGCGTCATCCTGACCGCGGCCGGGGCGGCGGCGGCCACCGGCGTGCTGTCAGGCGGGCCGGCCTGGGCCGGCGGGGCGAACCTCGGCGGCCTGCCGTCCTTCACCTCCGGCGTGCAGTCCGCGGATGTGACCGCCAGGAGCGGAGTCATCTGGGCACGTGCCGATCGGGCCGCCCAGATGATCGTGGAAGTGTCCGCCGCAGCAAGGCCACCTGGAAGGTCATCGCGAACGACCTGCCGCTCGGCCTGGTCGTCCCGGATGGCACCGCTGTCGAGGGTGTCGCCCAGGGCGACAACGGCGTCCCGCTCGGCCGTGAGGTCGAGTTCGCCCGCATCCTTTCATCGATCAAGCACAACAAGGTGCGCAACACCGTGTGGCTGACCGCCGACGTGCACTACACGGCGGCCCTGCATTACACGCCGGACCGCGCCGCGTTCAAGGACTTCGACCAGTTCTGGGAGTTCGTCGCCGGGCCGGCCAACGCGGGGACCTTCGGGCCCAACGGCACGGACGGGACGTTCGGGCCGGAGGTCGTGTTCCAGAAGGTGCCACCGGCCGGCCAGTCGAACCTGCCGCCGTCGGCCGGGTACCAGTTCTTCGGGCGAGTCACGATCGACGGCTGGTCGCGGGCGCTGACCGTGGAGCTGCGGGACGCTTCCGGCACCGTCCTCTGGTCGAACCAGCTGCCGGCCGCCAGGTAACCGCTCCCCGGCCGGTGTCGCGTCGTGTACCACGCAACGCGCCGCGGCACCGCAGGGCGCCCCGACTCCTGGTGGCGGCGGCAACGAGGCCGCCGCCACCAGGTATTTGCCTGCCCGCGCTCTCCGCCGAGGCCCGCCACGGCGATCCGGCGACGTCTCGCCAGTCAAACGGTCCCGCCCACGGCCTCTGAAGGTCGATCCGTGGCACCTGGGCATGCCTATTGGCAGGGCCATCTGACACGCTTCACCGATCGCCTTTGGGTGTGTGTCAGATAGGCGTGCCTATAGACAGGCTGAGACGCCGCGGTTCGGCTGGCGGGCGAGACCTCGGCGGGGCGGGGCCTCAGGGTGAGGTCGGTCGGGCCCAGGGAATCAGTCCACGCGCCTCTGGCCGGCTGTCAGCGGCCCGCTCAGCGGTGTCCACGGCGCCACGCTCTGTGTTTTACATAACACCCATGGCCTCAGGCGACCTTTCGTGCCAGTAGACGGCGTCGCCTGCACGGCCGCGGTCACGCCGTACAGTCGGGCCCGTGACGCAGCTTGCCGGCAATGCTGACCATTCGGCCTCCGAGGGCGTGAGCAGAAACACCCCCGCGCCTTCATCAGCCGCGACGGCAACAGCCAGACCCGACGCCACCGCCTCCGCCGCCCGCCTGGCCGCGGTCACCGGCGCCGACAGGCATGACGTGGCGGTGGTGCTCGGGTCGGGCTGGAAGCCCGCCGCCGAGACCCTCGCGGCCCAGGGCCGGGTGCTCGCCGAGGTGTCGTTCGCCGAGCTAGGCGGCTTCCCGGAGACGACCGTGCCGGGGCACGGCGCGAGCGTTCGCTCCGTCGAGCTGAACGGCCGGCGGCTGTTGCTGTTCCTCGGCCGGGTGCATGCCTACGAGGGCCACGACCTCGCCCATGTCGTCCACGGGGTGCGCACCGCGTGTGCCACCGGCGTCGGCACTGTCGTGCTCACCAACGCGGCCGGCGGCCTGCGCGCCGACATGCGCGTCGGCCAGCCGGTGCTCGTCAGCGATCACCTGAACCTGACCGGCCGCTCACCGCTCGTCGGCCCCGCGTTCACCGACCTCACCGACGCCTACGCGCCGCGGCTGCGGGCGCTCGCCCGCGAGGTCGAACCGACCCTGGCCGAGGGGGTGTACGCGGCGCTCCCCGGCCCGCACTTCGAGACCCCGGCCGAGATCCGGATGCTGCGCACGCTGGGCGCCGACCTCGTCGGCATGTCGACCGTGCACGAGACGATCGCCGCCCGCAACGCCGGCGCCGAGGTTCTCGCGATCTCCCTGGTCACCAACCTCGCCGCCGGCATGACCGGCGAACCGCTCGATCACCTCGAGGTCCTCGCCGCCGGCGAGGCCGCGGCCACCCGCATGGGCGCCCTCCTCGCCGAGGTCGTCTCTCGCCTCTAGCAATCAGGGCCCGGCCCGGCCCCGGCCTGGTCGGGTCGGGTCGGGTGCGGCGATGGAAGCTGCCGGCGGCCGGTATCGCGAGGGGCCGCCCATGATCTGGTGGATTCCTCGGAGCTCTGACCCGGAAGATCCCACCGGATCATGATCAGACCCATGGTCCGGTGGGATCTTCCGCGCCGTCCGGATCAACCCTCACGAGCTCTCCCCTCAACCCGCCGCCGGGGCGTCAGGCGCTGGGGCGCCGCGGCGTCGGGGCATTGGGGGTCAGGGCGTGGTGCCGGTCGTCGGAATGCCACGTCGTCACAGGGTTTTGATCAGGCCGCCGTCGATGGTGAAGTCGGCGCCGGTCACGTTGCCGGCGCGCTCGCCGGCGAGCAGGACGACCAGGTCGGCGACCTCGTCGGGCTGGGTGAACCGGCCCGACGCCGCGTCGGCCGCCGCCCCGGCCGCGACGTCCTTCGCCGCGACACCGTTCTTTCGCGCGATGCGTTCGGCGACGCCGCCGGCACCTAGCCACAGGTCGGTGGCCACCGGGCCGGGGCTGATCGTGTTGACCCTGATCCCGTGGGCTGCGACCTCCTTGGACAGGGACTTCGAGAAGTTCGTGAGCGCGCCCTTGGCCGCGCTGTAGTCGATCACCGCCGGGTCGGGCAGGAACGCGTTGACCGAGCTGACCGTCACGATCGAGCCGTGCCCGGCGGCGATCATGTGCGGCAGCACCGCGCGCGTGGCCCGCACCGCCACCATCAGGTTGAGGTTGATCGAGCCGAGCCACTGCTCGTCGGTGACGGCGAGGAACCCGTCGAGCCTCGGCGGCGCGCCGCCGACGTTGTTGACGAGCACGTCGATCCGTCCACCGGACCGCTCGGCGACCTCCGCCGCCCGCGTGACCAGCTCCGCCGGGCCCTTCGGGTCGGAGAGGTCGACCAGCACCGACACCGCCGAACCAGCGGCGACCAGCTCGTCGAGCTGCGCGGACGACGCCCGCGACCCGGCCACGACCGTCGCGCCCTCGGCCACCAGGGCTCGCGTCACGGCCAGGCCGATCCCCCGGCTCGCGCCGGTCACGATGGCGGTCCTGCCCCGCAGTCCCATGTCCACGATGTCTCCCCTGACCTTGGGTGATCGGCTCCGACGCACGTTGCGCGCAGGGCAACCGTAGGTTCGCGAGGCCGCCTGCGCATCGGTAAGGCGACTGCCCCGGCGACTCCGTCCCGCGCGTCCGCTCGCGGTTCCCACCTGATCGGCGACCCCGCTCCGGCCGTCGGAACCACCCGGGTCGCGCCCCCGCTCGCGGCCGATGCGGGCAGCATGGGGGCGTGGAGGACAGCGAGGCACGCCCGGGGCCCGGTTCATCACCCGAGTCGTTGGTCGTGGCCGCGCGGGCCTGGCTGGCCGACGATCCGGACCCGGCGGACCGGGCGGAGATCGAGGCGCTGCTGAACGCGGTGGCCACGGGCGGCAACGCTGACGAAGACAGAGACGGAAACGCTGACGGAGACAGCGACGCTGACGGCGGCGAGGCTGACGACGGCGAGGCTGCCGCCGCCGGGGCGGTGGCGTGGGCGGACCTGGCGGACCGGTTCGCCGGGCCGCTGCGGTTCGGGACCGCGGGCCTGCGCGGCCCGGTGCGGGCCGGCCCCAACGGGATGAACACCGCCGTCGTCCTGCGCGCCGCCGCCGGTCTCGCCAGCTGGCTCGTGGCAAACCGGTCGAAGAGCCCGGCGCCCGCCGGCGCCGCGTCAGCCGACGCGCGCGGCATGGCCCACGCCGCCGCGGGCAGCTCAGCGGATCCCGCGCCGCCGTCCGTGGTCATCGGGTTCGACGCACGACGCCGCAGCGACGCGTTCGCGCTGGCCAGCGCGCGGGCGTTCGCGGGCGCGGGGCTGCGGGTGCTGCTGCTGCCGGGGCCACTTCCCACGCCGGTGCTGGCGTTCGCCGTCCGCCATCTCGACGCCGACGCGGGCGTGATGGTGACCGCGAGCCACAACCCAGCGCCCGACAACGGCTACAAGGTCTATCTCGGCGGCCCGCTGGGCGATGCCGGCCGCGGGGCCCAGCTGGTCTCACCCGCCGACGAGCAGATCGAGGCGGCCATCGCCGCCGCCTCGCCGGCCGCGCGGACGCCGCTCGCCGATACGTGGACCCAGCTCGGCGACGAGATCGTGGCCGCCTACGTCACGGCCGCGGCGGCACCGACCCCACGAGAGAGCGAGCTGGGCGCTGGGCGGGACGCCGCCGGGGAAGCGACGGCAGGGCCCGGGCCGCGGATCGCGTACACCCCGCTGCACGGGGTCGGGCTTGGCGTGCTGCGGCGGGTCTTCGCGGCCGCCGGGCTCCCGGAGCCGGTGGTCGTCGCCGAGCAGGCGGAGCCAGATCCGGACTTTCCGACCGCGCGGTTCCCGAACCCCGAGGAACCGGGGGTGATGGAGCGGGTGCTGGCCCTCGGCGCCCGGATCGGCGCGGACGTCGTCCTCGCGAACGATCCGGACGCGGACCGGCTGGCGGTCGCCGTCGGCGGGCGGGTCCTCACCGGCGACGAGCTGGGCCTGCTGCTCGCCGACGAGATCCTCCTGCGCACCCCCGGCCCGGTCGCCAGTACGGTTGTCAGCTCGACCGCCCTGCGCACCCTGGCCGCGCGCCGGGGTGTCCGCTACGCCGCGACCCTCACGGGCTTCAAGTGGATCATGCGGGGGGACCCGGACCTGGTCTTCGGCTACGAGGAAGCCCTCGGCTACGCCGTCCGCCCGGACCTCGTCCGCGACAAGGACGGTCTCACCGCGGCCGTCACGGTCGCCCGGATGGCTGCCGCCGAGGCCGCCCGCGGCCGGACCCTCCTCGACCGCCTCGACGAGCTGAACCGCGAGCTCGGCGCGCCCGCCACCGCCCAGGTCTCGATCCGGGTCCCCGACCTGGCCGCCAGCGCCGAGCTGATGCGCCGCCTGCGCGCTACCGCGCCGGCGGACGTCGCCGGGCTGAAGGTCGTGATCGTCACGGACCTGCTGGTCTCGTCGGGCCTGCCCGCGTCCGACGTCCTGATCTTCACGCTTGCCGGAGACGCCCGCGCCGTCGTCCGCCCCAGCGGCACCGAGCCCAAGCTCAAGATCTACCTGGAGGCGACCGCCGACCGCCTACCTCCGCTCATCTCCTGGGCCCGCGGCCTGGCGTAGCGGGAGCCGCCCGGGACGACGGCGGCTCCCGGGCACCGGCCGTCGTCCCGTCTCGTCTCGCCTCCCGAGCCAGGTCCTAAGCCGACGGGGTCAGGCGGAGGGTGACAGTACGGTTGCGGGCGCGGTCGGCCGGCGTGTTCGGGTAGAGGGGGACGGCGCTGCCGGCGGCCGAGACGGTGATCTGGGCCGGGGACAGGCCCGCGCCGGCGAGCGCCGCGGCGGCCGCCCCGGCGCGGGCCTGGCTGAGGGCCGTGTTGTCGGCGTAGAGGCCGCCAGGGGGGACCGGCAGGTCGTCGCTGTGGCCGACGACCTCGACGGCGACCCCGGGAATGGCGGCGATCCGGGCACCGACCCGGGCAAGCGCCGCGGCCCCGTCCGGGCTCAGGGCCGCGCCGCCCTCGAACAGCCGCGCGCCGAAGAGCAGGACGACCTGGCCGCCGGCCCTGGTCACCGTCACCTCGGGGCCGGCGACCCCGTCGGCGAGCGCCTGGAGCGGCGAGGCCACGGGCGACGCCGCAGATGACCCCACGGACGGCGCCGCCGCCGGGGCGGTCGTCTCCGATGGCAGACCGGGACCGGCCGACGCCGTGCCCGGACCGCCCGACGCGGCGAGGGCGGCCGGAGGCACCGCCGTCGCCGTCGCGTCGCTGTCCCCGCCGGTCGCCGATGCGTCGGCGACCGCCCAGCCGAGCAGCGCCCCGCCGCCGAACAGCACGGCGGCGGCGAGCGCGGCACCGGCGACCCGGCCACGGGTCGTGACGTGCCGGCCCTCCAGGGCCGCGATCCTGCGCAGCCCGGCGACGGCCTCGGCCTCGTGGCCGCCGAGCTCGGCGGCGCGCCGCCACTGCTGGGCGGCGGCGTCGAGCCGGCCCTGCTGGGCGTGGATCCGGGCGAGCAGGTCACGCTCGGGCGCGGTGTGGGCGCGCCGGGCACCCAGCTCGTCGAGCAGGGCCAGGGCACGCCCGTGCTGGCCCGCGCGGGCCAGGTCGGTGGCCCGGGCGACGGTGGCCTCGTCGACGAGCGCCCCGAACGGGTCCGCCTCGGGCGGGTCCGCCCTATCGGCGGAAGTGGCCGAACGGGTCATCGGGGCCCTCCGTCCTGGGCAGCAGGTCGATGAGCTGGCGGACGACGTTGCGCAGCCGGTCCAGGCTGCCGCTTTCCAGTGCCCGGTCGCCGTCCTCGAACAGCCGGTTCGCGAGTGCCTGGTCGCGCATGCTCGCGCGGTGCTCCTTGAGGGCCTCGAACCGGGCGGCGTCGAGGCCGCCGGTCTTCTTGTTGAACAGCACCATGAGGAAGATGCGCAGTTCGTCGGTCCGGGTGTGCAGCAGCTCGACGTCGTGGGAGCCCAGCGCGGCGCGCAGGTCGGACACGAGCAGGTCGTAGCGGCGCCGGTCGCCGCGGTCGGCGAACTCCTCGATCACCCGGGGGGCCTGGGACAGCAGCTCCTCGGCGTCGCGCACCGCCCGCGGCCAGGCGAGGGCCCGCTCCACCTGGTCGAGCCGCGCCTGCAGGTCCAGCAACCGCTTCGCGGCGGTGCCAGCCGCGTCCGCGTCGCCGTTGTTGTACGCGGCCAGGTCGTCGTCGAGCTGCTCGGCGACGCGCTCGTTGTCGATCTCTGCCAGCCGGGCGAGCGATTCGGCGTCGTTCGCCTGTCGGGCGGCGTCCTCCAGCTCGCGGCGGCGGGCCTGCTCGACGCGCGCCGAGTTGCGTAGTTCGCCCGCGTTCGGCGCGGCCTGGGAGCGCAGGTCGAGCTGGGTCTCGAACTCCTCGTCGAGAAGCGGCACGTACGCCCTCGCCGCGACGATGCGGGAGGCGTCGATCTCGATCGTCACCTCGACCTCGGTGCTGACCGGGAGGTCACGGCGCACCTGGCTGGCCAGGATCTCGAGGTCGCCGACGTGGCGGTTGCGGTCGGCCCGGTCGTACTCGCCCTCCAGCACCGGGATGCGCAGCAGCCCGCCGGACTGGCCCCGGCTCAGCGCCACCGTCGTGCGCAGCACGTCACTGCCGCGGCCCGGGATGCGGGAGCCCTTCGTGAGCAGCCAGATGACCTTGTTCCCCTCCAGGGCGATGCCCACGGAGTGGGTCATCGCCGCCTCCGGCGCGACCGTGCCGATCGTGTAGGCCAGGCTGGCGGGCTCGGCCTGCTGGCGGCGCCCCGCGGAGTCCTCCAGCAGGATCGCGAACTCGTTGCGCACCCCGGGGGCCGCCGACAGCGCCGTGATGAACCCGCCGGTCGCCGACAGTGGGATCTTGCCGCTGCGCCACGGCGGGCGCGCCTGGGCGTTGACGAACTCGATCGTGAGGCCGGCCACGCCCGCGCCGGCGGGGCCGCGGACGACGCCGCCGATCTGCGGCTCCGGGTCGGCGCCGATCGGGTTGTACTCCAGCTCGACCGTGTAGGCGCCGGTGACGGCCGGGGTGGGGATGGCGGTGTCGAGCCGCTGGGTCCCCGCGAAGATCGCCGCGCCGCGCGCGACGACCGTCATCGGGTCCTGGGTGATGTCGATCGGGATGCCCAGCTCGCCCGCGACCCGTTCGCGCAGGTACGGCATCAGGGTGGGGCCGCCGACGAGCAGCACCCGGTCGATGGCGCCGGGCGCGAGCTTCGCGTCGCGCAACGCCTTCTGGCAGATGTTGACCGCCCGGGCGACGAACGGGTCGGTGAGCCGCTCCACCTCGTCGCGGCGCAGGTCGTGGACGAACTCGACCGGCTGCCCCCGGTCGTCGACGCACAGCGGCGGGTCGTCCAGCTCGATGGTCGCGCTCGTCGCGACCGACAGCGTGATCTTCGCTTCCTCGGCCGCGCGCTTGAGCCGGGCGATGGCCGCCGCCCAGCGCGGGTTTCCCCGGGCGAAGTCGGTCAGCGGGTACTGGGCGAGCAGGGGCGGGATCAGCAGCTGCTCGACGATCGCCCAGTCGATCAGCTTGCCGCCGAGGAAGTTGTCACCCTCGTGGTTGACGATGTCGAACTCGCCGTCGCGGACGTGCACCACGGCGGCGTCGAACGTGCCCCCGCCGAGGTCGAAGACCAGCCGGTAGATGTTGTCCTCGTCGCGCTGGAAGCCATAGGCCAGGGCGGCCGCGGTCGGCTCCTGCAGCAGCGGCGCATGGGCCAGGCCGGCCTCCCTCGCGGCGCGGCGGGTCGCGTCGCACTGGTTGAGGTCGAACGCCGCCGGGACCGTGATGACGGCCGCCTGGATGTCGTCGCCTGTCCGCGCCTGCGCGTCGGCCTTCAGCCGGCGCAGCACCTCCGCGGACAGCGACTCGGGGCTCATCGTCAGCTGGCCGTCGCGGAAGCGCTTCTCCGAGTCGCGCTGGCCCATCTGGAGCTTGAACTCGGCGGCGGTGTTGTCGACGTCGTGCTCGACGCGTTCCCGGGCGCGGTCGCCGACGTGGATGCGACCGTGCCGGTCCACGTAGACGGCCGACGGCGTGGTGTCACGCTGGGCCGAGTTCTTGATGATCTGGGCCTCGGTGCCAACGAGCATCGCGATCGCGCTGTTCGTCGTGCCGAGGTCGATCCCGAAGTCCACGGTCGACCGTGCCATCAGGTCCTCTCCTGCCGATCGGGGTCCCGCTGATCGGGGTTCTGCTGATCGGGGCGCGGCGGCGTGCCGACGATCACCTCGCCGGCCTGGGCCAGGCGGCCGGCCAGGTAGACCGAGGGGCGCAGCGTCTGGACGACGCGTTCGTCGGTGAGGCCGTCGGTCTGTTCGAACGCCAGCACCATCAGCTGCTGACCGCTGTCGTAGCGAGCGCCGTCGTGGTCCTGCACCTCGACGCCGGCCGCGGCGAGCACGTCACCCACGGCGTCGAGCCGCCGCAGCGCCCGACGGGCCTCGGGAGTGACCGGGGCGCCTGTCGGGACGAGCTGGCGACGCAGCCGCCACAGCTCGGTCGCCACCCGGGCGATGTCCCTGGGCTCGAGCGCCGCCACGTCGGGTACCGCCCCCGAGGCGATCGCCGCCACGTCGTGCGCCCCCGAGACGGGAGCGTGGGGTACCGCGCCCGCGGCGGGCGTCGCCGAGGCGGGCGCCTCGTCCAGAGCGGCGTCCTGGCCAGGCGGGACCACCGCGCGGGCCGTCGCGTCGGACAGCGCGACCAGCTCGGACGGCCACCGCGGCGGCGCGATCCGAAACTCCCGGGGATAGCGCCACTGGCGCACCGTCGCCATGAACCCCCCGCCCAGGCGCCCGGGCCGCGGCGGTCCGTCGGGGCGCGCGCCGTCACGAGTCGTGGCCATCACGACCCCGCCGGCTTGGCGCCAGGTAGCCACTTCTCGGCACGCAGCTCGATCAGCGGCGGGTAACGATTCGTCTTGCCACTGATCGCCGCGCGCCCCCAGATCACGGAGATGAGGAACGCGATCGCGCCCACCAGGACGCCCCACCCGGCCGACCCGACCACCGTGGCCAGGGCGACGATCACCAGGAAGGCGGCGATACCGCCGAGCCACGAGAAGATCCGCCGCTCCTGGTGCCTCAGGGCGCATTCCCGGCAGCGAGGGATCGTCACGGTCACCGACTGGTAGTGGATCCGCCGGCCGTTCCACGTCGTCTCGGTGTGGCTGACCCGGTGCATGGGGCGCGACAGCGACGACGCCTTGTCGTAGCGCCGGCGCTGGCAGTAGTAGCAGGCGGCGGCGGTGGCCTGGCGTTCGACGATGTCGAGGTTCTCGCCGATGCGTTGGGCGAGCGCCGCCGACTCGACCAGCGGGGTGACCCGGCGCAGCAGCTCACGCATCCGGAAATGGTCGGGGAACTCGGTGGTCGACGGCTCGCCGGCGGCGTTGACGAAGGTCTGGTCATAGAGCAGCAACGCGGTCAGCACTGTCTGGCCAAGCTGGTCGCGGATGCCGATCCTGGTCAGGTTCCTCGGCGGCAGCAGCTCGTCGATCCGGGCCATCGTCGGCTCGGCGTCGGTGAGCACGCGTTCGGCGACGTCGAGACCGGTCGCTGGCCTGTCCTGGGCCGCCCGGTCGGCGTCCGCGCACAGTGACCGGACCTGGGCGAGCCAGGGCTCGCAGGCCGCCCGCAGCGCCGCGTCGAGATCCCCCGCGCCGAGCTCGCGAAGCGCGGCGAGGTGGGCACGGGCGGCCGGCAGGTCTCCGGCGTCGACGGCGGCGGCGACCAGTGCCGCGCCGCTGGCGAGCAGGGTGTCCGGGAGCGCGGAGCGGATCCCGGCGGCGAGCCCGACGCCGAGCCGGGCGTCGCCGGCGGCGGCTATGCGCGCCTCGAACGCGTTCCAGCAGGCCTCGTCGGCCAGCACGGCCGCCCACAACCAGTACACCTCGCGCCAGTCCGGCCGGGGCGGCGCGCCGGCGGGCCCCGCGGCCGCGTCCGGCGCGCCGGACGCGGCGCCGGCGCCGGCGCGCTCGGCGTCAAGGGCGCGTAGATGAGCCAGGACGGCGAGGTTGTGCCGGGCGGCCCCGTCGGTCGAGGCGGCCTCGATCCAGCGGCGCCGGGCCCCGTCGACGTCGCCCGCGGCCAACGCGGCGAGCGCCGGGTCGCCGGCGGTGGCACTGTCCGTGGTGGCACTGCCGGTGGTGGCGCCGGTGGCGGTGGCACCAGCGGCGGTGGCACCAGCGGCGTCATCACCAGCGGTGGCACTGTCGCCGGTGACGCCACCGGCGGCCGCCTGGTCGGCGGCGGTGGCGCCGCCGGTCGTCGTCGCGGCGGCGGCGGGACCGGGGGCAGTGGTCGCGCCGGCAGGCTCGGCGGACGGCCAGAGCCAGAAGAACTCGTCGACGAGGCGGAGCCGCGGGTCGCGCAGGCGGTCGAGCGCGGTGGACAGGGCCGCCGCGGTCACGGGCACCGTGAGGGCCAGGGCATGGGCCGGGGCGGCGGCCTCGCCCAGCCGCTCGGCGATCCTCACCCGGTCGGAGACCCGGCGGATGTCGCGGCGGCTCGCCGTCACCGCCAGGCCCGTCACCCGGAACGCGTTGGCGTCGTACAGCCACGGCAGGCTGACCTTGCCGAGGATCTCCCGCCCCTCGCCGACGGAGGTCACGTCACATCACCACACCCCTGCGTGAGAGCTGTTCCCGAGATCCGTGCCGGTCCCGCAGGGCCGGGACCAGGTCGTACGCGGCGGTCAGGCGGTTGGCGGCGGCCACGGGCCGGCCCTCCCCCGCGAGCCGCAGCGCCTCGTCGACGAGGTGTGCCGCCGCCCCGGCCACGTCGTCGGCCTCGACACTCGCGGGGACGCTGGCCAGGGAGGGGACGTCGTCCGGCTCCGCGGCGCCGGGAGACGCCGGCCCGGGACCGGTGGCCGCCTTCGCCGCGCTCCGGGCGTCAGCGTCCGGCGGGCCGGCGGTCGCCACGGCGCCGGATCCGCCCGACGGGCCGCTGCCGGAGTGCGGGCCCCACGTCGTGGCGGCGCTGGAGGCCCCCGGTGAGCTGGGCCGGGCCGCCCGCCGCGAGCCCCGTGTTCTGGGCGCCGGCGGGTTCCTCGCGGGGCGCCGGCCCGCGCGTGCTCGGGCGCTCGGAAGCCGCCGGCGGAACGGACGGGACGGAGGGGGGCGGGACGGAGGGGGGCGGGACGGAGGGGGGCGGGACGGGCGCGGCCGGGGTCCGCCAGCTCTCGAGGTCGGTGAGCAGCTCGGGCGCGGAGACATGGCGTTGGGACGGGTCCAGCGCGAGCGACCGGGTCACGATCTTCTCGAGGCGCTCGTCGACGACGTACCGCAGCTCCCGGGGCGGGATGAGCCGGCCCGTGTACCAGGCACCCGCGAGGGGATCAGCCGCGACCAGCTCCGGGTGCGGCATCTGGGCGGTGAGCAGCAGGTAGAGGACCGAGCCGATGGCCCAGACGTCGCCGGCGCGGGAGTCGCCGCGCGGGTCGAGGAACGTCTCCGGCGCCTTGAACGCCATGGTGCCGCGAGTGCTGGCCATCAGCGTCCACGGGTTCACCGCCCTGGCCAGGCCGAAGTCCGAGACGAGCACCCGGGTGGCGTCGCCGTCGTGCCCCATCAGCAGGTTCTGCGGCTTGATGTCGCGGTGGATGATCGGCGGGTTCTTCTGGTGGGCGACGGCGAGGCCGCGACACACCTGGACGGCGATGTCCACGGCCTCGGCGACCGGGAGGAACCCGCGGTGAGCGGCCAGGTGGTCGGCCAGCGTGCCACCGGGCACGTATTCCATCGTGAAGTAGCCGAACACCCCGGACGAGGTCTCGAGAGTGTTCGCGTCGAAGACACGCACGATGTTGGGATGTCCGAGCCGGGAAAGCAGCACGGCTTCTCCCAGCGCCTTCTCGATGTCGTTCGTCGACAGGCCGGGACGGCGAAACACCTTCATGGCCTGCCGGCCAAGGAATGGGTGCCTGACCCGGTAGACCTCCGCGAAGGCGCCCTCTCCGAGAAACCGTTCCACGCGATAGGTGTCGCGGATGACCTGCCCCTCGCCCAACAGCGGCATATAACGTCCAGACGCGGTCAGGCCTCGGAACGTGACAGAGCCACCGAGGCGCTATCGAGCGGGTACGGCGCGAGCAGGAACGGCGTCAACCGGAAAGACCGGGCGATCGGGGACAGCTTACCGCGAACCGTCTGGCGCGCAACGTAGTTGGCGTAGAGACGAGGTTGTCGCGCAGACGACCGTCCCACCACGCCGGGCGGAAAGCGGTGGCCAACCCGCGAGGCCGCGCCAGGGGCGTTCCGCGGGTAGAAATCGTTGCCCGCGCAAATAACATGCCATACCGAGTTCCCGGCGGTCGGCGATCCGTCGGGTCGGCAATCTGGCAGGTCGACGATCCGGCAGGTCGGCGGTCCGGGAGGTCGTAGTGTCGTCGACACGGGCGATCTCACGCCGCCAGGGGAGCACACAGATGTCGATCTACAAGGCGGCCGTCCAGGCCGCGTTGCCCGACTACGAGGTCGGCGACGAGATCGGCGTGGGCGGATTCGGTGTCGTCCTGGGCGGATACCACCGGGCCATGGGCCGCAGGGTCGCCATCAAGGTCCTCACCCAGCCCAACCAGCAGGACCGGTTCAGTCTCGAGGCCCGGGTCCTGGCCAGTCTCGACGCCCACCCCCACGTCGCCCGCGTGTACGACTACCGCGAGGTCCCGAACCAGCGCCTCCGGCTGCTCATCATGGAGTTCCTCGCCGGCGGGACCCTCAGCGCCCGGCGGCGGGCGGGCTTGTCCCCTGAGGAGATCTGCGCCGTCGGCATCGCCGTCGCCGAGGCCCTGCACCACGCGCACGCGTCCCGCGTCCTGCACCGCGACGTCAAGCCCGACAACATCCTCTTCGCCGCCGACGGCACCCCCAAGGTCACCGACTTCGGCATCGCGAAGATCCTGGAGAGCACCGAGGGCGAGGCCAGCTACGTCATCGGCAGTCCTGTCTACATGGCTCCCGAGCAGCTCCAGGGCGGCATTCTCAGTCCGGCCACGGATGTCTTCGGCCTCGGCGTGGTGCTCTACCGCCTCCAGTCCGGCCGGCTCCCGTTCCCGCAGCGGTGGGCCAGGACCGCCGCCGTCCCACCGGCGCCGCCCGTCCCCGAGCCGCTCGCCCGGGTGGTGATGAAGGCGCTCCAGCAGGAGCCGGCCGAACGCCAGAGCACCGCCCGTCAGCTCGCGCTCGAGCTCGCCGAGGCCGGCGCCCGGGTCTTCGCGCCCGACTGGCTCGACTACTGCCGCATCCCGGTGGCCGTCGACATGTCCGTCCGGGCCGCCGCCCGGGCGGCGTCACCCATGACGCGCCGGATCGACCCTCGCCAGACCCCCGCCGAGGGCTGGGACGACGGTGATCCCGAACAGCTGAGGGAACGGGCCAGGACGGCCGGGGACCTGGCCGACGCCGGCAACCATCCGGCGGCCCGCGCCATGTACGAGGACCTCCTGCCGCGCCTTCGCCGCGTACTCGGCCAGGACGACCCCGACACGTTGACCGCCGTGGGCCTGGCGGCGCAGAACCTGCGCGAGTCCGGCGACCACGCCTCGGCTCGCGCCCTGTTCGATGACCTCATCCCGCGCCTGCGCCAAACGCTCGGCGAAAACGAGGCGCGAACATTGTTCTTCGCCGGGGAGGCGGCGCGTAACCTCGCCGACTCCGGCAGTCGGGCCCAGGCACGCAGCCTGTACCAGGATCTCCTGCCGCGAGCCCGCCAGGTGTTCGGGGAAAACCATCGGACAACGCTGATCGATACCGGCCTGGCGGCGCGGAACCTGCTCGATCACGGCGACCACGAGGCAGCCCGCGCCCTCTTCGACGACCTCGTCCCACGCCTGCGCGAAACACTCGGAGAAAACAACCACAACACACTGACGCTTTCCGGTTTCGCCGCGCGGAACCTACACAGGTGCGGCGACCGGCAGGCCGCCCGCGCCCTCTACGAGGATCTTCTCCCCCGCCTGCGGCAAACTCTGGGTGAGAACAACCGCACCACGCTGACGATTAGCGCCGACGCGGCGCTCAACCTGCTCGGTTCCGCCGACCGGCGAGCCGCGCGCGCCCTCTACGAGGAACTCCTGCCCCGCGTCCGCCGGGTGTTCGGCGACACCGCTCCCGTCACGAACGCCGTCCACGCCGGTTATCAGCACGCCCTCTCCGACGGATAGGGCGCCGACCGGCCGTCCGGCACGGCACGGCACGGCTCCGGCAATGGTCAGACGGCGCCGAAGAGGCGGTCGCCGGCATCGCCGAGACCAGGGACGATGTAGGCCGTTTCATTGAGGCCGTCGTCGATGGTGGCGGTGACGAGGCGAATGTCCAGGCCGCTGGCCTCGAGAGCGGCGATGCCCTCGGGGGCCGAGACGACCGAGACGACGACGGTTCCCCGGGCACCGCGGTCGGCGAGCAGCCGCAGGGCGTGCAGCGCGGAACCACCGGTGGCCAGCATCGGGTCGAGCAGCAGCACCGGCCGGCCCGACAGATCGGCGGGCACCGATTCCAGGTAGACCGTCGGCTGGAAGGTCGCCTCGTCCCTGGCCAGCCCGATGAACGCGCTGACCGCGTCCGGCACGAGCGCCTGCGCCGCCGGCAGCATGCCCAGCCCCGCGCGCAGGACGGGCACGACGACCGGCTCCGCGGCGAGCCTCGTCCCGGTGGTCTCGGTCAGCGGCGTACGCACCGGGACGACGGACGTCGGCAGCTCACGGGTGGCCTCGTAGATCAGCATCGTCGCCAGGTCGTGCAGAGCCGCCCGGAAGCCGACCCGGGGCGTCGTCTCGTCCCGCAGGAGAGTGAGCGCGACCGCGGCAAGCGGGTGATCGATGACATCTACCTGCACGAGAATGCTCCTTGGGAGGTACCGCGCCGGCCGCGGGCGGGCGGGACCGCGCGCGCCGCGGGCCAAAAGGACGTGTACCACCGCATCACCGGCATCCAAAGCGCAGGGGCCTCGTCCGCGGGCGAACCGCGCGGAAAGATGGGGCCATGACGACGGCAGCCGACGAACCTGACCAGCCAGCCGGCACCTCGGGAACGACCAACCCGCACAAGTTCCCGCCAGCGCCCGAGTCGCCACCACTACCGCCGGTGCCGACGAACCGGGCGGAACTGGCGGCGATCATCGACCACACGCTGCTGAAGCCCGACGCCACCGACGAGGACGTCCTCAAGCTGTGCGCGGACGCGGCGAAGTTCAAGGTCGCCGCCGTCTGCGTCGCGCCGACCCACGTCTACCTGGCGGCGGCCAGCGCCCGCCGGGAGGCGCGGTCCGTGGGCAACGGCGGCCCGCCGGCCTACGCGGTCGCCTCGGTCGTCGGCTTCCCCCACGGCAACCACCTGACCGCGGTCAAGGTGGACGAGGCGCGGCGCGCGGTGGCGGACGGCGCGACCGAGATCGACATGGTGATCGACATCGCGAACGCGGTGGACGAGAACTGGGCCGCGATCGAGTTCGAGATCCACCAGATCCGCGTCGCGGTGCCGGCACCCGTCGTCCTCAAGGTCATTCTCGAGACGGCGCTGCTGAAGGACGCGACGATCCGGTCGGCCTGCCGCGCCTCGCTGGCCGGCGGCGCGGACTTCGTCAAGACATCCACCGGCTTCCACCCCGCCGGCGGCGCGAGCCTGCGCGCCATCCGCGCGATGCACGCCGCCGTCGGCGGCCGGCTCGGGATCAAGGCCTCCGGCGGGATCAAGACCGCCTCCCAGGCCTTGGCGTTCGTCCAGGCCGGCGCCACCCGCCTGGGTCTCTCGTCCACCGCCGACGTCCTGGCCGAAATGCAGCCCTGAGTCATGGTCCGGGCATGGCGTCGGCCCGCCTGGTTTGTGAACCAGGCGGGCCGACGGCGTTCGACGACCGAGGCGAGGTGTCAGGCCTTCGCGGTGCCGGTGAGCTCGTGCTTGCCGAGGCTCAGGCCGGCGAAGGCGATGATCAGCCAGATCGGGCCGACCATGCCGGGGAAGCCCGCGATCGACATCGTGCAGGCCATGAACAGCACCGCGAGCGGCGGGATCAGGCTGACGATGCCCAGCCACTTCGAGACGAGCCGGTCGCGCAGCCCGAGCCAGGCGACGGCGCCCGCCGCCACGACGACGCCCAGGTAGCCGATCCAGGGGCCGAAGTCGCAGAGCATGTAGTAGACGAACTGCCCCTCGCGGGTGAAGAGCTTCTCGTCCATCCCGCCGGGCATGTAGTCGGCGAGGGCCAGCTTCCAGCCGTAGCCGAACGTCAGCGCCGCGGCCGAGGCGACGAACGCGTCCGCCACCACCCGGGCCGCCACCCTGTCCGGGAACGCCTGGATGATCTTCGAGCGCCAGCAGGCGGCCAGCACCAGCAGAAGCGCGACGGCCACGTACCCGATCGCGCCGCCTATCTGGGTCGAGGTCCGCGAGATCTTGTCGATCACGCCCGGCCCGACCTGCTTGTCGGACACGCCGGTGGCGGTGACCACCGTCGCGACGAAGCCGAGCACGCCGGCGCCGACGCCCAGCCAGGTCCAGCGGGGGCGGGCCACCGCGCCGGCGGCGGGAGCGGCGTGGCGGGCGGGGGCAGTTGCGGTTGTCATGTCATCCGTCCTCTCGTCTGCCGGCGGCCTCGTCGCCGTCGGCGTCTGAAAGCAAGGTCCTGCGCCCGCTGTCCCGGAAACGAGGGACAGCGGGCCCGCGCAGGGGACGCGCACCCGACAGGTCCGGGGTCACCGACAGGACGGCTACCAGCGGTATCGCGCGGGATCCTGGGGAACATGGGCGCCCACACGTTGACGCTGGACCACGGCGACAGCCGTGCCGACGGGGCCGTCGTCCATGACGGCCTCGACCGGGCCACGCCCACCGCGGAGCCGAGGGGCGCGGGGCGCGGCCCGAGCACGGGCACCGCCGCCACCGCGGCAGGGCCGGCATCGATCACGCCGATGATGTCCATGACGCCGGCGGTGGTCGCGGCCTCGGTCCTCGCCGTGCTGCTGACGCTGCTGTCGATCGGCTGCGCGTTCGGCGCGATCGCCCTGCATGGATACGTCACCGACCGGACCGCGCACCGGACCGTGCTGTCGAGCGCCGACCTGGTCCTCGCGACCGCGTTCCCGCTGGTCGCGGCGCTCGTGCTGGTCCACCAGCCGCGCAACCGGGTGGGCTGGGTGCTGCTGTCGACGGCGCTGACCGGGCCCTACCTGCTGGCGACCCAGTACGCGGCCCTCGCCCTCGTGCCCGGCCAGGCCGAGTTGCCGGGGCAGGAGGTGGCCACCTGGTTCGCGGTCTGGGGATACGTCCCGTACATGGTCCTGTGGGGACTGGTGCCGCTGCTGTTCCCGGACGGCCGGCTACCGTCGGCGCGCTGGCGTCGCGTCGCGGCGGTCCTCGCGGCGCTCATCGCCTGCCACCTGACGGCCCGGATGTTCTCCCCCGTCAGCACGGACGTCTCCCCCGAGCTGACGAACCCGCTCGCGGTCGACGACGCCACCTGGTTGCTGTACACCACCGTGATCACCGCATATCTGATCATGCTCGGGGGTGGGCTGGTGGGGCTGGCCGCGGTCGTCACCCGGCTGCGCCGCTCGGCCGGCGTCGAGCGCGCGCGCCTGCAGTGGCTGGTCGCCGGCATGGTGGGCCTCGTCGGCGCCACCCTCGCGGGGCTCCTCCTCGAGGGCGACTCGGACTCCGACGGCCTGAGCATGGGCGTCGGCATGCTGCTGCTGGTCGCCGCGATCGGCGTCGGCGTCGTCCGCCACCGGCTGTTCGACATCGGCGCCGCGCTCAGCAGGACCGTCGTATACGGCCTGCTCACCGTTTTTCTGCTGTTCGCCTACGCGGCGACGGTCGCCTCCGCCGGGGCGCTCGTCCCCGGCCAGCGCGTCGCCTACGGCGTGCTCGCCGTCGCCGCCCTGGTCGCGGCGGCCGCTCGCGACCAGGTGCAGCGGTTCGTGGACCGGTTGCTGTTCGGCTCCGCGCGGGACCCGTACGCGGTGCTCGCCGCCCTGCACGGCCGGCTCGACCTGGCCACCGGGCCGATCGACGCGCTGGCGCAACTCGCCGAAGGTGTACGCCGCGCGCTCAAGGTGCCCTATGTCGCCATTCACCCGGTGGACGAGCGGCTGGCGATGATCGAGACGGGAACGCCGGTCGACGCGGTCGAGCGTGCCGCGCTGCATGCCAGGACCGGGCAGGCCGGCACGCTGGTCGTGGGCCGGCGCCACCCGGCCGACGAGTTCAACGCCGCCGAACGGGCGATGTTCGACGACGTCGCCCGCCGCGCCGGCGACCTCCTCGACGCCGCCGCGACGCAGCACGACCTGCGGCGCAGCCGGGACCGTCTGGTGACCGCCCGTGAGGAGGAGCGCCGGCGGCTGCGCCGGGACCTGCACGACAGCATCGGCCCGCAGCTCGCGGCCATGGCGATGCAGCTCGACAGCCTCACCGACGGGCTGGAGGACCGGGCCGACCCGGCGGCGGCGCAGGCCGCCCTGATCCGGGACCGGCTGCGCGGCACCGTGCGCGAGATCCGCCACGTGGTGGAGAACCTGCGCCCGCCGGCGCTCGACGACGGCGGGCTGACCGTCGCGCTGCGCCAGTTGGTCGCGCCGTTCGCGCCGATCGTGACACTCGACCTGCCGGATGAGGCGCAGGCCGACCAGCCGGCGGAGAGCACCCCGACGGCGGAGAGCACGCTGCCGGCCGCGACCGAGGTGGCGGCGTACCGGATCGTCGCCGAGGCGGTGACGAACGCGGTCCGGCACTCCGGCTGCGGGCGGTGCGTGGTCCGCGTCCGCCAGGAGCCGCCGTGGCTGGTCGTCGAGGTGGTCGACGACGGTATGGGGCTCGCCGTGGACGCCGTGCCCGGGGTCGGGCTCCAGAGCATCCGGGAGCGGGCTGGCGAGGTCGGCGGCCGCCTGGAGGTGCACCGGGCCGCGGCCGCCGCGGCCGCGGCCGTGGACGGCGGCATGGCCGTGGACGGCGCCGCGGCCGTGGGTGGCGGCACGGTCGTGGGTGGCGGCACGGTCGTGCGGGCCCGCCTGCCGCTCGGCGAGCGGAGGGCGTCGTGATGTCGTCCGTCCGGGTCGTCATCGCCGACGACCATCCCCTGTTCCTGGACGGCCTGCGCGGCCTGCTGGCCGAGCTGGGGGCGACGGTCGTCGCCGAGGCGCAGGACGGCCGCGCGGCGCTGGACGCGGTGCTGCGCCACCGGCCGGCCGTCGTCTTCATGGATCTGCGCATGCCGGGCCTCGGCGGCATCGAGGCGACGGCCCGCATCGCCGAGCAGGCCCCCGAGACGGCCGTCATCGTGCTGACCATGAGCGAGGACACCGCCTCGTTGCAGGCCGCCCTGCAGGCGGGGGCGCGCGGCTACCTGCTGAAGGAGTCGTCGAAGAAGGACGTCGCGCGGGCACTAGAGGCCGTGGCCCGCGGCGAGCTGGTCATCGGGACGGGGGTGGCGAGCAAGGTCCGCCACGCGGTCGGCGGCTTCTCCCCACAGATGTTCCCGCAGCTGTCCGAGGCCGAGGTCCGGGTGCTGGAGCTGGTGGCAGACGGGCTGGACAACCGGTCGATCGCCGCCCGCCTCTTCCTGGCCGACAAGACCGTCCGCAACCGGGTGTCGTCGATCCTCGCCAAACTCGACGTCACGACCCGGGCCGAGGCCATCGTGCGCGCCCGCGACGCCGGCCTCGGCTCCGGCCCGGCCAGCCCAGCCGGCTGACCAGCCCGGCCGCCTGACCAGCCCGGCCGGCTGACCGGCGTCAGCCGTCGAGGGCCCCGAGCTTCGGGGTCGTGAGCGCGTCGATGGCTGACTCCACGGCTGTGGTCACGCGCGGTTCGTCGCCGGTACCGAGCAGGTCCAGCAGTCCCCCGCGGAGCACCGCCAGCACGGCGCTTCGCTGCCGTTCACCGTCAGGGGTGCGGGCCACGCCGGGGCGCTGGCCTCGTTCGAACAGGTCCAACCAGTCCCGGACGGTGCGCTGCGCGAAGCCGCCCCAGGGGCCGTCCGGCTGGATCAGCGAGTTCGCGTAGGACTCGACCCACAGGCGCAGGATCTGCTCGTTGGACGGGTCCGCGAGCCATCGCCAGACGGCCGTCGCCACCACGGCCAGGTCCGCGTCCTCGGGGACGACCTGCATGAGCCGCAGCTCGTCGGCGCGCGCCCGTTCCAGCAGCGCGGCCACCAGGCCCTCCTTCGATCCGAACACGAAGCGCAGGACACCGGTGCTCGATCCGATGGCATCGGCCAGCGGCCGCAGTGAGAGGTCCACGAGGCCGTGCTGGAGCACGTAGCGATAGGCGGCTTCGAGCAGTTCCGGCCGGCGAGACGTGGTCACGGCCACCACTGTACTGATACGGTCGTGTCACTGACACAGTCGTATCAGTCGGAGGGAGCTGGGGTGGGCACGGCGACGTCCTTACGTCAGATCGGCAGGCCGGGCGATCTCGGCTGGGTCATCCAGCGGCATGGCGAGCTGTATGCCAGCGAGTTCGGGTGGGACTCCTCGTTCGAGGAGCTCGTGCTCTCCCTGGTCGCCGAGTGGAGGAACCGGCGCTCCCCGCGTGACCTGGGCTGGGTGGCGGAGGTCGACGGCGAGCGCGCGGGCTGCGTCTTCTGTTTCGAGACGGACGAACGCGTCGGCCAGCTCCGGATGCTGCTCGTCGAGCCGCGGTTTCGGCGTTACGGCGTGGGCCGGGAACTCGTCGACACCTGCCTGGCACACGCCCGATCCGCCGGGTACGAACGGCTGACGCTCTGGACCAACGACGTCCTCGCCGCGGCCCGCGGGCTCTACCTGCGGTCCGGCTTCACGCTGGTCGCCCGCGAGCCGCATCGCAGCTTCGGCGTCGATCTGGTCGGGGAGACGTACGCGCTCGATCTGGGACCGCCGGACCCCGTCCCGCGCCCGGGCTGAGGGTCACTCGGCGCGCGGGCCCACGGTCATCCGCCGGCCGCGCCCCGGGCGAAGCAGTCGGCGAGGTGGTCGTTGACGAGGCCGCAGGCCTGCATCAGGGCATAGCTCGTGGTGGGGCCGACGAAGACGAGCCCGGCGCGGCGCAGCGCCTTGGCGAGCGCGATCGACTCCGGCACCGTCGCCGGGACGTCGGCGAGCGTGCGCGGGACGGGGCGGGCCGCCGCGTCCGGCTGGAAGGACCAGATGAGCTCCTCCAGCGGGCGTTCCAGCGCGAGGATGGCCCGCGCGTTGACGACCGTCGCCTCGATCTTGCGCCGGTTCCGGACGATCGAGGCGTCCAGGAGCAGCCGCTCGACATCGGCCTCACCGAACGCCGCCACGGCCGCCGGGTCGAAGCCGGCGAACGCCTTCCGGAACCCGTCACGCTTGCGCAGGATCGTCAGCCACGACAGGCCCGACTGGAACGCTTCCAGGCTGAGCCGCTCGAACAGCCCCACCGTGTCCCGCACGGGCCGCCCCCACTCCTCGTCGTGGTAGGCGACGTAGTCGGGGGCGGACATCCCCCAGGGGCAGCGCACCAGCCCGTCCGGGCCCAGCCGCCCCCCGCCGGCACCGTCGACCGCCGTCACGGGGCCATCCACACCAATATCAGTAGCCACGGAGACCTTCCCGGACGTTCTCGGACCCGACACGGCGAGGATGGCACCCAGGTCCGACAAGCCAGTCGCCTTCGTGGCGGCGGTGACGGTCTCCGTCCGCGCCCACGGCGTCACCAGCCCGGTGCCCTCCCGGACAGGGCGTCGTAGCCGGGCTTGATGACGTTGTCGATGAGGTCGAGGCGCTGGTCGAAGGGGAGGAAGGCGGACTTCATCGCGTTGAGGGTGAACCAGCGGATGTCCGACCAGCCGTAGCCGAAGGTGTCCACCAGCGTCGCGAACTCGCTGCTGAGCGTGACGTCACTCATCAGCCGGTTGTCGGTGTTCACGGTGACGCGGAAGCGCAGGTCGCGCAGCAGGCCGATGGGGTGGGTGGCGATGCTCGCCGCGGCGCCGGTGTGCACGTTCGACGACGGGCACATCTCCAGCGGCACCCGGGTGTCGCGGACGTAGTTCGCCAGCGGGCCGAGCGTGGCCCGCCCGTCCGGGTCGACGGCGATGTCGTCGACGATGCGCACGCCGTGGCCGAGCCGGTCGGCGTTGCACCACTGAACGGCCTCCCAGATCGACGGCAGCCCGAACGCCTCGCCCGCGTGGATCGTGTAGTGGCCGTTGGCGCGCTGGATGTACTGGAAGGCGTCGAGGTGGCGGGTCGGCGGGTTGCCCGCCTCGGCGCCGGCGATGTCGAAGCCGACCGCGCCCCGCTCGCGCCAGCGGATCGCCAGCTCGGCGATCTCCAGCGAGCGGGCCTGGTGGCGCATCGCGGTGAGCAGCACGCGCGCGTGCAGGCCGGTGCCACCCGCGCCGACCCGCAGCCCGTCGATCACCGCCTCGACGATCTCGTCCAGCGACAGCCCGCGCTCGGTGTGCAGCTCGGGGGCGAACCGGATCTCGGCGTAGACGACGCCGTCGGCGGCGAGGTCCTCGGCGCACTCCCGGGCCACCCTGGCGAGCGCGTCCGTGGTCTGCATGACCGCGACCGTGTGGCTGAACGTCTCCAGGTAGCGAACCAGTGAGCCGCTGTGGGCCCCGCCGCGAAACCACCCGCCCAGCTTGGTGATGTCGGTGGTCGGCAGCGCCGTGTACCCGCACGCGTCAGCCAGCTCCACCACCGTCGCCGGCCGCAGCCCGCCGTCCAGGTGGTCGTGCAGCAGCACCTTCGGCGCCCGCCGGATCTCCTCCACGGTGGGCAGTGCCTCACCCGTTGTCGTCGTCATCGTCCCGAGCGTAGGGCAGAACTGTAACGATTCCGGTTCGCCGATCCGGCGACGCGCGCGAGCGGGGAGAGTCGGACAATCGGGCCTGGGACGGTGGGACCCACGTGGGGACGAGCCGGGCATCAGGTGTACCGGCGCGCGGCCGGATGTGCTCGGATGAACCTGGGCACGGCCGGACGCGCGGGCCGGGGGGCGACGAATGAGGGAGCACGAGATGTCAGGCGAAGGCCGGTCAGCGTCGGGAGCCGGCCGACCAGCGGTCTTCCCCCCCGGGACCGTCGTGGGCCGGCGCTACCGGCTCGACGAGGTGATCGGCGAGGGCGGGATGGGGGTGGTGCACCGCGCCACCGACCAGATCATGCGCCGGACTGTCGCCATCAAGCAGGTCCGGCTGCCCGCCGGCGCCGGGATGGCCGTCGCGCAGGCCAGGGAACGGGTGCTGCGGGAGGCACGTGCCGCCGGGCGGGTCCACCACCCAGGCGCGGTCGGGGTACTCGATGTCATCGACGACGGCGAGCTGCCCTGGATCGTGATGGAGCTCGTCGAGGGGGACGCGCTGTCGGCCCTGATCGAGCGCGACGGCGGCCTGCCCGTCGAGCGGGTCGCCCAGATCGGGATCTCCCTGGCCTACGCGCTGGACGCGGCGCACCGGCTCGGCGTGATACATCGCGACGTCAAGCCGAGCAACGTCATCGTCACCCCCGACGGGCAGGCTCGGCTGACCGACTTCGGGATCGCCGTCAGCCAGGGCGACCCGCGGCTCACCAGTACCGGCGAGGTCATCGGATCGCCCGCTTACCTGTCGCCCGAACGCGCGCAGGGCGACGCCGGCGGGCCGGCCTGTGACGTCTGGGGACTCGGCGGCACGCTCTACGCCGCCGTCGAGGGTGAGCCGCCGTTCGGCGGTGCCACGCCGGTGGACATCCTCACGTCGGTCGTCGAGGGCCTGATCCGCCCGCCCAGGCATGCCGGGCCGCTCTGGCCGATCCTGCGGACGATGCTCGCGCAGCGAGAGGCCGACCGGCCCTCGCTCACCGTCGTGCGCTCCCGGCTGCGCGACCTGTCCGGCGAGACGTCGTCCCGCACCGGGGGCACCCAGCCCAGGACGCCCCGCCCCGCCGCGTCCCGCCCCGCCGCGGCCGGTCTCACGTCC